>CAJWFL010000022.1:0-20006 GCA_913031455.1 uncultured Gammaproteobacteria bacterium
GGTTTGATCATCAAGCGTATCTTGGGAATTCTTTGGAAGAGATCGCGGTGGAAAAAGCTGGTGTGATGCGTGAACGTACCCCGACATTTTCTGCGGTATCGAATGTACAGAGGACTTTATTAACCGAAGCTCGGAGACACCGTGCTGAGTTGTTCTGGGTTGATCAGGTATTTGATGGTCTCACCCTGACCTTACCCCGCTCTGGTCTCGTGCTTGATGTTTCATCCGCTCGTCTTCCAAAAATATCGGTTGTACTTGCTTGCCTCGCCATGGATGCGCTGGGCTATCTCAAATCACGATCCATTGAAGAAATACTCAATCAAGCGTCAGTCACGGGGCGAATGTCAGCGCACGTGATCGGTAGTCGAAATTACATATTGGACGTGGGTCACAACGCATTGGCATGTGAGTTTGTGACACAGTCACTTGAAGCAGTTATTCCTCGCCGGCAACGGGTTGTGATCTTTGGGGCGCTGCAGGATAAAGATGTTGATACCATGCTGCCGATTTTGAAAGGATTTACAGATCGGGTTGTATTGGTTGGTATTGACGGTGAGCGAGGTCGATCCATCCACTCGCTCGAGGAATCGTGGTCGTCACTATTTGAACAGACGTGTTGGCGGAGTTTTGCTACACTTTCGATCGCGATGAGGGAGCTATCTTCTGAATTGAATTTGGATGATCAGATTTTGGTTATTGGATCCTTTGTATTAGTGGCAGACGCACTTCGGCATGACCTCTTCAACTGAACAAGCGCAAACAAATCCAGCCTCGCATCGGAGGAAACATCAGTGGATTGGTGCGGCAACCCTGGTTGCCGTTGCAGCCCTGGTATTGCCTTGGCTCCTGACACCGCGTTTTGAAACGATTCGCGAACAGGGACCGCCTCTGAGACGGTTACCTGATCCACCGCAAATCAATTCGGAACCCGTGGCTCCTCCAGTCATTGATCAAGCCACTTTGCAGAAAAGTCGTGACAAACTCGACGCCTTGATGGGTGCGCCAATCGGTGATGAAGCTCAAGCCAGCTTCATTCTTCAAGTGGGCGCGTTTAAGAATCGCGAAAATGCACAAGCGCTACAGCTAAAGCTTGAAGCGCTTGAGATCGGGCGCGTTTACCTGCGTACTGAAGAATCGTTGACTCGTGTCTACGTTGGTCCATTACTTGACCGCACAACCGCTGAATCAGCCGCTACTGCAATCCAAACGCAATTGTCGTTAAAACCTCAAATCGAGCAATATGACGTCCGTGAGCACGGTCAAACATGACCGAGCAGCTTGACGCGGGCCTGAGTCTAGCTCCCTTCGACTGGGCCATCGTCGCGGTACTCGCAATTTCTACACTCATGAGTTTACGTCGGGGCTTTCTCAAAGAAGCATTGAGCCTTGGGACATGGATCGCTGCATTTGTCGTTGCACGTCAGTTTCATGAGCCGATGGATCAGTTATTAGAAACCCATATTATGGACTCACTGATGCGTTCAATCGCAGCCTTCGCGGCGTTATTCGTCGGAACCTTGTTGGTTGGGGCGGCACTTGGCTTTTTGCTCGGCGCATTCATTAACGCCACGGGTCTATCATCCACAGATCGTGTGCTGGGGATGGTGTTTGGATTTGCGCGAGGTGCATTGATTGTCACTGTGGTGGTTGGATTATTAAATCTCACCCCATTGGTAGGTGACAGTTGGTACACTAGCGCAACACTTGTGCCGCATTTTGAGACAGTGGCGCAATGGGCTTTTGATCAACTGTCAGCCTCTGGCTTTAACCCGTCAATTAGCTGACGAGAGGGATTTCGATCATGTGTGGAGTGGTTGGTATATTCGGTCGTGGTAACGTGAATCAGGCGTTATTCGACGCACTCACTGTTTTGCAGCATCGAGGCCAAGATGCGGCTGGAATGGTGACCTCAGCAAACGGTAAGTTCTATTTGCGAAAGGACAACGGGCTCGTGCGTGACGTTTTCAGAATGCGTCATATGCAATACCTGGTCGGTAACATGGGTATTGGCCACGTCCGCTATCCGACTGCAGGAACAAGCTCCTCTGCTGAGGCGCAGCCCTTTTACGTCAACAGTCCGTACGGAATTAGCCTCGCGCACAATGGCAACCTCACGAACACCGCAGATCTCATGAAAGAGCTGTATGAAGATGATATGCGGCACATCAATACTGATAGCGATTCTGAGGTGTTGCTGAACATTTTCGCGCATGAGCTAGAGGCTCGCGGTAATTTTAAACCAATTCCAAATGATTTCTTCGCAGCAGTTGAAGGCGTGCATCGTCGTTGTCGCGGTGCTTATGGCGTGGTTGCTTTGATTAACGGTCACGGAATTTTAGGATTCAGAGACCCCTATGGGATTCGACCGATTTGTATCGGTCAACGCAAGACAGAACAAGGGGTCGAATACATGATCTCCAGTGAATCTGTCGCGCTCGACTGCGCCGGTTTTGTTTTGATCGGTGACCTCGCGCCGGGCGAAGCAGCATTCATTGATAATGAGGGGAATCTGCATCGCAAGCTCTGCGCGAGCGAACAAGAATCTCACCCATGCCTCTTTGAATACGTTTATTTGTCTCGTCCTGATTCGGTGATCGATGGGGTATCTGTGTATCAAGCGCGAATTAATATGGGTCGTAAACTGGCTGATAAAATTCTGAAAGAGATGCCGAAACACGACATTGATGTTGTCATCCCCATTCCTGATACCAGTCGCACCAGTGCCCTCGAAGTTGCACAGAAATTGGGTGTTCTATTTCGAGAGGGGTTTATTAAGAATCGATACATCGGTCGGACATTTATCATGCCTGGCCAAACAGAACGACAAAAATCCGTTCGTCAGAAGTTAAACCCGGTTGTCCAAGAATTTAAAGGGCGCAATGTGTTGCTTGTGGACGATTCGATTGTCCGTGGAACCACGTGTCATCAGATCGTTGACATGGCTCGCGATGCTGGCGCGAAGAAAGTGTATTTTGCTTCAGCTGCACCTGCCGTCGTCTCTCCGAACGTGTATGGCATCGATATGCCTGCCGCCAGCGAGTTGATCGCACACGGACGAAGTGCCCAAGAGATTAATCAGTTAATTGGCGCAGATGGTTTAATTTATCAAGAACTGGATGATCTCGTTGATGCGGTTCGCGAATTGAATCCAGCACTCAATTCGTTTGAGGATTCTGTCTTTTCTGCATGCTATATCACCAAAGAGGTTGATGATGCATATCTCGAAGCGTTGGCGAAAAAGCGAAGTGATGGAGCCAAGCAAGAGGCACAGGCAGATTCAGAGGATGCGTGCTTGGATCTTCGGGCTGATGCCTCATGATGGACCGTGACCGGCGACTAGCATCCCTAGTTTCAGCGCTCTCAGAAGAAACGCAAGCGATACGAGTTGGCGGAGATCGCTCGCCTGAGCGTGAGCATTCAGAGCCCATCTTTACGACCTCAAGCTTCGTATTTCCTGATGCTGCAACAATGGCAGATGCCTTTGTGAATAATTCGGGACTCTCAATCTATGCGCGCGTCGATAACCCGACCGTTGATAGTTTTTGTCAGCGTCTCGCAGTCCTTGAAGGGGCCGAGGTATGTGAGGCGACGGCTTCAGGGATGGGTGCGATCCTCTCGACTTTGATGGCGCACTGTCAGACTGGTGACCGAGTATTGATGTCGACTGGTGTTTTCGGCGCGACACTTAACTTGGTGAAGAACTTTTTCATCAAATATGGCCTTGAAATTGAGTTGCTATCACCAACTGATTTAGACGCATGGGAGCGGGCGCTGGCGCAACCAGCGAAGCTTGCTTATTGCGAAACTCCGTCAAATCCAACCATTGAAATTGTGGATATTGAAGGGCTTGCCGCGCTTTGCCACGCGCATGATTGCCTATTGGTCGTGGACAACTGCTTCATGACGCCTGTACTGCAAAAACCACTCAGTCTTGGCGCTGATCTCATCATTCACTCGGCTACCAAATATCTCGATGGCCAGGGGCGGGTTTTGGGTGGTGCCGTTTTGGGCCGATCGGACTTGGTGGAGCCTGTCACATCGTTTATTCGCTCTGGCGGCGTCACGATGAGCGCCTTTAACGCCTGGATCTTTCTGAAAGGTCTCGAAACTCTGGATATTCGGATGCATGCGCATAGTGAGAAGGCGATGGCCCTCGCAAAATGGCTGGAACAGCAACCGCAGGTCGAACGAGTCAACTATGCGGGATTGCGCACGCACCCTCAAAAGGCATTAATTGATCATCAAATGAAGGCGGGCGGTGGTGTGCTGAGTTTTACCCTGAAAAATGGGTCTCGTGAGGACGCATGGTCATTTTTAAATACGACCTGTCTGATGTCATTGACTGCCAACTTAGGTGATGTGAAAACCACGGTTTGCCATCCGGCGACAAGTACCCATGGTCGACTCGATGATGCAGACCGCGAATTGATGGGTATTTCAGAGAATATGATTCGAATTGCCGTGGGTCTCGAATCAGTTGACGATTTGATTGAGGATTGTGAGCGCGGCTTCGCCGCACTCACGTGTAAGGTCTGATTAACGAGCCGGTTGAAGCGCGGCGATACGCTCCTCAAGCGGCGGGTGTGTCATGAATAAACGCATCATATTTTTTCCGCCAGTGCGAATTCCAAAAGCCACGATGGAGTCTGGTAATTCTGATGGTGCGCCTTGTTCAGCGCGAAGTCGTTCAAGTGCGCCAATCATTGCTGGGGCTCCAGCCAGTTGCGCGCCTGCAGCGTCTGCTCTGAATTCTCGCTGACGAGAAAACCAGAAGACAATCATCGAGGCCAGGATACCTAGGATGATTTCAGCGACAAAAGTTGTGATGTAAAAGGCTGGTCCGTGACCGCGTTCGGTTTTAAAAACAGCGCGATCAATGGTGTGCCCGATGATTCGAGAGAAAAACATCACAAAGGTATTGACGACCCCTTGAACCAAGGCAAGCGTCACCATGTCACCGTTGGCGACGTGACCTATTTCATGCGCCATCACCGCTCGGGCTTCGTCATGACTGAATCGGCTGAGTAGGCCAGTACTCACAGCTACAAGCGCATTATTTCGGTCCCATCCTGTGGCAAATGCGTTACTCACCTCACTTTGGAAGATCCCGACTTCGGGCATTCCAATACCCGCCTTTTTGGAGAGTTCGGCAACGGTATCGACAAGCCACTTTTCGTCTGCCGTCTGTGGTTGGGTAATAATTTGTGTTCCAGTTCCCATCTTCGCCATTGTTTTAGAGAGGAGAAGACTGACGAAGCTTCCAGCCATGCCGAAAACGAAGCAAAACACTAAGAGGCTCGAGAGGTTTAAATCCACACCGTTTGCTGCCAAGTATCCTTCAAAGCCCAGTAGACTGAGAGTGATACTTGCGACCAACACAATGGCCAAGTTAGTTAAAAGAAACAGCGCTATCCGTAACATGTCAGCCTCTCCTTAAGGCAACTGGGTTTGTTTAAAAGATATTGGTTTCTAAGCGGAGTTCAAGTTATGAGTTCAGGAAAAAAGGTAAAAAAGACGGATGCGGAATGGAGAGCGCAATTATCGGCCGAGTCGTATTGGGTGACACGCAAAAAAGGGACAGAAAAACCGTTTGAAAATGCGTATCACGATTCAAAAACCGTGGGAATCTACCACTGTGTCTGTTGCCATACCCCGTTGTTTGATTCTGAGCATAAGTTTGAATCAGGATCTGGCTGGCCGAGCTTTTTTAAGCCGATTGACCCGGACGTCATCGGCGAACATGATGACCGGTCAATTGTTTTTATGCCACGGACCGAGGTGACTTGTGATGTCTGTGATTCGCATTTGGGACACGTGTTCAACGATGGTCCAACTCCGACAGGGCTCCGGTATTGTATTAACTCAGCCAGCCTTCAGTTACAAAAGAAGGATTAAATCGACGGTGATCCAGCGAGGGCGATCAGGCGCCACCCGGGACCGGCAGCTTTGACTTCAAGTGGAATCTGCAGTGCCTGTAGTTCGTGAATACGAGTCACTGAAATCAGTACCCACTGGCCTCGGAGTGGCAGACTTTCTGGTGTGATTGCATTTCGGTAAAACGAGAAGCTTGGCATTCGAACGCCTTGCGAAACCACATCTGCTTGGGCCTCTTTGGCGATCAATGCCGCCTGTTTGAGCGGTCGTTGCCTGGCCTCTGAAAGAATTGGCAGAAGAATTAATGCGATACATGCCAACTGGACACCGCCTAATGCAATCAATCGTTGGCTCAAGCGCCACGTTGGTGCAAAGACAGCAATCAAAGCAAGCAAGAAAAGACTGATCGTGGCAAAAGTCAAAGGCCACCACCAGACGGTGATCAGTTGAAATAACAAAATCAGTTGTTCTTGATCTCTGAGATGTTTGGGTTCTGGAATCCACTGGTGAAATACACCAAGCCCAATGAGTAGAAGCGGTATGAATAGGCCTGGCAGAGCCCAAAAGCGTGATGAGAGTGATGGCAAGACACGTGCATATAAGACGAAGAGCGGGGCTGTGGAATAAAGAACGTAGTGGGGAAGTTGTGTTCCGGATAAAGACACAAGCATCACAACAAAACCAACCCAGATTAAGGCGAACCGATTCACAGGGCAGCCCCAATACTCTCGAATTTTGAGGAGGATCGCCATCACCAAGCCACTGTACGGAAGGAGGACCAGCGGCATGACAAAGACATAGTAGAGCGGATGGCCCCCGTGTCCATGGAGGTTCCCAGAAAAACGCTCAACGTTATGCCGAAGAATGAAATTTTCAAAAAATGCGAGTCCTTGCGCGTCATAGACCCCAACCAGCCAGGGAGCTAGCACCGCAATCGACAACGCCCATGCTCGGAATGATGCCAATGCCTTCCAAAGAAGGCGCCATTGATTAGATATAACTACCCATAGGGCGAAGGCGCCTGCGGGGATGATGACGGCCACTGGACCTTTGGTGAGAAGACCGAGTGCAAACCACAGAAAGATACGAAGCCTTAGCGAATCACTGGGCTTCTTTATGTAGCGCGCAATGTCTGTAAACAGCAGTGCGAACCATAAGTTGAGAATTGCGTCGGCAGTCGCTGCGCGAGAAATGACCAGCGTTCCAAGGGTGGTGACTAGCGCAAGCGCGACGAAGACCCCAAGCGCTGGTTTTTTTGAGATTTCGGCACTGAATCGCCCCAAAACAAGTGCCCAAAGAGCCCCGGCGATCACTGATGGAAGACGACCGATTACCTCAATTGGGATCAGATGACTCAACCATCCAAAAAGCGTGAGCGAGATTGCCTGGAGCCAGTAAGAAAGGATTGGTTTGTCATACCTTGGTTCTCCATCCAAAGTGGTCGCGGCCCAATGGCCGCCATCGACAAGTTCACGTGTGGCCTCAAGAAATGCGCCTTCGTCAAGATCAAAAAGTGGTACCCAGGTTCCGATGAATCCGAGAACGACGAGGCATAGAAATAATTGCCAATCGAGCTTATGCAGGGCGATCATCGGATCCTTGTGACCAGCTTGATGCCTCAGTTTGCTTGGTCAATGGTGGCTGCGATCGAGTGCGTAGACGCGTAAGCATCTCGGCGATTAATCCAGTGGTAATTAACTGAAGTCCGACGAGTGCGAGTAACACGCCAGTGATCAGTAGAGGGCGGTTTCCGATATCTACGCCGACAAGCTTTAAGATGAAAAGATAGGTGAGCGCGACCCCTCCAAACCCCCCAGTAATCAGTCCAGCAACGCCGAAGAAGTGCCCTGGACGCTCTCGAAATCGCAAAAAAAACCAGGCGGCCAGGAGATCTAAAATCACTCGAGGAGTCCTTGAAATCCCGTATTTTGATGTACCGGCTGTTCGAGCCCGATGATTGACAGGGATTTCTGCAATCCGGCTTGGGTGAGTGAGGTTAGCAACCCACAAGGGGATGAATCGATGCATTTCACCCCGAAGATCAAGGCCATCAAGCACATCTCGGCGTCCAACCTTCAAGCTACAACCATAATCATGCAAAGCAACACCTGAGACGCAACCAATCAGCCAATTTGCCATGCGAGACGGTAGCGTACGATCCAGGGTGTCCTGACGGTTTTTCCTCCAGCCACACAGAAGGTCGAGATGATCAGTTTCAAGTTTTTCAACCATCGCTGGAATATCTGCTGGGTCGTTTTGCAAGTCACCATCCATGAAAGCAATCACATCACCACGGGCCGCCTGGAGTCCGGTTTGCATGGCTTGCGTTTGACCGAGATTCCGTCGATGTGAAATCACCATGATGTGATCTCCAAAGTTTGCCCTCGCTTCCAATAACAGTTCTCGCGTACCATCAGTGCTGCCATCGTCCACGAGGACAAATTCAAATTCACCTGGATAGGGCTCGAGTGCTGAATGCAGTTCATCAATCAAGCGTTCGACGTTGTCTTCTTCCTTATAAAGTGGAATGACAACGGACAGACGGGGCAGGGTGTCAGCCATGTAAAGTCCGTTTCAATAGCAATAAAACACCGAGTATACCGAAGACAGCGGTGAGACTCAGTACGTAAATGTGCAGTTGAATCGTCATCTCAAGCGCGAGTATCGGAGACAGACCCACAAGGGTTGAGCCAATGATTCCTCCAGCCTCATAGCTTCCTGCCCCGGCAAGCCCGTGGATTGGTAGAATTGACGAGAGCTCTGCGCCAAGAATTGTTGAGATGACATCAGTGACCGCGATACCAGAGAGTGTCGCAAGCAGGATCGCCATTCCTAGGATTTTCGCGAGCCAAGCAAGAATCGTCAGTCTCCACATTCGGTGTAAGCGTTGACCATTTTGCGACTCAAAGATGAGTTGACTTCGGGCTTGCTCCAATATCTTCGGTAATCGCAAGCCTTGCGTTTTTGGAACCACCACAGCGATTAGTAACGGTGTGAGAAAAATGAAGGCGGCGAGGAGCGCAAGGATGACACTGCCGGCGCTTGGAAGCAAAAGAATGCAGAGACTGATACCGACGAGACTGATGAAGTCGAGTAGCCGTATCCACAAAAGGCTTGTTAACCCAACTGAAAATTCAACTTTCCCAAGCCATCGGGCAAGTATCGGTAGAGCGAGTTCTCCCAATCGCATCGGCGCGAGGTTATTGGCTGTATTGTGCACAAAGCTCATACCAAGGGCCTCTAACAATGGAACTTGTTCGAATAGTAGCCACGTTCGGAGCCCCCGCAAGAGCCAACTGACGGACCCGAGTAATAAAATTACAATAATCGTATGGGCTGATAGTGAACCAAACGCAGTCACGACTGCAGTGAGATCCAGCAGACTCGCGGCAATCGACCCCGTTGCGATGAGCAATCCGATCGCAAGCCACAATTTCAATTGGAATGCTCGACATTTGTTGTTTTCTTTCAAAGGGGCCATAGGTATAGGGCATCGGTCGATTGGTTTGTCACTCTGCGATAGTACCTTGTTATTCCATGAAATGCTGATTGGCCATATGAACAATTGGAGACCCCATGATTGATTCATTATCTGAATCCTACCGGAACGTGATTACTGCCATTGGCGAGAATCCCGAACGGGAAGGCCTTCTGGATACACCTAAGCGTGCTGCAAAAGCACTCGAGTTTCTAACCTCAGGTTATCGTCAAGATCTCGAGACCCTGGTCAATGGTGCAGTGTTCGAATCGGAAAATGACGAAATGGTTGTTGTCCGCGATATCGAACTCTATTCCATGTGCGAGCACCATATTCTTCCCTTTTCCGGCCGGTGTCATATTGGCTACTTGCCAAACGGCAAGGTATTGGGGCTGTCAAAGTTTGCACGCATTACGGATATGTACGCGAGACGTCTGCAAATCCAAGAGAACCTCACACGGGAGATTGCTCTTGCGGTTCAGAACGTCACCGGGGCTCGTGGGGTCGCTGTGGTCGTTGAAGCGCGACATTTCTGCATGATGATGCGGGGCGTCGAGAAACAGAATTCCACGATGGCATCATCAGTCATGCTTGGTGATTTTAGGGAGCATCAGGCGACACGCAGTGAGTTCCTTCGATTGATTGGGAAGAGTTGATGACAGACTTTCAAAGAGACCAGATAGCTAAAATCCATATTCAGGATTTGAGGCTACGGACTTATATTGGCATCAATGATGATGAGAAGAAAAA
Source organism: uncultured Gammaproteobacteria bacterium (assembly GCA_913031455.1). GTDB lineage: Bacteria > Pseudomonadota > Gammaproteobacteria > Pseudomonadales > Litorivicinaceae > HIMB30. The sequence continues at coordinate 10,103 of CAJWFL010000022.1, forward strand.
CCAACAGGATGTGGTGATCAACATCCAGATCCATTATCACGCAGAAAAGGCAGTCTCGTTTAATGTCATTGATGAGGCGCTGAATTATCGAACGATCACGAAAAAAGTGATCAAGCATGTCGAATCGAATCGATTTCTTCTGCTAGAGCGGATGACGGATGAAGTTCTGTCGCTTGTGATGGAACACCCCCAGGTTATGTGGGCTGATGTGGTGATCGATAAACCACATGCGTTACGATTTTCAGATTCGGTATCGATCGCCTTGTCTGCTCGCCGAGCGGGGTATGCGGGCGTAGCACGCCCGCACTAATTACTCACAACACGTCTTCGATGACGCGTGTAATGCGGCGTGACGATGGACCTGTGAATGATCCAAAACTACCGACGAGTTGACCGTCCCGATCGATAATATATTTATGGAAATTCCAAGAGGGGTAGTCGCCGTCGGCGGCCTCGGCAAGTCCTTTAAATAGAGCATCTGCTTTGCCTTTTTTGGCGTGCGTTGTTGCATACATCGGGAACTGAACCCCGTAGGTGAGTCGACAGAATTCGGCGGCTTCTTCCTCAGTCCCGTATTCTTGGTTTCCAAAATCTTTGGATGGGAAGCCAAGAACCGCAAACCCCTGATCTTTGTACTTTTTATAAAGCGCCTCGAGACCCTCAAATTGTGGGGTGAACCCACATTTCGATGCGGTATTGACGATCATGACGACTTGGCCCTGATAGACTTCGCACAATCGATCGACTTGATCATCGGCTAGTTGCCGCACCGAATGATCTAGAAGAGGGGCGCAGCTTGCATTCGCCTTTAAAGTTGTCATACCGATCACCACTGTAAAACATGGGATAAAAAATTTTCTGAGGTTCATGGATGTCATCCTCGTTGTGGTAGGAGTACATCTTTGGCCCGTTGTTGCCTCATCCTTGGGGACCAGTTATCAGACAGCCTGTCGTCACTGAATCTTCTTGAGCCTGAAGACGTTGTTGTTATGGCAGAGGTTTGGTCGGAGGCGTCATATGTCAAGCATCACAAGCAAAAAATTGCGTTGGTGTTCAGTGCAATGCGCCACTTCGCAGACGTATTGACTGCATCTGGGCGGCAAGTGATCTACGTCAAGCTTGATGACCCTGAGAACACTCAAAGCCTCGATTCAGAAGTGCAAAGAGCCCAGGAACGTTTCCAATTCGACGCATGGTGCTTGACTGAGCCTGGGGAGTGGCGTTTGAAACAACAGTTTGAAGCGCTACAAGAGCAGATGACGGTACCGTTTGAAATCATCGCTGATGACCGATTCTTATGTTCTCACGATGCATTTGAAACGTTTCTGGCGGGGCGTAAACAGCCTCGAATGGAGCATTTTTACCGCAAGATTCGTCAGTCGACTGGTCTTTTGATGGAAGGTAAAGAGCCAGTTGGAGGGCAGTGGAATTTCGATCATGATAATCGAAAGTCACTGGATCAGAGACCAACACCGAATTCTCCGTCGTGGCCTCTGGATGCGATTACAAGAGAGGTGGTCGAGCTCGTAAATACGCGCTTTGCGAACCACTTTGGTGATTTGCAGTCAGAGCGATTACGGTGGCCTGTCAATCGCGAGCAAGCGCTTCAGATACTTGATCATTTCATCAATGAGCGTCTTCCGTCATTTGGCAATTTTCAAGATGCCATGGTCCGAGGGAAGGACACTTTATTTCATAGCCTGGTGTCGACGAGTCTCAATCTTGGTTTGTTGAGCCCAATGGAGATCTGCCAAGCAGCAGAAGATGCTTACCACCAAGGGCATGCGCCGATTAATGCAGTTGAGGGGTTTGTTCGACAGATCATTGGCTGGAGAGAATATGTTCGCGGTCTGTATTGGGCCTATATGCCTGAGTATAAAGAGCGGAACACGCTCAATGCTGACTGGCCGTTACCCGCGTTTTATTGGGATGAAACGAAGACCGATATGGTTTGTATGTCTGAGGCGATTCGCAATACACGTGAGAATGCATACGCACATCATATTCAGCGTCTCATGGTGACAGGGAACTTTGCGTTAATGGCAGGATGTTCGATTGAAGCGGTCTGCGATTGGTATTTGTCGGTCTACGCGGATGCCTATGAATGGGTGGAGCTACCCAATACTTTGGGAATGGCGCTCTTTGCAGATGGTGGCGTGATGGCGTCGAAACCCTACTGTTCGAGTGGCAAGTATATTGATCGGATGAGCGATTACTGCAAAGGATGTCGTTACAACGTCAAGGACACCGAAACCGAGAATGCCTGTCCTTTCAATTATCTCTACTGGGATTTCTTGAATCGTCATCGTGATCGATTCAGAACGAATCCGCGGATGGCGATGATTCTGAGAAATCTGGATCGTTTCAGCGAGGAAAAAATGAGTGCCATTCTGTCTCGGGCTGAGGCGTTTCGGCATCGGATTGAGACGCATGGAGGTGATGCTGTGGGGTTGCCACAGCAACAGCTGATATGAAGAGGTACGGAAAAACGATTAAGAAAAGCGACTTACCTGTGAAAACATGCCCGGTGTGTGAACGACCCTTTGCATGGCGAAAAAAATGGGAGCGTGATTGGGACTCTGTGATCTTTTGCAGTGAACGCTGTCGACGAACAGGAATTCCAAATGAAGCCTGATATTGTGATCTGGTTAGTCCGCGATACCTGTCGAGTTGTTGATAATCCGGCACTGAATTTGGCGACTCAAATCGCAAATGAGCGCGATGCATTAGTGGTTCCACTTGCTTGTCTGGAACCACGGCGTTGGGCTGATCAGCAATTCGGAATGCCCCGCACTGGTTCGCACTGGGCGAGGTTCCGTTCTGAGAGTCTGCAAGCCCTCAGGGCGGAGTTGATTGCTCGCGGTAGTGGTCTTTGGGTCAGTGGAGAAGAGCCTGTTTACGCGCTCAATCGAATAAACCCCAGTGTCAATGTAATCAAGATGGTTTGTGATCGGCCGCTCGCAACCGAAGAACGCTTGGAAAATGCGCGGATCGAAGCGGAGGGTTATCCCGTCGTGACTCATGACGTGGATGATTTGTTTCGGTTTGAGCAGTTGCCATTTGAACTTGATGAGCTCCCTGCCACGTTTTCAAAGTTTCGGAAAATCGTAGAGAAAAAACCGGGATTGGTTCCGGATCCACCGGTTGAGATGCATGAATTGACACCTTGCATGGAGCAGCCGTGGCCAGATCCCGTCGAATGGATTGAAACCTTTGACAGTCAGCTCTCTCCTCGGGCGGAGGTTGAAACCTATGGGGGTGAAACTCAGGCACAAAGACATTGGATGACGTATTTGGATGCAAGGGCGTTATCGCACTACAAGCAGACGCGAAACGCATTTTGCGGTCCGATGCAGTCAAGTCACCTCTCGGCATGGCTAGCCCATGGTTGTCTGTCAGCTCGACAAATTTGGTCAGACACTCTGGCATATGAGGCGCGAGAGGGTGCTAACGAATCGACATATTGGCTTCGTTTTGAACTGCTATGGCGTGAATATTTTCGTTGGTACACCAGAGAATCCGACTGGACTTTGTTCAGACGCAATGGCCCAAATGACAAAGACGTCTCAGGTGATCATAACAGCACACGGTTTGATGGATGGAAAACCGGTCATACCAACTGCGACATCGTAGATGCCGCAATGCGAGAGCTCAATGAGACAGGTTGGATGAGTAATCGTGCAAGGCAGCTGGTCGCGAGTCACCTGATTTACGAGTTGAATCTCGATTGGAGACTCGGAGCCGCCTATTTTGAGAGCCAGCTGATTGATTTTGATGTGGCGAGTAACTGGGGGAACTGGGCATATATTGCAGGGGTCGGGCCCGATCCCCGAGGTGGCCGAATTTTTAAGCTCAACGACCAAGCCGATCGCTATGATCCTGATCACTCATATCGAAGACGATGGCTGACATGACCGCACCAATCGTCGTTTGGTTTAAGCGCGATCTCCGAGTGACCGATCATGAGGTACTGGTTTCGGCGGTCAAGGAAGGTCCAATAATCCCACTGTATGTGTTCGAACCCGAGTATTGGACCAATGACTTTACCTCGGGGAGACAATGGTCGTTCCTCAAGGATTCGTTGCTGTCTTTGGACCTTCAATTAAGCCAAATGGGCCAGCCATTATGGACAGCAATCGGCCCTATTGAAGAGGTGTTGGAGCGCCTGTACCAACGGTTCCAGTTTCAACGCATGGTGTCACATCAGGAGACTGGCCCTGATTGGACCTATCAGCGTGACTTGAGGGTTAAAGGGTGGTGTGAAGCGCATCTGGTCAAATGGAGCCAATACCGCCAACATGGAGTGATTCGAGGTCTTCAACAGCGTCAAGGCTGGGCAGCACAATGGGCTGCCCTCATGGATCATCCGCAATTAGAGCCCCCTGAAGCGCTCAATGGCGTAGGCAAACCGCCAAAGTCTGTTTTAGAGGTTTTAAAAGACGTATCAATCAAAGATGATCTGCTTGTTTCGCAACAGGCAGGTGGTCGGGATCACGGGATCGACCTTCTGAAGAGTTTCCTGAATGAACGCTGTGAGACATATCGAGGCGGCATGTCGAGTCCTTTGACAGGTGAGTTGGTTTGTTCACGCCTGTCGGCACATTTTTCTGTTGGAACAGTCAGTCTCCGTGAGGCTTGGCAACAGACGCTGGAACGGCGAGATGAGTTAAAGGAAGAAACCGGAAGAAGCCACGCGCTACGGAGCTTGAAATCATTTCAGTCGCGACTGCATTGGCATTGTCATTTTATTCAGAAGTTGGAGTCTGAATCGCGACTCGAGTTTGAAGAGTTGCACCGTGGTTTTATCGGTTTGAGAGCATTATCGCTTGATCTTGAAGCAGAGCGATTCGAGCGGTTTCAAGAGGGATCTCTTGGCTGGCCGTTCGTCGATGCCTGTCTGCGATGCCTGGCCGCTACCGGGTGGTTGAATTTTCGAATGCGAGCCATGTTGGTGTCGATCGCAAGCTATCATCTGTGGATTGATTGGCGAAAAACTGGTGCTCAGATGGCTCGATGGTTTACTGATTTTGAAGCGGGTATTCATTGGTCGCAGATTCAAATGCAATCAGGAACAACAGGGATCAATGCAAATCGCATGTATTCGCCTGTGAAACAATCTGAAGATCAGGATCCAAATGGTGTATTTATCAAGCGCTGGATACCAGAACTCAGCCACGTTCCGACTGAGTGGATCCATCAACCTTGGCGAATGCCATTAAGCTTGCAACATCAGGTTGGATGTCGGATTGGTTCGGACTACCCAGAGCCGATCGGTGATCCTCAGCAACTCGCCCGAGAGGCGCGTTCTCGGCTAAAAATGTGGTTTGAATCTCACGATCTGAAGCCTGAAGCCCGGCGGGTATTGAAAGCTCATGGTAGCCGCCTGAGACAGTCTCGCCCGCGTTATGGTAAAAAGAGCGCTTCTGGACAAATGGCGCTAGATTTGGAATGACAGTCAACGACGATCAGTCTCGTATTGAAACCATGGGTGTCCGCTTGGGGTATCTGGGTTTGCTGCCTTTCGTTGCTGGTGCTGTGGCTGCTTTGCTATCCAATGAGCTGGCGTCTGTCGCATTGCAAGCGTTTGTTCTGTATTCACTTGCGATCTTGTCATTCATGGGCGGTGTTCATTGGGGGTTGGCGCTGATCTCCGGCACGCGTCAGAGCGCGCGACTGTTGATCTCTGTGATCCCTGTGGTGGTGGCATGGATTTGTTTGATGACGTTGCCCGCGCACCTAACGCTTGCGGTGCTGGGAGGGGGATTTATTGCACAGTGGTTTGTTGACCGCCCCATTTTTGAGGAGTTACCCATCCAGGCTTGGTACCTTGAGATGCGTCCGCGGCTGGCATATGTGGTGGCGGGCTGTCACCTCTTCATGCTGTTCCGATTAATGAGCTGACTACTGCGGAAGCGACCGAATTTCCGGTATAAATAGTTTGGGGTCGACAGAAGCGCCGTTGAGAATAACACCCAGGTGAAGATGTGCACCGGTCGCTCGGCCAGTGGCTCCGACCGTTCCGATCACCTCGCTTTGACTCACCACTTGGCCCTCTTTAACATCAATTCGATCCATGTGGTTGTACATGGTTTTTAAACCTTCTCCGTGATCGATGACAACGAGTCGACCGTTAAAAAAGAAGTCGCCGATGAGGCTGACTTTTCCAGTGGCTGCAGCTTTGATAGGCGTCCCAGTTGGTGCGGCAATATCGGTTCCTGAATGTGGTCGACGGGGTTGATCATTAAAAAAACGACGTTTACCGAATGGTCCTGAAATTGGCCCTTCAACTGGTAAGATCATATGAATCGCGTCAAGACTTCCGTCAAATGCGTTGAGAGCGCCACGTTGTTTTTGAGATTCGTTTTTAATGCGATCCAGATCCAAAGTATTGGGTGTTACATGTCGCTTATTTTTGAGGTAGATCCTTTGTTCGAGGTATTTCTTTGCAAACACCTCAAAGGTAAGTTGGCGTCCCACATTGGCTAGAGTGTAGGTACCGGGTTCAAGCGATAAGGCGAGACCAACCACAGCGAAGTGCTGGCCATCGTACTGAATTGTTAGCACAGATTTTCCATTGAACATCGGTTTCGCGCCGGCTTCGATTGGAATCATAGCGACTCCGCCTGGAACGCGGGAATCTTCAACAGCTGTCGTGGGTGTTGAGAGGCAAAGAGCGATAAGAACGATGAGAGCTATTCTCATGGTGTGTCCTTCAAAATCTGAGTGATTGTCGCATTTAGCCTGCCATCTTTGAGCCGGATTTCAACTGGTGTTTTTTCAGAGACATCGTCAACGGAACCAATCGATCGATCGGTCGTAGCGTCTCCTTTCAAGAGGATGCCGTATCCGCGGCCGAGAGTTGCAAGTGGACTCAGTGTGTTCAGCTGGGTTGAGAGATGTGCAAGCGCGGAGCGTGAAACTTGAATCATTTGATCGGTTGCACGTGATAAGCGCTTTGAGAGGTGATTGACATCGTGACGCTTCAAGACAATGTATTCGGTTGGCGCAACTAGACCTTGTTCGAGCTGTCTTAAACGTTCGCGAGAGCGATGTGTCTGTTGGCTGATAGTAGTTGAAAGTTTGTGTGTTGTGAGTTCGAACCGCTGTTGTGCCAGCGCAATTAGCGTATCAGCGCGTGATGTCAGTCGTCCTTCAAATTGTGAGAGTTGTCTTTGGATATCTCCCATATCAGGCGTTGCGATTTCTGCCGCTTGTGATGGTGTTGCCGCACGAACATCGGCAACAAGGTCGGTCAATCCTGTATCGGTCTCATGACCCACGGCAGAAATGATCGGAATATGGCATGCCGCAATTGCGCGACAGAGGTGCTCGTCGTTGAAAGCGCTTAAATCTTCTGCCGCGCCTCCGCCACGACCAATGATCAAGACATCGGCTGAACCATCTGCGACAGCTTGCTGGAGGGCATGGGCTAACTCCTCTGGCGCCATATCGCCTTGTACTGCAGCCGAGTATAAGCGAATCGACGCGAGTGGCCAGCGGCGGCGCAGAATGGTCAGCATGTCCTGAATCACAGCGCCCTTGGGTGAGGTGATTAAGCCGATGCAACGAGGAATCACTGGGAGTGATTTTTTTCGGGCCAAATCGGTCATTCCCTCAGCGATCAATTTGGCTTTCAGTGCCTCCAGTTTCGCTTTCTGATCGCCAACTCCAGCTTCAGCCATGTGTTTTACAATGAGTTGCAAGCGACCATTGGGGGGGTAGAAATTCACATCACAGCGGACTCTGACTTTGAGCCCATCTCGCGCTATGAGACGAACCAGTCGATTTGCACCTTTGAACATGACTGCACTGAGTGAGGCGTCACCGTCTGTTAACGAAAAATACCAGTGGCCGGATGGGTAGGTTTTGAAATTGCTGATTTCGGCATCCAGAATCACTGACTGCGGGAAGAATTCGGTTAGCGCCTGTGTCAGTAATGCGGCAAGAGTCGACACGGTCAGTGCATTTTCGCTCCGGGTTACTTGTTCCGACACCCCTTAACTCCTTAAACTATGCGATTACCCGCCACCCTCAAGGACTTATTCATGTTACAGATTGCCGAAGATGCCCTGACCTTTGATGATGTGCTGCTCGTTCCGGGTTACTCAAACATCATTCCAGCCAATGTCAGTCTGAAAACCCAAATCACACGCAATATTGAGCTTAACATGCCGTTATTGTCAGCGGCGATGGATACTGTGACTGAGGCATCATTAGCGATAGCAATGGCCCAAGAGGGTGGTCTTGGCATCCTGCACAAAAATATGGCTATTGAGCAGCAAGCCCAGGAAGTGAAAAAGGTCAAAAAGTTTGAGACCGGGATCATTCAGGATCCTGTGACTTGCCCTCCAAATATCACGGTTCGTGAGTTGCTCGGGATTACCCGCCATCACAACATCAGTGGGGTACCAGTCGTTGAGGGGGATAATTTAATTGGAATCGTCACTGGACGTGACATCCGTTTCGTTCCTGACCTTGATGTTCAGGTCCGGGAAGTCATGACGTCTAAGGATCGTCTTGTAACTGTGACAGAGGGTGCCGGCCATCAGGAAATCCAAAGTAAATTACACAAACACCGAATTGAAAAAGTGTTGGTGGTGGATGAGGATTTCCGTTTGAAGGGTCTTGTGACTGTCAAAGACATGATGAAGGCAGAAAGTCACCCGAATGCGGCGAAAGATGCAGCCAAGCGACTATTGGCCGCGGCTGCAGTTGGAACTGGTGCTGAAGGTGAAGATCGAGTCAGTGCTTTGGTTGAAGCAGGCGTGGATATTTTGGTCGTCGATACAGCACATGGCCACTCCCAGGGCGTGCTCGATCGCGTTGCATGGATCAAGCAGAAGTTCCCACAGGTGGAAGTGATTGGTGGCAATATCGCGACAGGTGATGCCACGAAAGCGCTGGTTGAGGTCGGAGCAGATGCTGTGAAGGTTGGTATTGGTCCGGGTTCGATTTGCACGACCCGGATTGTAGCTGGCGTAGGGGTACCTCAGGTCTCAGCAATTGCTAATGTGGCTTCAGCGCTGATGGGATCTGGTATCCCATTGATCGCAGACGGTGGTATCCGTTATTCAGGCGATATTGCGAAGGCGATTGCCGCTGGTGCTTCGACCGTTATGGTGGGTTCTCTCCTTGCCGGTACTGACGAGGCGCCGGGCGAGGTTGAGCTATTTCAAGGGCGCGCGTATAAGTCGTATCGCGGGATGGGTTCGCTCGGTGCGATGGCCCAGCGAGAGGGATCGTCTGATCGCTATTTTCAGGACGCGAGTGAAGGGGCTGAGAAGTTAGTTCCTGAGGGTGTCGAAGGACGCGTTCCTTGTAAAGGACCTCTCTCCGGAATCGTGCATCAAATGATGGGTGGGTTACGAGCGGCAATGGGCTACACAGGCTGCGCAACAATTGAAGAGATGCGAAATCAGCCGAGTTTCGTGAAAATCTCAGGTGCTGGTGTGAAGGAGTCACACGTCCATGATGTGTCGATTACCAAAGAAGCGCCGAACTACCGAGTGAAATGATGGATATTCATGCTGATCGACTGCTGATTCTCGATTTTGGTTCTCAGTACACCCAGTTAATTGCACGTCGTGTTCGTGAGCATGGGGTGTATTCGGAACTTTTGCCGTGCGATGTTGACCCTCAGCGGATTACGGAGTTTGCTCCCAAAGGTGTTGTCCTATCGGGTGGCCCAGAATCAACAACCGACGGTGCTGGTTGGACAATTCCAAAAGAGGTGTATGACCTCGGGGTTCCCATTCTCGGCATTTGTTATGGCATGCAGGCATTAGCTAAAGACCTTGGTGGTTGGGTTGAATCGAGTGACTTGCGCGAGTTTGGGCACGCAGATCTCGTGATTGAGAATGATGAGTCGTTGCTTGCGGGTCTATCGGATACAGGATCGTTGTCT
>CAJWFL010000023.1:0-19368 GCA_913031455.1 uncultured Gammaproteobacteria bacterium
CGAATCGCTTGATCGAGTAACGCGCTGGCTTCTTGGTGAATGTGATTCAGCTCAGATTCCATTCCTTGCTGGCCCAGACGGATTGGTGTCGCTGCGTAGGTATTCAGAGTCAAAACCTTTGCGCCCGCATGAAGAAAATCCTGATAGACCTGGACTACAACATCAGGCTCTTCGCGCATCACCATAACCGACCAAAGGGGATGGGGATCCTTGCGTGTAGAACGGCGATGGATCTCCTGACCGACGCCACCGTCCAGAAGGACAATCTCTTTGCAACCGCTGATAGTCATATTAAGTACCTCACGTAAGCAAGGGGATGCGCGAAAAACCAAAGTATGATTTACAGGTTTATTGTCGAAAAGCCAAGGCTTGGCGGGGGACACCTAGACGAAGAGAATTAATTCACTCAGTATCGGCTTCGGTTTGTTCTGATGGATTCTTATAGACACCGTCATTCGATTTGATCAACTTCATCTGATTTTGAATCGACAGCATTGAAAGCGTCTGATGCAGGGTTAAGCGAACGAAGGGATGTTTTTTGGTTAAATGAGAAAGAACCCATTCAGAGCTCAGTCTGAACAGTTGACAGTCAGTTTCCGCAGTTGCTCGTAGTGTCCTTGATTTGCCCGTAATAAGGGAAAATCCGCCGAAACTGTCTGCAGTACTCAATAGTGCGAAGCTTCGGTTTTTTAAAGTTCGAACCGAAACTTGGCCATCAACAACGAAAAAGATCGCATCGGATTTATCTCCCCAGTCAAAAATGACGTCACCTCGCTTAAAATAAACTCGGTTAATTTCGTCCTTCGATTGGTAAAGAGCGTCTTCGAAGGTAAGATTTCTTCTTGATTGATTCCGCTCGTACAGTCTGGCGATACTGTATCTGATAATTTCTTTGGATGAGAAGCCTGACTGTTCGACTGCTTGTCTGATATCTGTTCCCTTGACCTCAAACAACGATATGTCACCGATATTTTTAAATTGAGGACTCTTTGATCCTTTAGTCAACGTCTCGACGAACCAGACAGGGTCACCGCGCTTCAGCTTGTGAGTGGCAGTCAAGCCGGTGTTCAGTATTTGGTCATCTGTTAAGAGCAACCCACCTTGATTGATAACAAACGCAACATCCCTATTTGATGACCTCGATAGTGCTGCGAAATCGCATTCAATGAGATTGTGCGAACCACTCAAGTCCTCTAAAAGCGTTACTGTACAAATCACGTTCTACCAATCCGTAATCTTCTCAAGTAATTAAACCGGTGCGTGTTGACTAGATGTCAGCCTGATGATGCCGACAAATATAACCAATGATTAGATTTTTGAAAAATTTCTTGCAAAGACGAAATCCGACGGTCGCGACGACAAGGTTTTTTTGAAGTGCCTCTGTTGGAGCTTCGATGATTGAGTCGAGCCTAAGATGGAATACTGGCGGTCACGCCACCATCGACCACAAGCTCGGTGCCCGTGATGTAGCTCGCCTCATCTGAGACGAGAAATAACGCAGCATGGGCGACGTCTTGCGCTGTTCCCATTCGGCCCATTGGCACTTGCTCGTGCCTCTTCTTAACAAAGCCCTCGTAATCGCCGTCCGCATACTTTTCAGCCATTCGCTGAACCATCGCGGTATGCATTAATCCAGCTTGAATACAATTCATACGGATTTGCTGTCGGGCGAGGATGATGGCTGATGTTTTTGTGTACTGCTGCAATGCGGCTTTGGCTGCACTGTAGGCGATTTGTGGTTTCCCGAGGTATCGGGAAGCTGCTATCGAGGATACATTTAAAATCACGCCGCCGCCTTGTTCGACCATATGCGGGATGGTCGCCCTACAGGTCATCATTGCGCTATTCAAATTCAGATCGATCTGTGCTTTCCACACAGCGCTATCGACGCTTTCTGGAGACAGGCGTTCGGATTGGCCAACATTATTGACCAAGATATCGAGCCGTCCATGTTCTGAGATGATGGCTTCGATCCATGCGTTGACCATGGCTTCATCTGTCACATCGCCAACGGTCAGATTGCACCAGCTGCCCGCACTTAAGATGGCTCTTGTCGTTCTCTGCCCCTCGTTCTCTTGGATATCCAAGCCCTCGATGAAGCCTCCTTGTGCGGCGAACAACTCAGCGATCGCTCGTCCATTTCCTTTAGGGTGATCAGGTGATCCGATTCCGGTAATTGCGACAATCTTTTTTTTAAGAGAAAGCATCGAATGTCCCCCTGATAGACCTTGTTGTCGAGTTTGGTTCGATCGTATTGCTCTCATTCATACCAAGATCAACCCTTAATCTGAATCGACGCCATGCAAAGCATCTCGCAACTGTCGAGTTTTATCTTTGGTTAATGCAACGAGTGGTGGTCTTACATTTCGCCAGGATTCGAGATTTGTGATCTCAGACAGTAATGCTTTCTGTGCAGGAATCGGTGCGTAATTCTGAAACACCTTCCGCGTTTGGACGATCGACTGATGTAATCGAGTCGCGTCGTCCCAATTTTGGTCCTCACAAGCACGAATGACCTCTGCGATCGGTGTTGAGTTCAGGTTGGCTGTCGCTGAGATGCAACCCGGTGCACCGAGCTTCATTGCATCGACTAGGGGAAGCTCAGATCCTGGATAGACAATGAAGTCATCCATCGCCAACAGCGTGTTGGTGTTATCCCAATCCCCAGAGCTGTCTTTGATTCCAACAACGACCGATGGATAGCGTTGACGTAATGTGTTGACCAAGCTGATTGTTAGGGCCACACAAGAAACCTGAGGGATGTGGTAGAGATAAATTCTCAGGTTCGGCCGATTGACGCGATCGATGAACTCATCGTAGAAGCGGAGTAAGCCTTCGTCAGAAATACCCTTGATATAGAACGGCGGTAAGACCATGACGCCTTCGCATCCTAAGTCCACCGCATGTTGTGATAGTGCGACGGATTCAGGCAGGTTACACAGACCAGTTCCTGGGATCACAACCGATGGATCAATGCCTGAGGCGATCAAGCGGTCGAGACCCAGTCTCCGCTCTTCTGCACTGATGGAAAGGGCTTCTCCCGTAGTTCCGAATGGGGCGAGTCCTGAGCATCCTGAGCTTAATAATTCCTTAGCAAGGTCATTGAATCTCGGTTGATCAAACGTTAAGTCGTCTTTGAATGGCGAGAGTACCGGGGCGATGAGTCCACGAATCATTGGAATAGTCATCCATATTATTGTTTGAGAGTCTGATATAAGTAATGGCAACGCAGAGACAAAAGTAAAGGTCATATTGATGCTAACTCTGGATTTCTTTCGAGTGAGCCCCGATAACAAATGCAAGATATAAGTGGAGTCAAAAATGATGCGACGGTTACAACGAACTTACCAAGTAATGTGTCTATCTCTCCTGATCATGACGTCTAGCCCATTAACGATGGCCGAGGTCACGCATGCGGTGGTGACACCACCCAGTTGCTCGAACAACCAAGGTGAGCCTGTGTCGTTCATTTCACGATCAGGGTTACAGGGCCAAGTTGCTGCTGGCATGGCCAATCGAGACACCGATGGAAACCCTGTGATTTACCGGATGAACTATGACAAAGCGACGCCCGCTTTTCAGAGATTCGTGGATTTTCATGAATGCGCACACCACCAAGTCGGTCATATCGATCAACCACATCCACCGCGCAATAGCTTTGAGCATCTGATGAATGAAAGCATCGCAGATTGCGTTGCCATACTCCGTGTGCGTGAGGAGGCCAATGAAAGCTATGCTGCGGTGATCGATGGTTTGAAGACCGCCATGACCCGAGTTGGGTTTCCGACAAGTAGCACGGATAGCCGAATCAGCAATGTCACCAACTGCTACGAAAACTATGGGTCGTCGGCTGAATTTATTGAGGGAGTCCTGAATCAGTCAAAGGCTAATTAATTGTTGGGATCAGCGTGTGACTTCCTCTAACTTAAACCGAGCTGAGCCAACAAATTGAGAACGATTTCCGAATTTCAGGTTTTTGAACCACGCAGGTGAGTAAAGGAGGGCCATGAGCAAATACATGATGGTCATCTCTTTCCGAAAGGGCGTGTCGCTAATACACAGAACGTTGAGTTACAAGCCGTGCAGAGCACCGCAATAAAAAAGCAGGAGTTGTCGGTAATATTAAATTTCGTATTCAGTGAGGCGAGCAGAGGTCCGCGGTGCTCGAGAGCGGTGGCGGCGCAGCAAACACCGCACACGCGAGTTTAATTTACTAGAAAGTCGACTGAAATTATTGTTGATAGCTCGTCCCGAGTTCTCAGTCACTGATTTCCACGCTTTTTCGCTTTCTTAAACTGCTCACCGAGTTCTGAGAGGCGCCTGAGTTTTTCCGTGTCGGCTTGCTCTGTTGTATTTCGACTGGTTATGTCGTCGCATCGGTCCCAAGCGATTTTGTAACGACCGACTCTCGTTAATTTAATCTCGTCCATTAAACTTGCCCTGCATACAAAACCTAAATCACTAGCTAGTAATGTATTTTCATGACCTTGTTTTTTCAACAAAGCTATGCATACTACGTTGGTCGGTGATCTTCGGGATTTCAGTACGGATGCTTTAATCGGAACAGTTAAGTTCAATCCTCGACGGTCTCCAAATCAAGATAATTAACGGAGACACCCATGATACCTCCTAGCTTTGAATATCATCGCCCATCATCTGTCCAAGAGGCGGTAGGGCTACTTTCCAGCCTCGGCTCCGAGGCGAAAATTTTGGCTGGCGGTCACAGTTTATTGCCCATGATGAAACTGCGTTTCGCAGAGCCCGAGCATCTTGTTGACATCAACCGCATCCCCGAGTTGAAGGGCGTTCGAGTGATTGGCGATGACATAGTTATCGGTGCCATGACGTCTGAAAAGGCGGTTATCGCAGATCCAGTGTTGAATGAGAAAGTCCCACTCCTTCCGGAAGCAGCCAGAAACATAGCGGACCCACAAGTACGAAATCGTGGGACCATTGGAGGGGATATCGCGCACGGGGACCCAGCGAATGATCACCCTGCGCTCGCGTTGGCATGTGATGCAATTATGACACTTGTGGGGCCCAACGGAACGCGGCAAGTTCCCGCTAGTGAGTTTTTCCTTGGTACCTATTGGACCGCCTTAGAAGAGACTGAAATTCTTACTGAAATCACTATGAAAGCGTTCCCTCAGGGTGCTGGATACGCGTACAAAAAGCTGAAGAGAAAGACGGGTGACTGGGCGACCGCTGCTTGCGCGGTCGTTGTTGCATTAAGTAGTGGTTCTGTCTCTCACATCAGAATTACGCTTACAAATTTAGGACCGACTGCGCTTAGAGCTCACGATGCAGAATCCATTCTTTTGGGTAAAAGCATCAACGACGACCTGATTCGTCAGGCCGCGGCGAAGGCGATGGAGATCTGTGATCCGGCGGAAGACCTCCGAGGTGATGCTGAATATAAAACCGCAATGGCAGGACAAATGGTTCAGCGCGCGATAAACGAAGCGCTGGCAAAAGCAAGTTAGGAAGAAAAAAATGGCAAAGCAAATTGTGAAAATGAACCTCAATGGTCAAGAAATCGAGCAACTGGTAGATAGCCGGACGTTACTTGTCCATTTTTTAAGAGAGCAGATGAACCTGACCGGTGCGCACATCGGCTGTGAAACCAGTCAATGTGGAGTGTGCACAGTGGATATTGATGGAGAAAGCGTCAAGGCATGTACACATCTCGCGGTCCAATGTGACGGTTGTGAGGTTAAGACGGTAGAGGGTCTTGCCAACGGGGGAGTGCTTCACGCTGTGCAAGAAGCGTTTTATGAAGAGCACGGGCTACAGTGCGGATATTGCACGCCCGGGATGCTGATGACTTCGTATCGGTTACTTCAAGATAATCCCAACCCAACCGAAGACGAGATTCGAATCGGTTTGAGCGGAAATCTCTGCCGTTGTACCGGATATCAAAACATTGTTAAGGCAGTGAAGTCAGCAGCTGCCAAATTACAACAAAAAGAATCAGCGACAGCCTGATCTGGAGGACACATGAACGCACCAGTTAAAACACTAGAAGAGCGTAAAACTGAACTGCAGGGGATGGGTGATTCCCGTCTCCGTAAAGAAGATGCGCGATTTATCCAAGGTAAAGGCCAGTACTGTGACGATATTAAACTCCCTGGCATGCTTCATATGGATATCGTTCGCTCACCCGTGGCGCACGGACGAATCAAGAAAATCAATAAAGACCCAGCGATGGCAATCCCTGGAGTCCACGCTGTTTTAACGGCCGACGACCTTAAGCCGTTGAATCTTCATTGGATGCCGACCCTCGCAGGAGATGTGGCAGCGGTTCTTGCTGACGAAAAAGTACATTTTCAAATGCAGGAAGTGGCTATCGTTATTGCTGATGACCGCTACATCGCAGCAGATGCTGTTGAGGCGGTAGAGGTTGAATACGAAGAGCTTCCGGTTGTGATCGATCCTTATAAAGCGCTTGAGCCTGATGCGCCGGTGTTACGAGAGGATTTGGCGGGGAAAACTGAGGGTGCACACGGACCTAGGGATCACCATAATCACATCTTCACATGGGAGGCAGGCGACAAGTCTGCGGCTGATGATGCGTTCGCAAACGCACCAGTAACGGTATCGCAACACATGCATTACCCACGCGTCCACCCATGCCCACTCGAGACCTGCGGCTGTGTTGCAAGCTTTGACCCAGTCAAAGGCGAGCTAACAACGTGGATGACCTCTCAAGCTCCACACGTGGTGAGAACAGTTGTCTCCATGTTAAGCGGTGTCCCCGAATCAAAGGTTCGCATTATAAGCCCAGATATCGGTGGTGGGTTCGGGAATAAGGTTGGAGTTTATCCCGGCTATGTTTGTGCGATCGTTTCGTCAATCGTGTTGGGTCGACCCGTTAAGTGGTCGGAAGATCGTATAGAGAATATATCGACGACAGCGTTCGCTCGTGACTACCACATGGATGGCCATTTGGCAGCGACAGAAGACGGAAAAATTCTCGGGTTGAAAGTCGATGTGGTAGCCGATCATGGTGCTTTTGACGCCTGTGCCGACCCCACGAAGTTTCCGGCTGGTCTGTTCCACATCTGTTCAGGTAGTTACGATATCCCAGCCGCCCACTGTAGTGTGAAGGGTGTTTATACGAACAAGGCCCCTGGGGGCGTAGCGTATCGCTGCTCTTTCCGGGTCACCGAGGCGGTGTACTTGATCGAGCGCATGGTTGATGTTCTCGCACAAAAGCTGGATATGGATAAGGCCGAAATTCGGAGAAAGAATTTTATACGGAAGGAGCAGTTCCCATACACCAGCGCTTTTGGGTTTGAATATGATTCAGGCGACTACCATACTGCACTAGAGAAGGTGCTGGATGCAGTAGATTACAAAGCATTACGCGCCGAGCAAGAGCAGAAACGGAACGATCCAAACTGTCCGACACTGATGGGGATCGGTCTTGTTACTTTTACTGAAGTCGTGGGGGCAGGGCCAAGCAAGATATGTGACATCCTCGGGGTTGGCATGTTTGACTCGTGTGAAATCCGCATCCACCCAACCGGAAGCGCTATCGCGCGGATGGGAACGATCACCCAGGGCCAAGGCCACCAGACCACTTATGCGCAAATTATTGCGAGCGAGTTGGGCATTCCGAGTGAAGTAGTTCAGGTTGAGGAGGGAGATACGTCAACGGCGCCCTATGGTCTCGGTACCTATGGATCTCGTTCGACCCCAGTGGCTGGTGCTGCGATCGCGATGGCTGCGCGAAAAATCCATGCGAAAGCGAAAAAAATCGCGGCGCACCTCCTAGAAGTTGCAGAGGGAGATCTGGACTGGGAAATCGATCGGTTTAAGGTTCGAGGCAACGAGGAGCATTTTAAGACAATGGCGGATATTGCATGGGCTGCCTATAACCTGCCACCCGAGGGCCTGGAGCCGGGTCTTGAGGCCGTTCATTACTACGATCCGCCAAATTTCACCTATCCCTTCGGTATTTACCTGTGTGTCGTAGACATCGACAAAGGCACAGGCGAATCATCAATCCGTCGTTTCTACGCGCTTGACGACTGTGGAACGCGAATCAATCCGATGATCATCGATGGCCAAATCCACGGTGGATTGACTGAGGGTTTTGCGGTCGCTATGGGTCAGCAGATGCCATTCGACGAGCAAGGTAATCTAATGGGCAACACCCTGATGGATTATTTCTTGCCGACGGCTGTTGAGACGCCTACTTGGGAGACCGATTATACGATCACGCCCTCACCACATCACCCAATCGGTGCAAAAGGTGTCGCCGAATCTCCCCACGTCGGCTCAATCCCAACTTTTAACTCAGCAGTGGTTGATGCATTTGCACACCTCGGCGTGACACACATGGATATGCCCCATACGTCTTATCGAGTCTGGAAAAAATTGAAGGAAGAGGGCGTTCAGCTGTAGGAGAATTTCTTGGAAGTTAAATTAGATAAGCGTTACGAGCTTGGAGTGCCCGCGCAACATGCGTGGGCTGTTCTCTCCGACCTCGAATCCATCGCCTCTTGCATGCCGGGCGCAAGCTTGGGTGAAAAGACAGGGGACAACTCGTATAAGGGCTCAGTTAAGATCAAAGTGGGCCCTGCAACCGCGCAATTTGGTGGTGAGGTCGAGATCCTATCCATGGACGTTGCCAACAAATCGTTGGTTTTGAAAGGCAAAGGCGCTGACAAGGGCGGCTCCTCAGCTTCCATGGAGTTGGAGGCTACCATCGAAGCCGCGAATGATGGGTCAGTTCTTGCTGGTGCCGCCACCGTTATTGTAAATGGTAAGTTTGCCCAATTTGGGGGACGTATGATGGTGCAAGTGTCAGACGTGATCCTTAAGCAGTTTGTTGATAACTTTAGACTCAAAGCTGAGGCACTGGGTGGTGCCACCGAGAGCTCTGAAACAAAGGTAGAGGCAAACGAATCGCCGTCCGTCGGGTCGGGGAATGAACTGAATGGATTGGCTATTTTTTGGGCTCTTCTCAAAAGCTGGATCGGGGGTTTATTCGGCAAGAAGCCAGTTGGGTAAACGAACCCGATGGGTGACCAGTTAGATTCAACGCTCCAAACGATCCGGGCCGATTTACTTCAAGCAGGTTACCTTTGCGATAATCAGCTAGCGGGTTCAATTCACTTGGCAATGAAACTCGAGAGGCCACTGCTGCTGGAGGGAGATGCGGGGGTAGGTAAGACCGCCCTAGCGACGGCGATTTCGGAAATGGTAAGTCGCTCATTCATTCGTTTACAGTGTTTTGAGGGGCTCGATCATCATGACGCCGTGTATGAGTGGAATTACGGGCGACAGTTGACTGAGATTCGGTTGGCCGAGTCTTCAGCTCAGACGCTAGATTCAGCGACAATCTATTCCGAAGATTTTCTGATTCAGAAACCTATCCTCAGGGCCTTGAAAGAGCGTGAAGGGGCGGTGCTCTTGATCGACGAAATTGATCGCTCCGACGAAGCTTTCGAGGCGTATCTCCTCGAGGCGTTGTCTGACTATCAGATTTCCATACCGGAGCTGGGAACAGTGAAATCAACGGTTGCGCCGATTGTGATACTAACCAGTAACGGAACACGCGATCTTTCGGATGCGTTGCGGAGGCGTTGCCTCTACCACTATCTTGAATACCCGGATGTGTCGCGCGAGACCGAGATTCTTCGATTGAAGGTACCCGAAGCTGATCTTCGCTTGATCGAGCAAGCGGCTCAGTTTGTGAATACGCTCCGTAAGGAGGATTTAGAGAAAAAGCCAGGCATCGCTGAGTCGATCGATTGGTTGAAAGCATTAACTTTGTATGGGTTGCAATCGCTACCAGAAGATCCGGTTTCTCTCCGGGGATCGTTGAGTTGCCTTCTTAAGACAGCGAGGGACAGGTCAGATGTCAGTGATGACACCTTGCAGCGACTATTCGGATGATTGGAGTCATCCAGTCGCCCGAATCGCAGAATTCTGTCGATATCTGCGTGAGAATGGTATGCGGACAACAACTCGTGATGCGGAGTTGTTCATTGAGGTGTTAGATTTAATCGGAAACAGTGCAGACCCTGGGAGGGTTGAACAACTGTGGCGACCAATTGCATGCAGCTCACTGAGAGATTGGAAAATCTGGTCCGAATTATTTCGGTTGTTCTGGTTCCCCCAGCGAGTCAAGGGAACCGTCAAAGTCACCGGTACTACCCGACGATCAAGGCAATTGAGAGAAGTGATTGAACAGGCTCAATCGGCAACTGAGGTGGGTCCTGGTACGGCGTCTGTTGTCGGAGACTCCCCGGCGGCCTCTGATCAAGATCAATCACAAAACGCCACCCAAAAATCAGCGGGCGGCGCCAGTGTAGTCGATCCACTTGGTCGAGATTTCCAATCTCAGTGGTTACCTTCTGATCTGACGACGCTGGAACGGACCGCTCGGTCGGTCCGCGCGCAGCTGCTAAATGTACCGACCAGACGGTGGCGTATCTCCGCTCGCGGTCGCGATCTTAATTTACGTAAAACGACCGAGAGCATTATTCGGTTAGGTGGCGACGGAGTGATTCCGAAATGGCAGAGTCACCGACGGCAAACCCCGCAAGTGGTCATGATCATTGATGTCTCCAGATCGATGGAATCGTATGCGGGGTTTTATTTGAGACTGGCACGCGCTTTCAGTAGATGCCTCCCTGTGAAGGTGTTTGTCTTTCATGTTCGGTATGCGGAAATTACGGACCTATTAGTGAGAGATAACCCACAGATACAAGAAAAAATTGATGCGGTGACAGCGGGCTTCCAAGGCGGAACCAAGATAGCTTCATCATTGAAGAATATTTGTTTTGAGGATAACGCTATTAGTGTCAATCGAAGAACACGCGTTTGGGTCTTTTCCGATGGTTTCGATACGGATGAGCCAGATCAGCTGAGGAGCGTATTGGGCAGAATCCGAGGTCGAGGAGGTCATGTTGACTGGTTCTACCCGAACAAAACAGTTGCTGGAATGAGTCAATGTATTCAGTTAGCTAGGGTATTTGTAAAGAATTGGTATAGCGCGGGGAATCTCAATGAGTTAGAGACTTCCCTACGTCAAATGAGGTAGTCGCGATGAGTGAAGAAAGAACAAACGGCATGACATCAATGATCAATTGGATTGACGCACTAAATACATTCGAGGCGAAGAAAGAACCGTATGCGATCGCCACAGTTGTTAAAGCCGAATCGCCGTCTTCCGGGAAGCCGGGAGACAAAGCGATTGTCTCTGCAGACGGTGAAATATTTGGTTGGATAGGCGGTGGATGCGCTCAGCCAGTGATCACGAAAGCAGTGACAGACGCACTTATCGATGGAAAGCCATTGATCGTGAGGATTAGCCCATCGACGGGTGAAACAGTGACAGAAAACGGAGTTCGAGATGTACATATGGCGTGCCATTCTGGCGGTAGCCTTGAGCTGCTGGTCGAGCCGCGGCGTCACAACCAGGCGATCCTAGTTATTGGGTCAACGCCAGTCGCCGAGAAGCTTGAGTCTATTGGCCCGCTGGTTTCGATACCAACAACACGTTATGAACCCGGTGCAGGCGTTGACGGTTCCTACCCAACGAGTGTCGTCGCGACACAGGGCAAAAAAGATAAGGACTCTCTGAAGCGTGCGCTGCAACACTCTCGTGGTGTTGTATTTTTCGTCGCGAGTGAAAAAAAAGCGCTAAAACTCAAAGAGCAATTAGCGACTGATGGAATTAGTGAATCCGATATCAATCGGATTGTGGCTCCGGCTGGTCTGGAAGTTGGTGCGGAAACGACGGACGAAATCGTGGTCTCGATTTTGGCTGGTCTGGTCAAAGATAGGCGAAAACCTCAGTTAGTTGTTACTGACATGTCTGAGCAGGTCGCCTGATGGGTTGCATACTAAAGGGCGGTGGAGGTCTTTACGGACGGTTGAGATTAGGGGCAGTTGTTCTTGCTGCGGGGCAAGGCTCTCGAATGGGTTATCGCCCCAAATGTCTGCTGGAAATCGCCGGAGTATCTCTGATTCGACGTCAACTCATTGCGTTATCTGGTGCAGGGGTCGATCAACTTGTTATTGTTCTTGGGCATTACGCGGACCTCATTCGGCCATTGATTGAAGATTTTCCGATTACGGTTATTGATCTGTCAGCGGAGTCGGAGTTCTCCCAAAAGTACTCAGTTAGTGCTGGTGTTGACGCCCTTCATGGCAAGTTTGATGCGGTTATGGTCACGCCAAGTGATATGCCATTGCTCGGAACGGCTGATTACACGGATCTGATTGGAGCCTACAAAAAGCGTCCCGAAGGAATCCAGATGGTAAGGCCGGTATTCCAACAAGGCCTCGGCAACCCAGTTATTTTCGATTACGCGATAACTGATGAGAGTCAAGATGGAATTGAGCCAATGTGCCGTAATTGGTGGAACAATCGTCAAGAAAAATGCTTCGCTTGGCCCACCGAAAACGACCGGTTTTTCGTTGATATCGATACACCAGAGGACCTGGAAATTTTAGAAAAGAGACTCGGTTGTAAAGTGATATACCCCGAGGCAGTGGGAATGGTTCATGGAAGCGCTTGAGCTGTGGCCGTCGTTGATCGGTGTTAATCAGTATGGAGATGCGGATAACATTAACCCATTGTTCCAGCGTATTTTTATGGCCATGCGAGCGACAGATCCAGAGTATTCAAAGAGAGACACTTTTTATGCCAGTCGTGATGATTTATTGCATCGAGTGAAGTTGAACGAGTGGAATCAATTTCTTGAGTTCGCAGCAGGAGCGGTGCGCGATACGGCAAAAAAAGCTAATCATGGTATTTGGCCGCAAGAGTCCGTGGATTTACAAATCCAGATCAATGGCATTTGGTGTCAGATCTCGAATGACGGTGCCCACCACGACATTCATACGCACGGTAATTGTTCTTGGTCAGCGGTCTACGTCGTCGATGTCGATCCCAACACAGACCGTGTAACGAATACGACCTATCACCAAATGAACGGCGTCACACGGTTTTATAGTCCCCTGTTTGAGCGGCTGGGTGGCGCTTACATGGACTATGGAAATGCATACCTCCAGAATGCCACGGTCGATTTCGATCCAACTCCAGGTCGTCTGCTGGTTTTTCCGTCCTGGCTCCCACATCAGGCGATGCCGTACGTTGGTGAGCGAGACCGAATAATTATCTCGTTTAACGCTTCTGTTCACCGGCAAGGCGTGTCAGATGAAATCGCTGGATACGCAGCCTCGTGATGGATAGTTCCGTATATCGCGACAGGGATCTTTTGAAGATCGGTGCTGCTTGGCTTGACGATGGTCAACCATTTGCATCGGCAACCGTCATTTCAACTTGGGGCTCAGCGCCGAGGGAGGTCGGAGCGTTCATGTTAGTGGACGGTGACGGTCAATTTTTAGGTTCAGTCTCGGGTGGCTGTGTTGAGAATGCGGTCGTTGAAAGCGCTCAGGCCTCAATGCGCGCGGGTGAAGCGCGTCTCGTTGAATTTGGTGTGTCTAATGACGACGTACTGTCTATTGGACTTGCATGTGGTGGTCAGATTCAGGTTTTGATCGAACCCTCGGTTGGTTCAGAACGGCATTGGATTGGTTATGCGTATCAAGCGGTACATGATCGCAATGTGTCGACTTTACTGCGTGAACTGGATGTGACAGATTTAGATCGACCGATCGTTGGATCGAAGTGGGTACAAGCGGGTCACGCCGATTTCGGGCGAAAAACTGGACTCGATATTGACCATTCAGTTTTTCTGCAAACGTTTCGCCCAGAACGTCGAGCAATAATCATCGGTGGTGTTCACATTGCGCAGGCTCTGGTGACTGGGCTTCAGTTGCTAGAGTTTGATGTGTTAGTCGTCGATCCTCGCGAAGTTTGGGCTAATGCGGAGCGGTTTCCGACGTGTACGATTATCAATCAATGGCCTGATGACGCCTTAACGGACATCAGGATTGATAGTGAAACTGCAATAATTGCATTGACCCATGATCCAAAGTTCGATGACCCAGCGTTGTTGTTGGCACTGAATTCATCTGCTTTTTATGTTGGTGCGTTAGGCGGTACTAAGTCGGCGAATTCGCGGCGACTGAGACTACTTGAGAATGGCCTCACTGATCTCGAGATTGATCGGCTCCAGTCACCGGTTGGTTTGTCGATTGGGGCGAAAGGCCCATCTGAGATCACTGTATCGATTCTAGCAGAGCTCATTTCAACGTATCGGAGTAATCGATGAAATTTAGTAGCCGTAAGGTTCAAAATGCCATAGGACATAAGCTCGCTCATTCCCATCTGGGAAAATCAAGGCGTATACCGAAGGCCTCCACTTTGTCAGAGTCTGATGCTCGGGATTTAATCGAAGCTGGTGTCGATTCAGTAGAAATCGTGATTGCGGAAGCCTTCGACGTCATTGAAGACATAGTTGCTGAGCGACTGATCGGGCAAATGGACTGGAAGAATTGTCGTGCGGAGCGGGCAAACGGGGGTCGGATCAATATCTATGCAACCTGCGATGGGCTGATTCATTTTGAGCGAGGGCAGGTCGATAGTTTCAACTCAATATCTGAAGAAATTACCTTGGCGACGGTCCTTCCTGATACGCCTGTACAAGCGGGCGATCACATTGCGACATTGAAGATCATTCCGTTCTATGTCCATGACAAATTTGTTGACGAGGCTGAGCGATTTCTCAAGTCAATGACAGTCTCGGTGATGACATGGCTGACTGATTTGAGAGTTGAATTGGTTCAATCCTATAACGAGACGATCACAACCAAAGTGCAGAAGAAAGGTTACCAAACACAGCGCGACCGCCTTGCCTTCTACGGTCTCACTGAGTTACCTCACTCGCTTGTCCAGCACGATGTAGTGCATATTGCGGAACAAATTCGTCACGCTTCTTCACGGGGAGTGGATCTAGTCATGGTCTTGGGAGCCTCAGCCATTTGTGATCGTCAAGACGTTGTCCCAGCTGCACTGACTTCGCTTGGTGGGCATGTTTCATATTTTGGTATGCCGGTCGACCCTGGAAATCTCATGATGGTGGGTCATTTGGACACAATGGTTGTCATTGGTATGCCGG
Organism: uncultured Gammaproteobacteria bacterium; assembly: GCA_913031455.1. Classification (GTDB taxonomy): domain Bacteria; phylum Pseudomonadota; class Gammaproteobacteria; order Pseudomonadales; family Litorivicinaceae; genus HIMB30. Next base: position 15,048 of record CAJWFL010000023.1, read on the forward strand.
GTTGTGTCAGATCACCAGCTTTCAATGGACTTGATTTGGTGCTGGACCGTTTGATGGTAGGCCTCAAACTAGACTCTCATCATATTCAAATGATGGGAGTTGGAGGCCTTCTTAAGGACCAACCGAATCGAACTATTCGAGAGACAACTTCTCGAAAATTACTTGATCTTTCTGCTTAAAAGACCGTATTGGATTTCCCGGGGGCTCTCAACGCATGCGCCAAGGTGTGCCAGGCGAGCATCACGCATTTCACGCGTGAGGGGTTAACTTGGATCGCTGCAAGCCCCTCGATCTGAGACCACGCGGATTCTAAATGGTCGGCCATTTCCGATTGATCACCGGTGGTGATGACGTTTCTTAGATGTGAGGCCAAAGCAGAGGCGTCAGACGACGAAAGTCCCGAGCAAACTTCGGTAACGATCGATGCAGACGCCTGCGATATGGGGCAACCACGGCCTAAGAAGGCAATTTTCTCGATGCTTGAAGAGCAACTTGAGAGTCTGATCTGGATAGTGATTTCGTCACCGCACAACGGGTTCTTTCCGTGACAAGTACAGGTCGCTTGTTCTAGTTGATACTTATTTCTCGGATGACTGGCATGATCCGAAATTAGTTCTTTTAGATGGTCTTGGTCCAATCCACTCTCCCAAACCCAGTACGCAGTCGGTCGGCATAGTTTACACGTCTTCTCAGTTGTGCCCAGTCGCTCTCTTGTGCTTGTCATCGTAGAAGATCACTCAGATTGGTAAGATACTCACTTCAATCCGGAATTATGAAAGACTTCCCGCTCGGCAGATGTTTTTTACTTTTTTGGCCCGATCATCGGATCAATTTTATCCTCGAAAGCCTTTGCGTCTCGGGGGGGTTAGGTTTCTTGGATCATTACAGATTGTTCAAACGTTACGACGCGCAGGTAATCAGACCTTCGGGACGAGAACGCGTTCAAGTCAGCTGTCTATTTTTGGATGAATCTCAGTGAACTTATCGGGCGGTTGGGTTAAGTTAAAGAATTGTAAAAAGTAGAGCGAGAAGAATCGGTGAGGAAGCGCCGTTATATCCGTACATATACGGGAGTTCTTTTGACCGCGGGATTGCTCTCATTCACGTGGACAGACGGTTTTACTGTCACCCATGAGAATGTGGTCTTGGTCGATCCGAAAGGCCTGTTTTTTGTGCTTTTTTTTTCAATTATTTACTCCTTTATGGTAGATCAGGATCGCTCGATACATGCCCGCTCGATCGGTTTAGGTGCCATTTATGGTGGCCTTGTAGCTTTTCTGATTGGGGCTTTACTGACACTGAAGCTACCTGTCAAAGAACAAGCAGTCGCTTGGAACTACGCGATACTGCCGCTCTGCTACGGGATTCTTGGAAAGGTATTTGCGGATGCATTTGCCCGAGCGAGGGAGCCTGACAAACAAATGAAGTTGTTTTAGTTGACTCCTTGATTGAGTCCGCACGCCCTCAATTGATTAGATGTTTCAACTGAATCGAGGCTAGCCCTCGACAAACATCGTAGTGCACCGCCAGGATGCAAACCGATGTCCAAGCGGAGACGTTGTATTTCCAGTCACAACTACCTGATGATCAATGAGATTCGGTCGTGGTTTAAACTCCGGATATGTCGATGTCACAAAACTCGGCAGTTGAGTTTCGCACTCTCTGAGTGTCTCAAAGACATTGAGGCTTTGATGGGCGGTTGCGTGATTAATCGATACAACTGATTCGCCATCAGTTAACACCATGATGATCACAAATAATTCTTTAATCATTGGGCCCTCTAATTATCCAATGGTGACTATACTCAAAAGAACTGGTCTTTAATTAAATGTTGATATCGATGACTTGCCAAATCCTGATTGGTGATGAAATCGTCGCAGCAAAGTGTGAGCCTGAAGACTCTTTTCGGCAACTGATTAATCGACATCATCTGCTATTGTAGACGCCGGATTGAATCTGAAATGGTACGAGCCTTTGGCAAAGAAAGTAGGTGTTGATTGTGTTGTCATCGGCGGTGGTGCAGCGGGTTTTTTGCGCTGACGGCAGGCCAGCGTGGGCGAAAAGTGCTCGTGCTCGATAGCAGCGATAAGGTTGGCAAAAAGTCTGGTGTCTGGTGGCCGAGGTTATAACTTTACCAATCTGCATTTCGTGAAATCAGTATTGAGCTCATACACTCAGTGGGACTTCGTTACTTTAGTTGAGAAGCACGGAATCGCATACCACGAGTAGACACTCGGACAATTGTTTTGCGATAAGTCGTCGAAGCAGATTCTTGGGATGTTGCTCATCGAATGTGAGGAAGCCGGGGTAAAGATTCAAACGCACTGCCAAATCAAGTCTGTCGAGCAATTGAGCGATGGGTATTCCCTGCAAACCTCGCTCGGTGAATTTGGATGTCACAGCCTGGTGGTGGCGACTGGTGGACTATCGGTCTCAACCGTGGGCGCGTTGGGGTTTGTTACGAGCTTGCCGAGCAATTCGGTATGGATGTGCTTGATCGATCGGCAGCGTTCGTCCCCTTAACTTTCAGCGATCAATGGAAATTTCTGTGCGAGCGTCTTGCTGGTTTGTCGACTGATGTTGTGATGGCGTCGTCGGGCCAGAGTTTCCGTGAGGGATCATTGTTTGCGCATCGGGGCTTGTCGGGGCCTGTGTCGCTACAAGTTTCGAGCTATTGGTCGCCAGGTCAGCTGATTACAATCAACTTGATGCCCGAATGTGATGCCAGTGGGTATCTATTAGATGCAAAAGGCCATCACGGTAATTTATTGGTGCGAACGGTACTCACACAATTATTGCCCAAGACGTTGGTTAACGAACTCGAAGGACTTTCGTGGTCAAGTTATGAAACGACGCCGTTAGCTGAGATTTCAGATGCAGTTCTGCGGAAGATTAGATTAAATCTTTCTGCGTGGAACTTGAGGTCTTCTGGTACCGAACAGCCGAGGTCACTCTACGCGGGGTGGATACGCGTCCATTTTCGCCAAAGACAAAGGAGTGCTCCGACCATCGAGGGCTGTATTTCGTCGGGCAGGTCGTCGATGTGACTGGTCACCTTGTGGGATATAACTTTCAGTGGGTTCGGTCGTCGGGGTATGCCGCGGGGTCTTTTGTCTAGTTGATGAGGGTTTAAAACGAGGTATTCGGCGCCATCACAAAGACACGTGACGGAGGTGTTTATGTTTGGTTTTTTAAAAACAGATCCGAAGAAGAAGCTGGATCAGGAATACAAGACACTGCTGGAGCAGGCGATGCATGCCCAGCGCAGCGGTGACATAAGAAAGTATTCTGAGCTTACAGAGCTGGCAGAAATGAAGAAGAAAGAGTTGGACCGACTTTAACGGTAAAGGCGAAGAGCGGCGTTTGGAGCCGCTCTTCATGCGGTAGGTTTAGATCGTCTTTTCGTTGAGTAGACTTGCGACCTCGCCGACGGTCATGCCTTTGTAGTCGCCTTTGCCGGCGAGCTGTTGAGCGACGAGATAATTTATTCTGAGCTGCTGACCCAGAACAATTCCGTCGAAGATGGGCTTCAATGTTGTGACGACCTGACGGCGAACAGCTACACAGAAATTACATGATGTTTCAAACGCAACGCTTGTGGCTTGCATGACTGACATTTATGGCTCCTTTTGAGAGATTGTTACATTAAGTAACTATACTAAGGTCTATTATAGTGCGATGCAATAGATAATCATTAGGGACCGCAAAAAATGTGTTTCAATAATACTCAGGTGGGGCAACCGTGACGCCATCAATCCGGTGTCTATTGATGGCATCAGAGATAAATTCCGCTTGCTTGAGGTCCTCGACGAAGCTAGTGAGAAACGCAGTGGCTTCGGGGCCACGTGTTTTCGGGAGTCCCATTGCCTGCCTTATAATCATAAACGGAGCGTCCAATATCTGAAGCTCAGTGTGGCGCCTCTTGTCGATCTCAAGCTGTTGTGTGATTCCTGCCGCGACGTCGTAATGTCCGTCGAAGAATACATTGACCACGTCGGCCGACGTCGGTGCATGGATGATGGTCGCATTTTGTAGCGTCCGGGACAGGTATAAGTCGTAGGCGCTACCTTTTCCGACGACAATCGTTTGATTTTCCCGATCGACCTGGCTCAACTCAGTGATCCCTGAACCACCTCGGACAGAATAGCTGCCGGTAATCAGCACGTAGGGTGCTGTAAAATTAATCTTTTCGCCGCGCTTTGGATCGACCGCGAAGAAGCCGACATCGGCTTCCTCAGACTCTACGGCGTTGACTGATTTCTCTGCGGCATCAAAGACCACGAGTTCTAACCCTACCTCTAGTCGTCTTGCCAACTCAGTT
>CAJWFL010000024.1:0-19234 GCA_913031455.1 uncultured Gammaproteobacteria bacterium
ATTGAGAGTTTGAACGTGAGCGTTGCAACCGGCGTGTTGCTTTATGATTTACAAAATCGGCGTGGTGCACTGGACGCATTACGTGCTTATGAGGAGCAAGTGTAATGCGCTGTCCCTTTTGCCAAGCCCTGGACACGAAAGTGATTGATTCAAGACTGCATGCTGAGGGCTCACAAATCCGCCGTCGCCGTGTTTGTCCTGATTGTGATCAACGATTTTCGACCTATGAGAGCGCTGAGTTAGTGATGCCTCGGATTGTGAAGAGCAATGGGCAGCGCGAAAACTTTGATGAAGATAAATTGCGTCGAGGCCTCACCCGGGCACTTGAAAAGCGACCGGTGAGTACGGTGCAAATTGATGCATGTATCCAACGAATTAAACGGGCGCTGCAATCGGAATCCGATAAGGAAATTGAATCTCGTCGCATCGGCGATCATGTGATGCGCGAGCTGAAAGCGCTTGATCAGGTCGCTTACGTACGCTTCGCATCCGTCTATCGAAGCTTTGGGGACGTCACAGAATTCATCGGTGAGATTGAGAAACTATCGGATGAATGAATTCTCAGATCTTGAGCGCCTGGCGATGCGCCGCGCGCTGTTGATTGCAATGGGTGGCCTCTATTCCACAGGTGAAAATCCACGTGTCGGTGCATGTTTCATCCGAGATGGTGAAATTCTTTCCGAAGGATTTCATCGAGCACCTGGGCAACCACATGCTGAAATTGAGGCGATTGATGCTACTGACACTCAGAGACTCAAAGGATCCACCTGCGTGGTCACATTAGAGCCCTGTTCGCATCATGGTAAGACCGGGCCATGTGTTGATGCCTTGATTGAGACTGGTGTCAGTCGTGTGGTAGTTGCAATGGTTGATCCCAATCCGCTGGTGGCAGGGGAAGGGATTCGTCGGCTTCAAGAGGCTGGGATTGATGTTGTTGTTGGTCTCTATGCACGTGAGGCTGAGCGTTTAAATCCAGGTTTTGTCTCACGTATGACTCGATCACGTCCCTATATCTGGGTGAAATCGGCAGCCAGTGTCGATGGCAAGATTGCGATGGCGGACGGTGAGTCACAATGGATCACTGGACCTGATGCCCTTAATGATGTGCAGCACTTACGCGCCCGATGCCAAGCAATTGTGACAGGAATCGATACGGTACTGATTGATAATCCGCGGTTGACCGTTCGGCATCAGTCGGCAGGCATCCGATTGCCAGATGACATTAAAGCTACTCAACCACTTCGAGTGATCCTCGATACGCATGGCCGACTTCCGGAGACAGGCGCGTTATTTGAAGCCGACGGTCCCATCCTTTGGATCACCGGAAGCCATTTTGATCATCCGCTGATGCAACGCGATCGTATCGAGCAATGGGTCGCACCACTGAAAAACAATCGGATTGATTTACAGGTTGTCGTGTCCGAGCTTGCCGATCGGCGGATCAACGAAGTATTGGTTGAGGCAGGTCCACGATTGGTTGGCCAGTGTATTACGGAGGAGTTGGTTGACCAGGGTGTTTTGTACCTTGCGCCGAAACTCCTTGGGCAGGCCGCACGATCCCTGTATAATATCGCCCCCGCACAACTGGCTGAGGCGCCAGAGATTTTTATTCAGGAGATCCGGGAAGTGGGCAAAGATCTCCGATTGGACTGGACACTAAGGACGGGCGCTTAATATGGCTTTGGCATCTGTCGAGACCTTAATTGCGGATATTCGTGCTGGAAAGATGGTTATCCTGATGGATGACGAGGATCGCGAAAACGAGGGCGATCTTGTGCTTGCTGGCGCGCATTGCACGCTAGAACATATCAACTTCATGGCACGTCACGCGCGTGGCTTGATTTGTCTGACCCTGACTGAAGCACGTTGTCGGCAACTCGGGCTCCCACCGATGGTGGTCGAGAATACTGAGCGACATAAAACAGCCTTTACCGTGAGTATTGAGGCAGCAGAGGGTGTGACCACGGGTATCAGTGCCGCCGATCGCGCACGGACTGTTCAAGCAGCGGTTGCGGCAAACGCGAAACCGGCTGACCTGGTGCAACCTGGCCACATCTTCCCAGTTCAAGCAAGGCCCGGCGGTGTATTGATGCGAGCCGGTCATACGGAAGCGGGGTGTGATCTTGGGCGTCTAGCGGGTCTTGAGCCCGCGGCAGTGATTTGTGAGATCATGAATGATGATGGATCGATGGCTCGTCGCCCTGAATTGGAGGCGTTCGCTGAGCAACACGGTCTTTCAATTGGGACCATTGCTGATTTGATCCAATACCGCGCGACCACAGAAACGACGGTCGAAATGGTGCGCGAAGAAGCGATCGAAACTGAATTTGGGGCCTTTCGCTTGCAGATGTTTCAGGACCAGATTTTGGGTGGTACCCATTTGTGCCTGATTAAAGGTGAGCCGACTCCTGAGCGCCCATGTTTGGTACGAGTCCATGTACCGGATACGCTTCGAGATCTTGTGCAAGTATCATGGCATGGACGCGGTAGTTGGCCCTTACCTCAGGCATTGAAGGGCGTTGCCGAGGCTGGTGAGGGTGTCGTCGTGATTTTGGAAAATCGTGGTGACGAACCAATTGAAGAGCGATTTTCGCAATATGTTGGCGATACATTACCGAAACCCGGAACGCGGTTGGTCCCTTACCTCACGGTTGGAACAGGCTCACAAATCCTAAAACATGCGAATGTGGGTAAAATGCGTCTATTGTCGACGCCAATGAAATTCAGCGCGATCTCAGGGTTTGATCTTGAGGTTGTGGAATATGTGGAATACGAGGGGTAAACCCATGCAAATGATTGAAGGACAATACACTGATGCTGATGGCCGTTATGCCATTGTGGTCGGACGGTTTAACCAGTTTGTGGTTGATTCGCTAGTCGAAGGTGCTGTGGATGCGCTCGTTCGTCACGGTGTTGACGAAGATAATATTACCGTCGTTCGTGTCCCTGGCGCCTATGAGATCCCGCTGGCTGCCCAGGCAGTCGCCGAAAAAGGTGACGTGGATGCCATCATTGCGTTGGGCGCTGTGATTCGCGGCTCAACCCCGCATTTTGATTATGTTGCCGGCGAATCAGCAAGTGGCCTGAACAAGGTACAGATGGATACAGGTGTTCCCTGTTCCTTTGGCGTGTTGACTGTTGATACGATCGAGCAAGCCATTGAGCGTGCCGGCACCAAATCGGGTAATAAGGGCGCTGAGGCGAGTTTGGTTGCGATCGAAATGGTTTCTGTTTTGAGACGAATCAGTGAGTGATGAATCGCCTATTCAGCCGACAGCCTCACAACGTCATCGCGCGCGCGAGGCGGTGATTCAAGCACTCTATCAGTGGGAGCTATCGGGGTATCCAATGACTCAGGTGGTGGCCATGTTTCGCGCGGATAACGATCTGAAACGTGCCGATATTGCGTTCTTTCATGATGCGCTGACAGCGATTGATCATACGCACCAAACGTTGGTCGATTCGTTGAAACCTTGCCTGTCGCGTGAGCTCTCTGAATTGACCCCAATTGAGCGCAATATCCTGTTATTGGGAGCTTATGAGCTCTCAGCACGGATTGATATTCCATTTAAAGTGGTCATCTCTGAGGCAGTTGTTTTGAGTAAAAAGTTTGGTGCGACGGATGGTCATAAATTCGTCAACGGCGTGCTCGATCAACTCGCCGCCAATGCGCGCGCAATAGAGGTTCAGGCGCTTGGGGCTCGTGAACGAGTTTGAACTGATTCGAACCTATTTTCAGCGGGATCCGTTAGATCCTTCTGTGACTCTTGGAAATGGCGACGATGCGGCAGTTGTCTCGCAACATAGCGATTTCGAGACAGTGGTTTCTGTTGATTCGGTAATTGCTGGTTGTCACGTTCCACTCATGTGCCCTCCTGATGGCTTCGCGGCAAGGCTTCTGGGTCGAGGGTTGAGTGACCTCGCTGCAATGGGTGCTGAGCCGCAATCTGTGTTGTTATCACTGACCCTTCCGACGCTTGAGCCTGGGTGGATCGATCATTTTGCTAGTCGGTTTCACCAGCTGTGTGTTCGATTTGGTGTGGATTTGATTGGTGGCGACACAACGAAAGGCCCGTTGAGTGCGCATCTGACGGTACTTGGTAAGGTGCCAAAGGGATCAGCAGTCACACGGAGTGGACTGAAATCAGGTGATGATCTTTGGCTATTTGGTCCTGATTTGGGTGGCGCTCGTGCCTATTTGGATGTATTGGATGGCCAAGAGGCTGATCATGAAATCTGGGCCGAGCGTTATTGGCGACCCGAGCCACAGCTCGACGCGGGTGTATCGCTCAGAGGTTTGGCCAGTGCGATGATTGACGTTTCCGATGGACTGTGCCAAGACTTATTACACCTTCTCGATCATGCGGTCGGTTCGGCAAGCGTCAAACTGCAATCAAAATTGTTTCCATTATGTCCGGATCTGGTGGATCGCTTTGGGCAGGATAAAGCTTTGGAATACGCGCTCACCGGTGGTGATGATTATTGTTTGTTGGCTTCAATTCGGGGAGGAGTCACGGTTCCAACTGGGGGTCGACGAATTGGAATGGTCGTTAAAGGAGAGACCGATCGAATTCTATTGGATGGCGAACCACTTCCGGACGCGTGGCAAATTGGGTGGGATCACAGCCGATGAATGAGGTGAAGTTTTGGATCGCTGTCGGCCTTGGTAGTGGTTTATCGCCAAAAGCGCCAGGTACTACTGGAACCTTAGGTGTCCTACCGTTGCTCGTATTGATGTGGGATGCATCAGTTCTCGCTTGGACTACTGGATTGGTGATTCTCTGTGCGTTATCGATCTGGAGTATTCCTGAGGCGGGGCGGAGACTCGGCGAGCGAGATCATGGACAAATCGTGATCGATGAGTGGGCGGGGATGTGGCTGGTTGCATTTGGGCTCAATACCTTGACCGAGCTCACTGTGGGGATGGGACTTTTGATCGGTTTTATTGGGTTTCGGATCTTTGATATCGCCAAGCCTTGGGCAGTGTCTTGGTGTGAACGCAAGATCCCAGGCGCCTGGGGTGTTTTGATGGATGATATCGCTGCGGGCGGATATGTTCTTATTCTTGCCTTGGTCTTTGGTATGCTTAGCGCCCACTTAGGATAAGACCATGACCATCAAACACATCGAGAATTGCCAACTCCCGACTCAATGGGGCACTTTTGATATGCACGGATTCGAGGAGCTTGACTCAGGTAAAGAGCACATCGCGCTTGTCATGGGCGACCCCGGACAAGAACAACCGGTTCTGATTCGTGTGCATTCGGAGTGTTTGACAGGTGATGCGCTGTTCTCGCAGCGTTGTGATTGCGGAGCTCAGCTCGAGCATGCGATGACAGCAGTTGCAGCGAAAGGTTCTGGCATCATTTTGTACTTACGCCAAGAGGGTCGCGGTATCGGATTACTCAACAAAATCCGAGCGTATCATTTGCAAGACGAAGGGGCTGACACAGTCGACGCCAACGAAGCCCTGGGGTTTGCCGCGGACCAGCGGGACTATTCCATGGTTAGCCCAATGCTGGCCCACTTTGGCGTCACTGACGTTGAGTTATTGACCAACAACCCGAAAAAAGTCGAGGCACTTGAGGGACTCGGTGTCTCCGTGGTGAAGCGTCATTCCATTGAGACGGGACTGACCCCGCATAATCAGGACTACTTGAAGACTAAACTCAACCGCCTGGGGCACTTACTCAGTCAGTCTGAAAACTTTAGCTGAGTCGTTTTTCAATTGCCACCTCAATGCCATTCGCATCGAGTCCAACGCGTGCCAACATCGCCTCTGGTTTGGCATGTGCTTCATATCGATCGGGCAAACCGAGACTTAATAGATTGACGGTCAGTCCCTGATCTGCAAAGTACTCACCCACTGCCGATCCAGCGCCGCCCATGCGTTGATGTTCTTCAACGGTTATCACTAGTTTTGCATCGGCATATTGCCTGAGAACGGCTTCATCAAGTGGTTTGACCCAGCGCATATCGATCACTGTCGCGTCGAGTTTTTCTGCGGCTTTGAGCGCGGCAAAGACGCGCGAACCAAAACCTAGGATGACAATTCCTGATTGGCCCTCACGGCGAGTTAAGGAGCGACCAACCTCAACTGTATTCAAACTTGCATCGGGCAGTTCGCCAGGACCCTGTCCGCGGGGATATCTCACGGCCGCTGGACCTTGGTGTTGATAACAGGTTGAAAGTAAAAGCCGACACTCAGACTCACTGGATGGCGTTGCGATGATGATTTCGGGCAAGGTTCTTAAATAGGCGTAATCATAGACGCCCGCGTGCGTGGGACCATCTTCGCCAACGAGCCCAGCACGATCAATGGCAAAGGTGACATCGAGACCTTGAACACACACGTCATGAATGACTTGGTCATACGCGCGTTGCAAGAAGGTTGAATAAATCGCGACCACGGGCTTGGTACTTTGTGTGGCAAAGCCTGCTCCGAGGCATACCGCGTGTTGCTCTGCAATTGCCACATCATGATAACGATCGGGAAATCGTTTGGAGAATTCGATTAAATCAGACCCTTCTCGCATTGCTGGTGTGATCCCGACAAGTTGTGAATCGTTGTCCGCCATATCGCAGATCCACTGAGCGAAAATATTCGAATAGGAAGGCTTGGGTGTTGCTGATGCGTCAGATTTCACCTCGAGTTTTCCGATTGCGTGGTATTTGATCGGATCATCTTCAGCTGGGACAAAACCACAGCCCTTTTGGGTTACCACATGCAAAAACTGTGGACCTGGAAGGTCCCTCATGTTTTGTAGTGTCGTCACAAGCCCGGATAAATCATGTCCATCGATCGGTCCGATATAGTTAAATCCGATTTCTTCAAAGAGGGTCGCTGGGCTCATCATCCCCTTTAGATGCTCTTCGGTTTTCTTGGCAAATTGTGCCAGTGGTGGCAGTGGCTCGAGCAACTTCCGCGCTTCATCACGACCGCGGGTGTATGTTTTGGATGAGAGTAACTTCGCAAGGTAGTCACGAATCCCGCCTACGTTCCTCGAAATCGACATGTCGTTGTCATTCAAGATCACGAGCATGTTCGCTTTTTCGCTCGCCGCATGGTTCAGCGCCTCAAAAGCAATTCCTGCTGTCAGCGCACCATCTCCGATGACTGCCACATGGCGACGACTCGAATGGTTGATTTTGGCATCCAATGCCATTCCCAGAGCGGCGCTTATTGAGGTGCTCGAATGGCCGACACCGAAGGTATCGTAAGGACTTTCCTTGCGATCCGGGAAAGCGGCCAGACCACCTTCTTTACGAATCGTCGGGAGTTGTTCGCGACGTCCTGTCAGGATCTTGTGTGGGTAAGCCTGGTGACCGACATCCCACACCAACTGATCGAAGGGGGTGTCTAAGCAGAAATGCAATGCAACAGTCAGTTCGACAACACCGAGTCCCGCTCCAAAATGTCCGCCAGATATACCGACTGAATACAGTAAGTATTCACGTACTTCGTCGGCGACTTGACGTAGTTGATCGCGATTCAGTAGGCGTAAATCATAAGGCGAGTGAATCCCTTCCAGTAGTGGAATCGTCGGGCGCTCGCCCGGAATGGTGTGGAAGAGTTTCATTGATGGCATTAATTCGTTCGCTCCACGCTCAATAGCGCTAATTGTTCTAACATGGTGGTGTCTCCTGCCACTCGCGCAAGGGCTTCCTGAGCAATTTCCACCAATGCATAGGCCTCTTGTTCGCTTGCTTCAACCCCAAGAAGACCTGGGAATGTCGATTTTCCGAGTATTTGATCTCGACCCTGCGTCTTCCCGAGCGTCTGTGTCGGGGCTATTTCGTCGAGGATGTCATCTTGGATCTGAAAGGCAAGACCGATGGCTTGACCAGCTTGTGTCAGCGCATCCCAGTCGTCATTGGAAGGATTGCCACAGACGGCACCCATCAGCACGCTAGCGGTGATTAATGCTCCTGTTTTCTTCGCATGCATGGCTTTTAAAGCATCCAGAGACAGAGATTTACCTTCAGATTCAAGATCAATTGCCTGGCCGAGTGCCATGCCCTGAAATCCAACGGCTTCACCGAGCAGGTTGAGTTGTTTAACTCGCATCCGATCGGTTCGGCTATCTGTCTCTCCAAGAATTGAAAACGCGAGTGCTTGCAATGCATCTCCAGCAAGGATCGCGGTCGCCTCATCAAATGCAATGTGTGTTGTTGGTTGACCGCGTCGGAGCGCGTCATCATCCATTGCGGGAAGATCATCGTGGATTAACGAATACGCATGCAGTAGTTCAACTGCGATGGCTGCTGCATCTGCTGCATCTGGACTCGCACCGGCCGCATCAGCGGCGGCATACACCAACGCAGGGCGTAAGCGTTTACCACCACGGAGAACACTGTACCGCGCAGCGTCTAATAGGTTGGAGTCACCAAGATGTTTTCCAAGCGCGTTATCCAGTGCTTGGTCGATCCGTATTCGGATCTGTTCGAGCCAGTCTTGATCCAATGCGTTTAAGCCTCCGGATCAAATGGCGCTTGTTCGCCAGATTGCTTGATTTCGGTTACTTTTTGTGAAGCTGAATCGAGAATTGCGTGACACTCTTTAGCCAATTGAACACCTTTTTCAAATGCATCGAGCGATGTGTCCAAAGGCATCGATCCCTGTTCCATTTGTCGAACGAGTGCCTCGAGCTCCGCAAGCTTTGCCTCAAACGATGGTGTATTGTTTGCGTCAGACATGGCTAACCCCCAATAAAAAACGTGTGGTAAATCGACCGAACAATCACGCCTACGATCATTCATCCAAGACCGGTACGGTTGATAATAAATTCCTGACGTGTCAATTGAAGGCGTTTCTGCCAGAAAAAGATGATAGCTTTCACATCTCCAGTCCGTTTGATGTAAAGCACGAATGAAAAGACGACAATGAAAACGCCAAGGCCTAGAGCGCCTTGCTCTAGTTGGACGAGCCAATCCATGGATTATTCCTTACCCGTAATTTGCGGTACTGCGACCTGATCAAGCCGCGTCACCTCACCATTATAGCGCCACTCGTAGATAACTTGCGCGGTCAGTACGCGCTGTACATAGTTTCTGGTTTCGGTAAATGGAATTGAGGCAACCCAAACATCAAGCGGCATGGTTTCCTCTGGCATCCATTGTTTCACTCGATGAGGTCCTGCGTTATAGGCCGCGGTTGCCAATGCTGGATGTCCGAAACGATTGAGTTGTTTCGCGAGATAGTAACTACCGATTCGAATGTTCGTTGATGGATTGACCAGTGTTCGATTACCGCGCCACTTCAGATTCAGCTCCTTCGAAGTCTGGCGGCCGGTTCTTGGCATGACTTGCATCAAACCAAGTGCCCCAGCCGGACTTCGAATATCGTGCATGAAGAGACTTTCTGATCGCATGAGGCCGGAAAGCCATGAGAGTGAGAGATCATGTCGTTTCGCGGCATTTCTTAGTGGTTTTTCGAATGCGCGGGGATAGCGTAATTCGTAGTCATCGTTGAGTCCCGATTGATGCGCTGTGACCGCAGAACGTGAATGCCAATTCCAACGATTTGCCAATATAGCGGCTGCTTTTTGCTCATCCTCAGTCAACCGCCCGGTGACAAAATCCCATTGGCGTCTTGCCATGACCGTAAGCCCTTCTTCGAACAGTAAGCGGGCAACTGTTACGTCTTTGCGTTGGTTCACCTTGTCAATGATTGTTTCGGGAGGACGTTCTGATTTTGCACGCAGGTCATATGGCAATCCGAGGTAATCAGCTGATAAAAAGCCATACCAGGAGTTGGACTGAGCAACTTTTTGGAATCCTTCCATTGCAAGGTCAGCGCTCCCAGTCATTGTCAGTGCCCGCGAAGTCCAATAGTTCCATTCGATTTCTCCGCGTTCTTCCGGTGGCAATTTGGAGATTGCCTGTAGGACATCTGGCCATTGTTGATAATGAATGAAATAGCGAACTCGCCAGTGGTTGAGAATTGGATGCGGCGGTAAATCCATACGCAGTAATGGTGCGGTGGCAGGGTCGAAATTGATGGCCATGGTCCTAGCCGCACCTACGATGGCTTGTTGTCTGACAGCCTCTGGAATTTTTCGGTCTCTAATGAGTTTTAACAAGCGATCTGGATTTTTTCTGGCGAGGCGCGAGGCGGCCATATCGGTCCATTTCGGAAATTTTTCGGCTTGTTTGGTCAAGAATTTTTCAGGGTGTCGTCGCGCTTGGACCCACGCGTTAACGTGTTGTTTTGCCGATTGATTGAGTGGCTTGGCGAGCCAGCGAGCCAGTTGTAACTGCCTTTTTTCAAGTGCGTTATCGATTCGGCGCAAGCGTACTTCTTTGGTAATCAGTCCACGTTTTTGCATCATCAAAAAGAGCGTATCGCAGGCTTTAGGCTGGCTCTTGCCATGAGTCCACAAACGCAATGCGTCACGATGATCGCGCTCGATGTCCTGTTTGAGATGAAATTTCGCTTCAAGTTTGAAGCAATTGAGCTTCACGTTATCTGTTTGGCGATAAAGGAATAAAAAATCGTTGTGCCAGTTTGCTCGACCCAACCGGAATAATTTTTTCCAACGAAGGTTGGCGATCGCAGCACTGTCCGGGTATTGATCGATTAATTTTTCGAGATCTTTAGCGGAAATCGATCCCAGTCTTTTTTCGGTGGATTCGGCAATGAGTTCTGGATACAGCGGCGAATCCTTCCATGCGTTTTTCGTGGATCGACTGATTTTACCAGTGCGCTCAACAGTGACCCAAGCCCTGGTGAATGAGTCTGCAAAGGCGCTCGTGATGTGAGTGGCAGAAAGGCAGATTGCGATTGCAATTCCCTTGAATGTGTTACTGACGCCTTGCACATGCACCCCTTAGCCCAAACAGTGTCAGTGTGACGAAACCGAACGTCAGTCGCAATGGGG
This sequence comes from uncultured Gammaproteobacteria bacterium, assembly GCA_913031455.1. Taxonomy (GTDB): domain Bacteria; phylum Pseudomonadota; class Gammaproteobacteria; order Pseudomonadales; family Litorivicinaceae; genus HIMB30. Next base: position 10,881 of record CAJWFL010000024.1, read on the forward strand.
GGATCGGTCATGGCGCAAATTCTTTTAACAGGAGCTACCGGATTTGTGGGCGATGCGCTCCTCCCCGCGTTAGTCAACGATGGTCAGTCATTGATCTGTCTCACCCGAAATCCGGCAAAAGCCGCGAAACGGTTCACGACGCTCGCCGCATCGATCCGTTGGATCACGTCGGTCACAGAAGTTGAGGTGATGCCGAATGCAGTGATTAATTTATCTGGCGAGGGGATTGCTGATTCGCGCTGGACTGATTCACGGAAACGCATACTTCGTGCGTCTCGCATTACCGTGACAGAGCAATTGGTTGCACAACTCAATGCGCTCGACGGTGAGCCTGATGTGGTCGTTTCTGGTAGTGCGATCGGATATTACGGACCGCAGACTGACACTGTGACAGAAGAGCAAGCGCCAGGGTCGGATTTTTCAGCGAGGCTATGCGCAGATTGGGAAAAAGCGATCGGTGGGCTCGATGTGGATGCGACACACATCTACACGGTTCGCATCGGAGTGGTTCTCGGGCGCCCTGGCGGATTTCTGGGGCGTTTGGAAACGCCGTTTCGATTTGGTTTAGGTGGCCCGTTGGGGAATGGGCAGCAAATGCTGTCCTGGATCCATCGCGATGACCTCGTCGCAATGATTCGTTGGATGTTATCGGGCTCGCCAGACGCGGGGGCTTATAACGCGACTAGTCCCCAACCGGTGAGTAATGGCGAGTTCACGACAACATTTGGCTACATCTTGAGACGCCCAACGATATTTCGTGTTCCGGAAATGCCCATGCGTTTGGCTCTGGGCGAGTTAGCGGATCTATTGTTTAAAGGCCAACCAGTGTATCCCAAGCGTGCGCTCGATCAGGGTTTTCAATTTGAATACCCCGATCTGCGGCGCGCATTAATCCAGCTATTTGGGTGAGACGCGAGCCAGTGCACCCTGCGTGAGTACCCGGACACGTTGTCCTTTGGCGAAAGCGTTGACAGAATCCACTTCTTGAACAATCGACAGTGTTTTTCCTGAGTCCATTTGGATCGTGAGTTCGAGACCTTGCGCACGAGTGGCTTGCTCTTCGATCATACTGCCAACCACGGCGCCGCCAACAGCACCCAGAATTGTGAAGATTTCCTGACCTTTCCCTTGTCCCGCGGATGAGCCAGCGACGCCACCGATGATTGCTCCCGGTAACTGTCCAGCCTCTGATTGCCTGCCTTCGATGACAACAGGATTGGTACTTAAAACCGTTCCAAATTCGACTTCCTGCACTTGCCGCGCTTCCGATCGCGAGTAAGTGCTCCCCTGGAGACCTGAAACGCAACCGGTGAGGCCAAGCGTCAGTAGGCTGATTCCAGCGATAGTGATGATTGATCGCTTCATTTTTGACTCCGTAGTCATGGCGTTCTCTTGGATTGTCATATAGTGTCATTGCATCGTCATTTAAACGCGACACTCTTGAATAAATACTTTAAAGACTTGCCTGAGGCCAGCCATTCCATGAGCAAAAAAACCTTCGTACTTGATACCAACGTTCTGCTGCATGATCCCATGAGTGTATTCAACTTTCATGAACATGCAGTGGTCATTCCGATGACCGTTCTTGAGGAACTGGACGACATCAAAGATCGCAAGAAAAACGTCGCAGCAGAAGCGCGGTCTGCGATCCGTATGGTTGATGAAGTATTAGGGCAGTCAACTTCAGAGGCGATTGCCCAAGGAGTCGAAATTCCAGTCGCGTTGAAAGGTGATAGTGGCAAGCTATTGGGTACCCTTGCGATTCATCGCTCACCACTCGCAGATGAATCCAGAGGCCGTCTGGATGATATCGAATCAAATGATAATCGAATCATTAACTGCGCTCTTGAGATTCAGAATCAAGATTCTGCCCTTGAAGTGATCTTGGTGACCAAAGACATCAACATGCGTCTGAAAGCCTTGGGTGCGGGTCTCAATCGGGTTGAGGATTATCGCCGAGACCAGTTGGTGAGCGATGTAGAGCTTTTGCCATCTGGGCATTTAGAGCTTGAGATGGAATTTTGGAAACTTGTTACCGATGTCGATAGTTGGAGTGAGGGATCAAAAACCTATCACCGAGTTCCACGGTCGGTGTTTGCAGAGGAAATCTATGCCAATCAATATGTGATTGACTTAACCGACGAGTTTGCAGCCCGTATTAGTCAGGTCGAGGAGGAATCGGTTGTATTACTGGATATTGGGCGTCGTCGCTTGGAAGACATGGAGGCGTGGGGTATTCGGCCCTTGAATGTCTATCAGGGAATGGCGATGCACGCACTGTTGGATACTGGGCTCGATTTGAACCTGCTGATCGGTGCAGCAGGTTCTGGAAAGACCTTGTTGTCGCTTGCCTGTGCGTTGGAGTTGGTCGTTGAACAAAAGCGGTATTCGAAAATTGTGGTCACGCGGTCAACACCGCCAGTTGCCGAGGATATTGGCTTTCTGCCAGGAACCGAAGAAGAAAAGATGATGCCTTGGCTTGCCGCGATTCACGACAACCTCGAGGCGCTTCATGAGCATGATGACAATCCGGAAGCCTCGATACGATTTGCACTCGAGAAAGGCAATATTCAGTTTAAGTCGCTTAACTTCATTCGTGGGCGCTCGATTCAAGATGCGATCATTTTGTTGGATGAATCACAGAATTTAACACCACAGCAATTGAAGACAATCATTACGCGCTGCGGTAAAGGATCCAAGATTGTGTGTTTAGGTAATCTGGCACAGATCGACAGCAACTACCTCACCGCGTTAACCTCCGGGCTGACGTATGTCGTGGAACGATTTAAAGGATGGACCGGCGCGTCGACACAGCACCTTGAAGGGGTTGTTCGTTCACGACTCGCCTCCTATGCGGAGCAAAATCTGTAAGTGCGCATCTGGATACTTTGTCTAGGATTGATCGGCCTCGTGGCTTTGAGCTTGGCTGCCGTTCCTGTTCACTTTGATGAAGCGCAGTACACCACCTGGCTCGCACACCAGGATTTAAGTTATCAAACCAAAGGGCCATTGGTCACAGCTGTTCAATCAGTCACCCATGGTTTCGAGTTTTTTCCGCAACTGGTTCAAGTCCGGTTACCGGCATGGACCGCTTGGGTTTTTTCTGGGATTTTACTTCTCTGGCTCGGCCGTTTGGCTGGGTTTGACCAGGACGCCAGTCGACGTCTACTGATTCTCTATGTGACAAGCCCGATGTTATTTGTCTTGGGCATGGTGCATACCACTGATATTTGGTTATTGTTTTTCATGTTGTTGGCGCTTTGTGCATTTGCCTCAATCCTGCACTGTCGCCCGAATCAGCAAACCGAGTTGTGGTGGCTATTGATGGGTGCCGCCCTTGGATTTGGCGCACTTGCCAAGCTTTCCATTGCCTTGCTACCACTGTCACTGGTTGTCTGGGTTATGTTGAGAACGCCTCGACTGATCGTGACGCCTGGACCCTATCTCGGCGCACTACTGTGCGGTTTTGTGATGACTCCCTGGATCCTCTGGAATGTGGATCATGATTTTGCACACTTGACTCACGAGTTCGGGCATGTGAACTCGGCAAATGATCGCTGGTTTCATACGGTTGATTGGATACCACTTCTATTTCTCGCGACGCTGCCCGTGATCTTTCTCTCAGTATTTGGTGGGTTACGAACGCGGCTTGATGACCTTGCCAACGAGCGCGAAGAAGCCGTTCGAGACATGTTGCGTTTCAGTTTTGGTGTGTTGATTCTTTTGTTTGTCTTGAAAGGAATTTTCGGTCAGGTCCTCCTGAATTGGACCTTACCCATGGTGCCTGTGCTCTTGATGATATTTGCCATGCGGATGCGTTGGTCTCCTGCAAGCACTCTGATCGCTGGCGGAGCACAAATCGCGATATTGGTTGTGCTGATTTATCCCTATGCAGTCGGCCTCAGTATCAAGCAAGACCCATTTCAGAAGATCCGCGGATGGGACCGGGTGGTACAAGACGCGGCCCGCCTGTCCGGACCAACCGACATCGTGACCACTGATCACTATTCGATGCAGGCATGGGCCCTGTATTTTTGGCCATCTGACCGTAATGGTATTGATCGATATGCAACACCTGAAGGACAGGTGATCCCGACGGCCACACGTCGTCGCAATCAATATGACAATTGGCATGTGCTGTCGAGGCCAACGCAGTCTCTGGTGCATATTGGGCAGTATTCTGAGGATCTCGCACAACGATGTGCATCATTTAACGAGCTCGGCCCAGTGTCCCAAGTGATGCCGGACGGTACGATCCGTTCCACCCTGAATGTATACCGTTGCCAAAACTTCAACCCTGAGCCTGCATGGCCGGTGATCAGCCGGCACTAGTGCGTCATTAAACAGAGTGTTTGTGTGCTGCAATCTCGAGATGGATACCTGACGAGTTCGATATGGGGTAAATAGTGGCGGCCGTGGGAGATACGACAGCATGGTTTGGATCATGGGTCACAATCTTTTGGATGATGGCACCAGTCAGTGCATCACTGTGATCGGGCTTGAAAAGCTTCGGGTTACTTGGGAGTCGGGTCATGATTCTATCTGTCAGTTGTTTGAGCGTGTTCGGATGTCTTGTTCGGTCGTAAGCGTTGATCAGTGCCAGGATGGTTTCGTTACCTAACAACAATGTGTCGGTCATCGTGCTGAGCTCGAACGGTCCCGGTCTAAGGCGTCGGTTGCAGAGTGCACAGAGTGGTTTTCTAGTTGAATTCTGACAGACTAGGCAGTCTCGCTCGTCAAGTCTTGTAACTTTCATTTAATTGACGAGCCCTCACATTTGCTCTTCAATGCATCTATAGTTTTGAGTTTAGTAGGTATAAGTATGTTGCGGGCAAATGGATTGGTATTAATTGATGCTCTGTTGGACAGCGGTCATAGTGAGCTCCGAACTCTCTTTTTGGTTTTAGCAGGCTCTTTGTTGCTCACGCTATCAGCCAAAGTCCAGGTGCCGTTCTATCCAGTTCCGATGACTTTACAAACGTTGGTCGTGTTGTTGATTGGCGTCGCTTTTGGTTGGCGGATGGGTGTCGCTACAGTGCTTGCGTACCTTGCTCAAGGCGCGATGGGTTTACCTGTGTTTGCAGGAACACCTGAGAAGGGATTGGGCCTTTTGTACATGGCAGGGCCAACAGGTGGCTATTTAGTAGGTTTTGCGCTTGCCGCTGTGACAACAGGTTGGTTAGCTGAACGCGGCTTGGATCGTTCTATGATCGGGACAGCAATTGCGATGGTCGCTGGTAATGCGGTGATCTATGCGTGCGGGTTAGTCTGGTTGTCGACCTTTGTTGGCATGGACAAAGCGGTGACCTTTGGTATGGCTCCATTTTTGTTCGGTGACTTAGTGAAGATTGCGTTGGCAACAGTCACGCTACCAATGATCTGGAAGTTTTTGAACCGTCACCAACTGTGATGGCTCGAGGCGACTTAGCAGGTCGCCTCAAATTCCTCGAGTAATATTGCATGATTCGCGAGTGCTACGCGCGGGCCATATTGCGTGATCAGGTAACCGGATGTGTGCACCCCAAAGCGTGCTGACTTTTCAAAGCCCCAATCATTCGATAATCCGTATAAAAATGCGCCAGCGAACATGTCGCCAGCACCATTGGTGTCGACGGGCGTGACTACACGGCCGGGTATATCAAACCGTTGTCTGCCATCGAAAACCGTGGCCCCATCTTGGCCACGTGTGCAGACCCATTGAGTTGCTGTATTCGATAATGCGGTCAAGGCGCTTTCAATTGACTCTTCACCAGTCCAGATCATGGCTTCTTGTTCGTTACAGAACAATAGATCAACACCATTGCCAACCATCTCAGAGACCTGATCTTTAAAGTAAGTGACCATCGCAGGATCTGAAAAAGTCAGCGCTACTTGAACCCCTGTATCTTTTGCAATTTGATGTGCCCGGATGGCCGCTTCGCGAGCCTTATCGGAGCTTGCCAGGTAGCCTTCGATGTAGAGCATGCTTGATGCTTTTAAGGCTGTTTCATCAATCTCATGGGCACCAAGATCACCGGTGATGCCGAGGAAGGTATTCATGGTGCGTTCCGCATCATCTGTCACCATGACCAAACAACGTCCGGTCGTTCCTGGCTCGCGGATTTGATCGAGATTGGTTGCGACACCAGAATCCACGAGATCTTGATGATAAAAGGCCCCCAGCTCGTCATTCGCCACTTTGCAGCTGTAAAACACCTTGGATCCAAAGTTTGCAGCTGCGATGAGCGAGTTGGCAGCTGATCCACCGGACGCTTGCTTTTTCAGCTCGCCTCGACTGCGAAGCTGCTCTTCAAGCACGGCTAATTGTGCGTCATCGATCAAGGTCATCATGCCCTTCTCGACACCCAGTCCAACCAACAGCTCGTCTGAAATGTGGTATTCGGTATCAACCAATGCGTTACCGAGCCCATACAAGTCAAAGTGCGCCATTAAAGAACCTTGGTCACTGCATCACACAGTGGGTCGATGTTGGCAGGGGTGATACCCGCAACATTGATCCGGCCTGAACCGACAATGTAGATGTGATTGTCAGCGCGTAGTTTCAGCACCTGCTCTTGTGTGAGACCTGAAAAGCTAAACATCCCTTTTTGATGGTTAATAAAATCAAAATCGACCACCTGCTGACGATCGGTCATTCCTTGGACAAAGGCTTGACGCATCGCTTTGATCCGAGACCGCATCTCTGCAAGCTCCTCGATCCACAATGCTTTTAATATTGTATCCCCAAGAATCGTTGCGACGATTTTTCCGCCGTGAGCAGGTGGGCTTGAGTAAATCGCTCGAATGGCTGCCTGCACATGGCTGAATGCATTGATCGCATCATTGACTGTTTCTTCGACAACGGTGATTGCGCCGATTCGCTCACTGTAAAGACCGAAATTCTTTGAAAAGGAGCTTGCAATCAACACAGATAAGCCTGCATCGAGTAATACATGAAGCCCAGCGCGATCTTCCTCTAACCCTTTGCCAAAGCCTTGATAGGCAAAGTCGACAAGGCAAATGAGATTCTTGACTTTTGCTTGCGTTGCGATCGCTTCCCATGCTGTCTGATCAAGGTCGATCCCTGATGGATTGTGACAACAACCGTGCAGAATGACGATGTCGCCTTCAGCGACGCCTTCGAGATCTGCCATGAAGCCTTCGCCGTCGAGGCCCTGTGACGCCTTGTCATAGTAACGATAGTTTTTAACAGGAAATCCAGCAGCTTCAAAGATCGCTTGATGGTTGGTCCAGCTCGGGTTGGAGAGCCATACGGTTGCTTTTGGCGCGGCACGTAAGAGGAAGTCAGCAGCGACTCGCAGCGCGCCAGTTCCACCCGGTGTTTGTGCAGTTTTCGCTCGACCTTCTTTTATGATCGCGTGACCTGCTCCGAACAGAAGCTCTTGCGTGTGGGTTGCTAATTCCGGGACGCCTGGGATTGAGAGATACCCTTTGCTTGATTCGTTTTTAAGAAGATGAGTCTCAGCCTGCGTCACTGCTTTTAGGATCGGTGTCTTCCCTGTCGCGTCCTGATAGACACCAACCCCTAAATTAATTTTATCGGGGTGAGTATCAGCTTTGAACGTTTCAGTTAAGCCAAGAATTGGATCGGCAGGGGCCAAATCTAGTTGGAACATTGAAGTCACTCCAGAGACGTCGTTCGGAAAGGGCGCGATTGTCGCACAATTTGGTTTTAAAACCGAGATCGACTCAGGTCTGAGGCAATATGGTTCGGAGGGCAGCTCGTGTCGGCCGCTGCAATCCTTCAATGGTCAGTGCGTCGTTATCCGGATCAATTGCACATTCAAACGATTCAAATTGCATCCAGTCAGTTTTGCGCTGTTCGTCAGTGGTTGTGACCGACACATCGAGACACTCGATTGACTCAAAACCGACGCGCTCGAGCCAGCGTGACAGGGCAGCCACTGAGGGAAGGAACCAAACATTATTCATTCGTGCGTAGCGATCGGGTGGAGCCAAACAGGTGGTCTCGTCACCGTCGATCACCAGTGTTTCTAAAATGAGCTGTCCACCCGGTTTAATCCAGCGTTTCAACTGCTCAAGATGATGGATTGGATCTTTGCGGTGGTACAGGACACCCATCGAAAATACCGTGTCAAAATCGAGAATTCCGGCATCAAACTCTTCGAGTGTCACTGGTAGGGATGCAGCGTTCGGGTGTCCTAGGATGCTTTTGACGGTTGCAAACTGACAATGGAACAACACACTCGGATCGATTCCAAGCACTTCCTGAGCGCCTGCTTCGAGCATGCGCCAGAGGTGGTAGCCAGACCCCGATCCCACATCAAGCACACGGTGACCCATGAGATTAATTTTCGCCTGCAAACGATCCCATTTCAAATCACTGCGCCATT
>CAJWFL010000025.1:0-18698 GCA_913031455.1 uncultured Gammaproteobacteria bacterium
GAAAGACTCATTTGATGCATGCTGTTGGTAACCAGATTCGTTCGCAAAACTCCAGAGCGAAAATCATATACGTTCATTCTGAACGTTTTGTTGCAGATATGGTGAAGGCGTTACAGCTGAACGCAATTGCTGACTTCAAGCGCGTATATCGCAACGTGGATGCGTTACTGATCGATGACATTCAATTTTTCGCAGGGAAGGAGAAATCTCAAGAAGAGTTTTTCCATACTTTCAATAGTCTGCTGGAGGGTGAACAGCAGATCATCTTGACGTCAGATCGATATCCCAAAGAAATTGATAATATGGAGGATCGACTGAAGTCTCGGTTCGGATGGGGGTTGACGGTGAGGCTTGAACCCCCGGAGCTCGAAACGCGTGTTGCCATTTTGATCAATAAAGCACAGGAAGCTGGCGTTGAGTTGAAGCGGGATTGTGCCTTCTTTATCGCACAAAAGGTTCGAAGTAATGTTCGAGACCTCGAAGGTGCATTAAAACGCGTGTTGGCCAATGCGCATTTTTTCGGACAAACGATTACACTTGATTTTGTAAGAGAAACATTGAGGGATCTCATTGCGGTCCATGATCGTCAGATTTCTCTTGATAATATCCAACGGATGGTTGCTGATTATTTTAAGATTAAAATTTCCGACCTTCTTTCGAAACGTCGCAATCGTTCGTTAGCGAGACCCCGTCAAGTTGCCATGGCTTTGTGTAAGGAGTTAACCGATCATTCGCTTCCTGAAATCGGTGAAGCATTCGGAGGGCGCGATCATACGACGGTTCTGCACGCGTGTAGAAAAATCAAGGAACTATGCGACACTGATTTGGCAATTCGAGATGATTACAGCAACTTACTAAAGGCATTGACGGGATAAGGAACGACGATGGAATTTTCGGTTTCTCGCGAACAGTTACTCGAGAAAGCGCAAACCGCGGCATCCGTGGTTGAACGCAAACAAACGATGGCGATTTTGGCGAATGTGTTGATTGAGGTTGATGCAACCGGTGCTGTGGTTACCGGTACAGATCTTGATACGGAGATTTCGACCAGCATGGAGCTAGTGGAAGTCGCCTCTGGCGGTGCGGTAACCGTGCCTGGGAAGAAGTTGGTCGATATCGCAAAAGCGCTGCCTGAAGGATCGGTCGTACAATTCAAGCAGGTTGGCGCTCAGATGTCTCTATCCTCCGGGCGTTCTCGGTTCAAATTGGCGACGCTGCCAGCGGCGGATTACCCGCGATTGGAAATACGGGGTGAATTGACTACTGTGGCCCTGGCCAAAGGTCCGTTGCAGGATGCGATCGGGAAGACGCAGTTTGCAATGGCACAACAGGACGTGCGTTATTATCTCAACGGGATGCTGTTTTCCATTGGTGGCGGCGAATTTCGTACGGTTGCAACAGACGGTCATAGACTGAGTCTGTATCAAACGGCTCTGGAGGGTATGTCATCTGAGCCGTCATCGTTAATCGTTCCTCGGAAGGCGGTGTTGGAATTGGCGAGGTTAGCGAGCAGTGCCGATGATACTGTTGAGCTTGCGTTTTCAACGAGTCACTTTCGTGTGTCAGGTCCAACGTTTGTGTTCACGAGCGTATTAATTGATGGCCGGTTTCCGGATTATGATCGCGTGGTTCCACAAGGTGGAGACCACGTGGTCAGAGCTGATCGTAAGCGGTTGCGAGAGGTGCTGTTGCGCGCCTCGATTTTGTCTAGCGAGCAGTACCGCGGGGTGCGGTTGCGTTTGATGCAAGGTCAGATCGATGTGATGGCGAATAATGCCGAGCAAGAAGAGGCTCAAGAGTCTCTCGAAGTCGAGTTTGTCGGCCAGGATGGGTTCGAGATTGGATTTAATGTGAGTTACCTGCTCGATGTCTTGGCGACTATTGAAACCGAGATGGTCGAGATGCGTTTTGGAGATAGCAATCGAAGTGCCCTCGTCTTGGGGGTTGGCGACGAGACAGGACGTTACGTTGTGATGCCAATGCGTCTGTAAGTGATCAAATCACTCCATATACATCAAGTACGGGGGCTCGAGGAGACGTCATTGTTTCTCGGGCCTTCTCTCAATGTATGGGTGGGAAGTAATGGAGCAGGAAAAACATCTGTTCTTGAAGCAGTCTCTATCCTCTCATCCGGTCGAAGTTTCGTTACGTCGCGATTGCGCTCAGTGATCGCGTTTGAACAACCGAGTTTAACGGTATTCGGCCAGGTGACCCAAGCGTCGACCACCCACCGAATGGCCATCCAGGTGAGTCGGGACGAAGAGCGCAAGTTGCGCTTGGATGGGGCTATGGCACGTGGGCAGGCGGCTCTGAGTAAGGTTTTGCCTGTGTTGCACCTAACCCCCCACGTGACTGACCTTATTTCGGGAAGTCCTGGCGATCGTCGGCGGTTTTTGGATTGGGGGGCGTTTTATTGGTCAGGCGGGAATGCGAAGAGTTTCGCATCATTGAGGCGAGCACTCCTACAGCGGAACACAGCGCTTCGGAGTGGTATACTCGACGGTAACTCGTTAGAACCGTGGGAACGTCAGATCGCGCTTTTTGGTGAGGCGGTGGATAGTTGGCGCTGTTCGTTTCTCGAAAGTGTGAAACCTGTGTTTGAAGCGCAGTGCCGGCGGTTGGGATTAGGGATAGAGCTTGAGCTGCAATACAAGAATGGGTGGGGCTCAATGCCGTTACTGGATGCGCTCAGACAGAGTCGTTTGAGGGATGCCAAAATGAGGACGACTGTGGTGGGTCCTCAGCGGGCAGATTTCGATGTTAGGCGTTCCGAAGAGCAGGCGGCTGATACATTAAGCAGAGGTCAACTCAAGGTGGCGAATCTGGCTCTCACGTTGTCGCAGTTGCAAGCTGCGGCAAATCTTGGAATCTCGCCGGTATTGTGTCTCGATGATATTGGGGCGGAGTTAGACAAAGAATTTCTATCGAGGGTTTGGCAGGAAGTCTTGGATACCAAGGCTCAGGTGCTTGCTACGGGAATCGATATTGATCGCATCGGATTGAGTTCTGATCGGGTTAGAAATTCAAACGTGTTTCACGTGAAACACGGGGTTGTTGAATTGGATTAAGGAACAGTGATGGAAAACGGCCAACCACCAGCGAGCTATGACGGAAGCTCGATCAAAGTGCTCAAGGGGCTAGAGGCTGTCAAAAAGCGCCCGGGGATGTATATCGGCAACACGGATGATGGGACTGGTTTGCATCACATGGTGTTTGAGGTGGTCGACAATTCGATTGATGAAGCGCTTGCAGGCCATTGTGATCTGATCGACGTGATTATTCATACAGATGGGTCAGTCACTGTTCAAGATAATGGGCGAGGAATTCCGGTTGACGCGCACGAAGAGGGAAAAAGTGCGGCAGAGATTATTTTGACCGTTCTTCACGCCGGCGGTAAGTTTGACGAGAACTCTTACAAAGTGTCCGGTGGGTTGCATGGGGTGGGCGTGTCTGTGGTGAATGCGCTCAGCGAGCGTCTTGTGTTGACGGTGAGAAGAGACGGGTCGGTTTGGGAACAAGAGTATCGGCACGGGGAACCACAGGCGTCTCTTGCGTCGGTGGGGATAACCTCCGAGACTGGAACAACCGTACGGTTTAAGCCCTCGGCTGAAACGTTTGCGATCACGGAATTTAGTTACGATGTGTTAGCGAAGCGGCTTCGTGAGCTGTCTTTTTTGAACTCAGGGGTTCGGATTCAATTGACCGAAGAAGGAAGCGGTCAATCTGAAGTTTTTGAATACGAGGGGGGTCTTTCAGCTTTTGTCGGCTATCTCGGGAAGAACAAAACCGCAATTTGCGACGTGTTTCATTTTTCGTCACCTGAGCGGGAGGACGGCATCGGCGTTGAGGTGGCGCTTCAGTGGTACGACACGTATCAGGAAAACATTTTTTGTTACACCAACAATATCCCACAAAAAGATGGTGGCACGCATCTTGAGGGCTTTCGGGCATCGTTAACACGTTCGTTGAATCAATATATCGAAGAAGAGCAGCTGTTGAAAAAAGCGAAGGTGGCAACCTCAGGAGATGACGCCAGAGAAGGCTTAACTGCGATCATTTCGGTGAAAGTTCCGGATCCCAAGTTTTCGTCACAGACAAAAGATAAGCTTGTTTCACAAGAAGTGAAGACCGCAGTTCAACAAGAGATGCGAGAAGCGTTCCAGACTTTTCTTGTTGAGCGTCCGTCGGAAGCCAAACAGATTGTTGCGAAAATGATCGATGCGGCACGTGCGCGCGAGGCGGCTCGGAAAGCACGAGAGCTGACGCGTCGGAAAGGCGCGTTAGATATTGCAGGGTTACCCGGAAAGTTGGCTGATTGCCAAGAAAAGGATCCTGGGCTATCGGAACTGTTTCTTGTGGAGGGTGATTCCGCTGGTGGTTCGGCTAAGCAGGGCCGAGACCGGAAAACCCAAGCGATCTTGCCGCTTAAAGGGAAAATTTTAAACGTCGAAAAGGCGCGTTTTGATAAGTTACTGAGTTCGCAAGAAGTTGGGACTCTTGTCACGGCACTTGGGTGCTCCATCGGCCCTGAGTTCGATATTGAGAAGCTGCGTTATCATAAAATCATCATCATGACGGATGCGGATGTAGACGGAGCTCATATACGGACGTTATTGCTGACGTTCTTCTATCGTCATTTAAAAGAAGTTGTAGAGCGCGGCCACGTGTACATCGCCCAACCTCCTCTTTATAAGGTGAGAAGAGGTAAGCAGGAGCAGTATCTTAAGGACGAGGGAGCGCTCGATGCGTATCTCACAAACCTCGCTCTCGATGGTGCCGCCATCAAGCTATCTTCAGGTGATTCCGTATCCGGGGAAGTTCTCGAACGGCTGATTGAAACCTATCGCGGGGGACGGAGCGTCGCAGAAAAATTATATCGCTTATATCCGTATGAGGCGCTACATGGAATGTTGTTTGTCAATCCGGTTACGCTCAATGACCTAGGTAATGAAACGCGGATGCAGCAGTTTGCTTCTGAACTTGCCGAACAATTGCCAAGCGACCCACGGGAAGGGATGTTTTTTAAGGTTGCGGTTGAGCCTGATCCCGAGCGTAGTGAGTCTCGGATTGTCGTTGAGCGGATCCAACATGGCCTGACAGATCGGTTTGTTTTGGGCCATCAATTTTTTGATGGCGGAGACTTTGAGCAGATTGCGAAAGCGGCCGGTTTGCTCGTTGGGTTGATGGATCAAGGTACGACGATATCGCGGGGCGACAAAACAGTAGAACCAGCCGAGTTTGAACAAGCATACGATTGGCTGATGGCAGAGGCGAGGCGAGGCCCACAGATTCAGCGTTACAAAGGGCTTGGCGAAATGAATCCAGAGCAGCTCTGGGAGACGACGATGGATAGCTCCACGCGACGTTTGCTGAAGGTGACAGTTGAGGACATGATTGCTGCAGATCAGATTTTTGTGACCTTGATGGGTGACGATGTGGAGCCGCGCCGCGAGTTTATTGAGGCGAATGCATTAAACGTATCGAATCTGGATATTTAAGATTCTATAAAAGCCAATTAACAAACTCGCTGAGATCGCTAAACACGGGAGTTGTTTCACATGAAACAACTCCACTATCGAGTTCGTGCTGTCCCTTTCCGGTTTTCACAAGCGCACCACGAATCCCCATCCGGTGCGCGCATTCTATGTCTTTTCCGGTGTCCCCAACCATCCATGTCGTATCTGGATCGAGCGGGAACTGTTCATTGATGGCTTGAAGCAAGCCTGTTTTGGGCTTACGGCAGTCGCAACCAACGTCCGGATGGTGGGGGCAAAAAGCGATCAGGTGGATGCGCCCGCCCATTGCTTCCAGCTCGTTCATCATTTTCTGGTGGATGGCAGCGAGGGCCTCAATCGAAAACAGGTCACGGCCGAGCCCACTTTGATTGGTCGCGACGCATACGCCGTAGCCGGCATCATTTAGGCGCTTGATTGCGTCTAAAGATCCCTTAATGGCATACCATTCGTCTGGATTTTTGATATATGCATCGGAGTCTTGATTTATAACGCCGTCGCGGTCGAGAACAATCGTTGGCATTTGCGATTACTGTTGAACCAAGCTGAAGTCCGCTACCAATCGATAAGCGTCGCGAACTGATCGGCAAAGCTGGAGACGGTTGGTACGAACTGCCTGATTGTCAGTATTGACCATTACATTTTGGAAAAAGTCGTCGGTGGCAGGTTTCATGGCTAGGAGCGCTGATATCGCTTCGGGGAATGTTTCACGTGAAACAGCATCTGTAACCTGACTTGAGATGTTGATTACCGATTCATGTAGCGCCGATTCTGAAGGGTGTTCAAACAGTGAGGCCTGAATCTCGGTAGTGCCAGGTTCGGATTCCTTCAACAAATTGACAACGCGTTTATAGGTTGCGACGACCGAATTAAATTCTGGCTTTCCTGAAAACGTTTCTAATGCTTTGACCCGGTTTTCCGTGTTTGCAGTCGATAACCCATTGGTTGCTTGCACTGCGACAACGAGATCGTGCGGATAACCGGATTCCATCAAACGGACGCGCTCTCGATCATTGATAAATTGAATCACTAACGCGCGCGCATCGTCTGTAGCCTCCACCGGTTGCTCGTCAAATGCCTGATTGATCCATTGAGCCAGATCGAATTGCAGTAGTGGATGTTCATTCAGGCGAAGTAGGCCAATCGCAGCCCGACGCAGTGCAAAGGGGTCTTTGCTGCCCGTTGGAGGCTGATTAATGGCAAAAAGCCCAGCGAGGGTGTCGAGTCGGTCCGCTAATGCCAGCAGACTCCCATAGATATCACTCGGAACGGAATCTGAGGCGCCAGCCGGCTGATACAGTCCTTGGATTGCTTGACTAACTTCACTAGATTCCCCATCAAGTGCTGCGTATATGGTTCCAATTTGACCTTGCAGTTCATCGAATTCCAAAACCATTTCCGAGACGAGGTCGCACCGTGATAGATCCGCCGCGCGCTTCATTACAGTAGGATCGGCATTGATGGCAGACGCCATCGCACAGGCCAATTTACAAGCCCGGTTAGTTTTCTCTCCAAGAGACCCGAGCTTCGGATGAAATGTAATTGTATCTAATTGTGGACGCCGTGACTCGAGCGACAACTTTTTGTCGGTTTCGAAGAAGAATTTGGCATCAGACAAACGCGCGCGAATGACGCGCTGGTTTCCGGCAATGACTTGAGAAGCGTCGCGACTTTCGATGTTGGACACAGTAATAAATTTATTGGATAACTTGCCACTGTCTGATCTGGCATGAAAGTATTTTTGGTGACCTTTCATCGCCGCTATCAGGGCGATGTCTGGCACATCCAAAAAGTGTTCTTCAAATTCACCACATATACCAACCGGCCACTCGACCAAGCAGTTAATCTCCGTGAGAAGCGTATCGTCCGCCTCCACCGTAACGCCATTCGACTCAGCGGTTGATTGAATGGTCGACCACGTCGCTGATTTTCGAGCCTCAAAGTCGGCAATAACATACGCGCCAATTAATCGCTCACGGTATTCACTCGCTGATTGCAACTCAATCGATCCTGGTGCCATGAATCGATGCCCGAAGGTTGTATTTCCGCTTTCTATTCCGAATACAGTGAATGGCACGATAGCAGAATCGAGCACTGCTAAAACCCAATGCACAGGTCTCGGAAATTCATCACGACCGCTTCCCCAGCGCATTGGCTTTGATAATGCCAGATCCGACATTACAGCCTGACAAATGTCGCCCAATACCTCTGACGCAGGCTTGCCCTGTTCGATCCCTCGATAAACTACCCACTGGCCTTTCTCGGTATCAATAACTGAGGTATCCTTTGGATTGATGTTTAAGCTGCGACAAAAACCTAGAAGTGCTTTAGTTGGCTCCTCACCTTGAAATGCTACTTTAAACGCGGGACCTCTCCGCTCAAATGGCTTATCCTCAGACGTCCCGGCAACACCCTCAATGACAACGCCAAGCCGACGAGGTGCAGCGCTCACAGACAGTGATTCATAACCCAACAAAGCGTCATCTAACTTTTGAGCGAATAGTTGCTTGAATTGGGAATTCAAAGAGGGAAGTGACGATGAGGGGAGTTCTTCGCAACCGAGTTCAAATACAAAAGTCGTCATCCTTTGGCTCCTTCCAATACTTCCGCTCTCAACTTTTCGTCAGCTAAAGGGAACCCGGCGTTTTTTCTTGACTCAAAATAACTCTCAGCAACTTGGCGGGCTAAGTTTCTTACTTTCAAAATATACCGCTGTCTCTCCGTCACGCTAATCGCATGCCGCGCATCGAGTAGATTAAATGTATGACTAGCCTTAAGAACTTGTTCATATGCGGGCAATGGCAGTGCACACTCCAATAATCGCTGACAAGTGACTTCTGCCTCATCAAATGCACTAAACAGCCAATCCGTATTCGCGTGTTCGAAATTATATGCGCTCATTTCTTGCTCATTTTGCAGAAATACATCCCCGTATGTGACAGCACCTTCGGCTGTCTTAGTCCAAACCAAGTCAAACATCGACTCGACGTTTTGCAGATACATCGCGATGCGCTCAAGACCATAGGTCAGCTCACCTGTCACGGGATAGCACTCAAGCCCACCAACTTGTTGGAAATAGGTGAATTGGGTAACTTCCATTCCGTTTAGCCAAACCTCCCAACCGAGACCCCATGCACCGAGAGTCGGGGATTCCCAGTTATCTTCGACCAGTCTCAAATCATGGACCTCTGGATCAATCCCAAGGTATTTTAAAGATCCGAAGTAAAGATCAACGAGATTCCTCGGGTTTGGCTTCATAACAACCTGAAATTGATAATAGTGTTGTCCTCGATTAGGGTTTTCCCCATAACGTCCGTCTGTTGGGCGTCTTGAAGGCTGGACATAAGCTGCGTTCCAATGC
The DNA here is from genome assembly GCA_913031455.1 of uncultured Gammaproteobacteria bacterium. Taxonomy (GTDB): domain Bacteria; phylum Pseudomonadota; class Gammaproteobacteria; order Pseudomonadales; family Litorivicinaceae; genus HIMB30. Next base: position 8,875 of record CAJWFL010000025.1, read on the forward strand.
TCAGGGCCTATTGCTCTCAAGAAAGTTGCTGGATGAAAGGTTCCAGCACCCACTTCCATGTCATACGGTTGTAAAATGACACAGCCTTGATTAGCCCAATATTGCTGCAGGGCGAGGATGAGTCCTTGGAAAGTTGAAATATCTAGTGCGCCAGTTGTCGGCATAGTCGTTCCGTCAGCCAAGATAAAAGGGCACAGTATAGCTAACAGGTTAATAATTTGTGCAGTTGATTCAGCGGTTAGTTTGGTTTCTAGGCCAAATGCCCAGATTTGCGAAATCCATGATGGCGAAGATCATGGGTGTTTATTTGATTTATATTCCAAATCAGTCGGCCCGAGTCACCCGAAAAAATATTGCCTTAGCTTATCCAAATGCTAGTGTTAGCCAGAGATCTATCCTTGTCCGACATTCACTTAAAGAACTTTCTGGCAAGTTTTTCGATCTGATTACCACTTGGGTCAAGTCTGTTGATTATTCGCACCGGCAAGTCTCTCAAGTGTCTGGTTTTCTCGAATTTCAATCGCAAACTCAAGAGCAACCGACACTCGTTCTTCTACCGCACATCGGTAATTGGGAGCTTTTTGGTATTTGGTTGAGTCAATCGCGTCCTTACACTGCCATGTTCCGCCCCTTGAGGGTCCCCGAAATTTCCGATTTAGTTCGGGGTGCTAGAGAGCGCGGCGGAAACCAGCTGGTTCCAGCAACGACGCAGGGAGTAAAACAGATATTGAAGTGTTTGAAGTCCCAGGGGATGGCGATTGTACTTCCGGATCAGGCGCCGAAAGAGGGCGACGGTATATTTGTGCCATTTTTTGGTCACGAAGTTCTCACTCCGGTCCTACCATATCGCTTGGCTTTTGCCACAGATGCGGTGGTGTTTATTGGTGCAGCTTTAAAGCGTGACCACGGATATGAAATCGTATTGAACCAAATGCCAGCACCGATGGATCATGACCAACATTCCTGGCTCACTCTGATGAATCGACAAATCGAGAGCTTAGTCCGGGATAATCCGGCCCAATATCAGTGGGAATATCGTCGTTTTAGGAATGCTCCTGATGGGACGCTTCGCTATCCCTAACGCTCCCAGAAAGATGGTGATAACACGACTAATAAGGTAAATAACTCCAGCCGGCCGAGAAGCATCGCGAAGCTCAAAACATACTTAGTCCCATCGGATAACGATGCATAATTCAATGACGCTTCGCCAAGTCCCGGTCCAAGATTATTCAAGCAAGCTCCGACAGCGGAATATGCAGTTATCGGATCTTCCCCTAACGCCATGCAAATCAGCATCAATATGGCAAAGATCAGCACATACGCTGCTAGAAAACCCCAGACAGCCTCAATGACTCGAGAGCTCACAGGTTTTTTGCCAATTTTGATTGGTATCACTGCATTTGGATGAATAAGGCGCTTAATTTCCCGAGAACCTTGTTTATACAGCAATAACAGACGGATGATTTTAATGCCACCTCCAGTTGAACCGGCACACGCGCCAATAAATGCGCTCATCAGAAGTAGAAATGGGATGAAAGTCGGCCAGGTCACAAAGTCTGAAGTCGTAAAACCTGTTGTTGTCGCGATTGACACCGTTTCGAAAATACCTTTACGGAAGGCTTCATTGACAGCGTAGGTATCACTGTCCACCAGAACAAGCGACACCAGTATTGATAGAGTGAATAAGAATAAAAGGTATGACTTCCACTCCGGGTCATGGAGGTAATGGCGAACCGAATTGTTGTGCCACGCAATAAAATGCAACGAAAAATTCATACCTGAAATAATCATAAAAATGATCGCGACGGATTCAATGGTCACGCTATCGAAATAGCCGATCGATGCATCGTGGGGGGAGAAGCCGCCAATCGCAATTGTCGAAAAGGCATGACAGATCGCGTCAAATAAACCCATTCCGGATATCCAATAGGCAACGGTACAAGCAGCGGTCAATGATAAATAAATCAGCCATAGCGCTTTTGCTGTTTCGGCAATTCGCGGCGACAGTTTGGCATCTTTCACTGGGCCCGGAGTTTCTGCGCGGTAAAGCTGCATTCCTCCAATCCCCAGCATTGGAAGGATCGCAACGGCGAGGACCACAATGCCCATACCGCCAAGCCATTGAAGTTGTTGTCGGTAAAATAGGATTGACTTGGGCAAGTCATCAAGTCCAATGATGACCGTTGCACCAGTCGTCGTTAAGCCGCTAATTGATTCGAAGACTGCATCGGTGACGCTCAGGTTCAATTGGTCTGATAGTGCAAGTGGGACGCTTCCCGCACTTCCGAGAACTAACCAAAATAACACTGTGATCACGAAGCCATCGCGAATTCTTAAATCTCTTTTTTGTCGTTTTGCCGGAAGCCAGCTCAACATTCCTGCCCCGAAGATTAAAAAAGCAGCGGCTCCGAAAAGCGGTATTTGGCCATCTCCCAAAATTAGACTGACAACAATGGGAGGAAGCATAGTCAGACTGAATAGCATCAGTAGTAGACCAAGAATTCGGAGAGTTGGACCGAAATTCATCATCACAGAAATGTTGGGGCAACCGAAAACAGACGCTCAATATCAGTGATCTTGCGTTTGTCTGTCAGAAACATAATGACATGGTCTTGATGCTCGATTTTTGTGTTATCGTGCGCTATCAACACCTCGTTTTCACGCACAATCGCCCCGATCGTTGCACCAGATGGGAGATCAATTTCGCTGATCGGCGTACCAACGACTCGGCTTGATCGAGCGTCCCCATGAGCAATTGCCTCGATTGCTTCAGCAGCACCACGTCGCAATGAGTGTGCGGCTTGGATCGACCCGCGTCGAACAAGCTGTAGTAGCGATCCAATTGTGGCCTGTTCAGGGCTCACTGCGATATCGATTAATCCACCCTGAACCAAGTCCACATAAGCAGCATTATTAATCAGCGTCATCACTTTACGGGCGCCGAGTTTTTTTGCCAGCATCGATGACATGATATTGGCTTCGTCACTATTGGTGACCGCACAGAACACATCGACATCATCGATTCGCTCCTCCAGCAATAGGTCTTGATCAGACGCATCACCTTGTAAGACCACCGTTTTGTTCAGTATTTCGGATAGCTCTTTGCAACGTGTTTGACCGCGCTCGATTAATTTCACGCGATACTGATTTTCAAGCGAAATCGCAAGTCGTGCACCAATATTTCCACCACCCGCTATGAGGATCCTGCGGTAGGGTTTTTCGAGCTTTTGAAGCTCCGAAACAACGGCCCGAATGTCTTTCCTGGCCGCTAGAAAAAAGACTTCATCATCAGCTTCGATGACCGTATCACCTCGCGGTATGATCGGCCGATCTTTACGAAAAATAGCCGCAACTCTGGTATCGACTTGTGGTAAATCTTGGCGTAAATCCTTTAATTCCCGACCGACGAGCGCGCCATCAGAGTATGCTCGAACAGCGACCAGCTGAACCAAGCCTCCTGCGAAATCCATCACCTGCAAAGCTCCAGGTTGCTGGATTAGCCTGAAAATCGCTTCTGTTACCAGTTGTTCGGGACGAATGATTTGATCGATATGAAACGCCGTTTTTCCGCCGAAAAGAGGGTTTGTCTTGCTATCGTCTGCTCCGTCATATGCCGGTGATCTGACGCGAGCGATTTTTGTCGGCGTTCGGAACAGGGCATGGCTGATTTGACAGGCAACCATATTGATTTCGTCGGAATTGGTCACAGCAATTAGCATGTCGGCGTCAATACCACCGGCCTGTCTTAAGATATCCGGATATGACGCGTTTCCGTGGATCGTGCGAATATCTAACCGGTCTTGTAAGGCCCTCAACCGAAAGCGATCAGTGTCCACTACTGTGATATCGTTGGCTTCGGAAGCCAGATTTTCCGCTAAGGTAGCGCCAACCTGCCCTGCGCCTAGGATAATGATTTTCAAGCCGATACCCTGCCATTGGTGGGTGCTGATTTAACCAGAAGCGAGTAAAAGAAGCCATCTCCCCCGGTATGTAAAGGAAAATTCTGGATTCCATAAGGTGTATGGATTCCAGGGACATCTTCAATTTGGACTAATGCAGCATCCGAGTGTCGATCAAGGAACTTACGGATCTGATGCTCATTTTCCTGAGGTAATATTGAGCAGGTCGTCACCAAGAATCGCCCGTTAATTTTCAGGGTTTCCCATGTTGCATCCAAAATCATGGATTGCATTCCGAGAAGTGACTTCAATGAGGCCTCTGATCGCATGAGTCGCACATCAGGATTTCTGCGGATCACTCCGGTGGCAGAACAGGGAAGATCGAGCAGAATGGCATCAAACGATTTTTGATCCCACCAACTACCTGTATGCGACGCATCTGCAGCGATTAGATCTGCTCGAAGACCGAGTCGTATAAGATTCTCTTTAATGCGCGATAGTCGCTGTTCACTGACATCGAGAGCGGTGATCTGTGCATCGGCGATTTCGAGCAAATGACAGGTTTTCCCTCCTGGAGCTGCACATGCGTCGAGAATGCGTTCGTTGGGTTGAGGATCAAGAATGATTGACGCCCATTGGCTGGACTCATCTTGAACGCTGACCAGACCTTCTGCAAATCCATCTAAAGATTGGACTGCCATTGGTTCGGAAAGACGGACTGAATCGGGTGAAGAACCAGATTCTGCATGAATACCCTGAGATTCTAGTGATTTGATGTATGTGTCACGATCGGTTTTTTTTCTATTCACGCGAAGTGTCATTGGGGGATGCACGTTATTTTCGACCAGAATTTGTTCCCAGTAGTCTGGCCAGCTGTCTTGAATCGTATCGATGAGCCAGGTTGGATGATTCCAAAGGGTTTGTTTGGAATGCCGCTCCATTTTGAGTTCAGATTTCTTTCGAATAAATTGCCTGAGCACTGCGTTAATTAAGCCCCTCGCCCATGGGCGCCCTGCAGCCAGGGTGACATCCACATATTCAGAGACCACAGCATGCTCTTTGCTGCCCATCCAGCCCAGTTCATAGATACCGCACCGGACAATGGCACTTAAAATCTGATCTCGTGCTTTGAGCGGCTTATCTAAAAGGTGTGCCTCAATTTCATCCAGATGGAACCATTCACGGCAAATACCATAGCAAATCGATTGGAGCAGTTTTTTGTCACTCGGACTCAGATTTTTCGAGTGTTTCCGGAGTAGAGCATCGAGATTTGACTGTTGATTTTGAAGTGCATTAATAATTTCAGCGGCATGAGCTCTGACGGATCTTTTCATGCTAACTGCTCCGTCAGCGTCATCGTCTGATTCCAAGGAGCTGTTTGATGCGATGCCATATGTTCTTGAGATAGTCGCTTGCCGCCGGGAAGTTGGCATTCGAGGATCTGGAGGTTACCTGTTTGAGTGCCGACGAGGATTTGATTTTCGATTTTCCAAAGGGTTCCAGGTTGGGCGTGCTTCCCTTGAGCCTCAGAAACCAAGAAAATTTTCATTCGTTCGAGACCGGCAAATGTGTATGCGCCAGGCGCGGGATTGAACGCATGAATTTGTCGTATGACAGTTTGACGGTCTTGGCACCAGTCAATGCACGCATTTTTTGTTGAAATTTTGTGGGCGTAGGTGATTCCTTCGTCTGGCTGGCGTTCAGGTGTAACGGAACCACCATCCAGTTTCTTCAATGTATCGACGAGTAAAGGACCACCAATCGTTGCGAGTTGGTCATGGAGTTTGATTGCGGTCGTTGATTCATCGATTTGCACGGATGATGTCGCTAGCATCGGCCCAGTATCGAGACCCCCGTCCATCAACATGATGGTTATCCCGGTTTCTGTGTCACCGGCTTCAATTGCCCGCTGCAAAGGCGCCGCGCCCCGCCAACGCGGAAGAAGCGATGCATGAACATTGAGACAGCCAAGTCGAGGACTTTCGAGGACGTCTGCTCTCAGAATTTGTCCATAAGCAACGACAACCAAGGCATCAAAGTGTTGCTCGCGAATCCAGTTTACCTCTCTTGGGTCCAATGTTTCTGGTTGTCTGAGAGCCAAGCCATGGGTAATCGCACACCGTTTGACAGCACTTTCTGACAGCTTTTGTCCTCTACCGCTGGGGCGATCAGGCTGAGTTAAGACACACTCTACTGAGATCTCTGGATCGTCGATGAGTGCCTCAAGCGTTGGGACAGCGAATTCAGGAGTGCCGGCAAAAAGGACTCGCAACATTTATGAAGTTGCCCCAACTCGCTTTTGCTTCGTTAATTTGGCCTTGATTCTGGATCTTTTCAGATTTGATAAATGATCAACAAACAGTTTGCCATTAAGGTGGTCACATTCGTGTTGTATACACACAGCGAAAAGTCCGGTTACTTCAAGTTCGTATGGATTACCCTCACGATCAAGTGCTTTTAACCGAATATGTTCGGGACGTTTGACCACTTCATGAATTCCAGGAACAGAAAGACAACCTTCTTGCATTTCGTCGATGTCTTTCGTCAATGTGTCGAATACGGGGTTGATCATTATAAGTGGTTCGTGTTCATCATCTTGCAGGTCGATCACAACAACTCGCAAATGGACATCAATCTGAGTTGCGGCCAGCCCAATTCCTTGCGCCTCATACATCGTTTCAAACATGTCATCGATCAATGTGCGAATCGAGTCATCAACAGTTTCGACTGGCTTTGCGATCGTCCGCAGGCGCGGATCAGGAAATTCCAGAATTTTTCGTAATGCCATCGTATCTCTAAGGTTTCAGATTATGTCCAAGGCATAGCAGTGTAACCGAACTCGGTTAGTTACCGCACTGTTCCTGTGTGTGCTTTTTTGTGGAGCATCGCCTGCAGCTGGGTGTTCATTCGACAGAATGTTTCATGTGAAACGTCAATCGAAATGCTTCGACAATTGTGTTTCTGTCAACGTATTGGACGATGGTAAAACGGTGGAATTGATCGCAACTGATAATGTCCTGCGTTAATTGAGAGCAATTCATAGTTCAGCGTTAACGTCGCTCAATCACAACCAAGTAAACCGCTCTATTCCATTGAACCAGCCTGTGTTGGTCGAAAGTCAATCCGGACTCTTGTCTGGATGTCGATACGGCTACATTGATTACGGTAATGCGCATGGCGTACGCGATGGGAATGTAGTCATTGTGAGGCTTCAAACGAGGATGACTGCAGCTTTTCGCATTTTGAGTGTTGAAGACCAACGAGCATTTGCTGTTTATGATGCACAGGAAGTTGAATTGGATCACATATGATTTTTGTTAACGATCTCGCTAAACATGTCCGCATATTGCTGGTGGGCGGCGTGTCAGCGTTCCCAACAGAAGGTGTCTGGGGACTCAGTTGCTCGATTTCGAAAGGGCATGCGATTGAGCGCATTTTGCGTGTGAAGCAACGTGATCCCGCGAAAGGGTTGATTACGTTGGTTGCTTCTTTCGACGAGTTAGCACATTGGTTTGCATGTCCGGTGTTGGAAGCCGCCCAGGACGAAGTCGGTCGCCCGTCAACCTGGATTATTCCTGTGAACGCTGACTGCCCAAACATTTTGACCGGTGGCCGTGATTCGATGGCTGTGCGTCGCGTTACCATGCCGAGCCTTGTTCGGTTAATTAATTATGTTGGTCCGCTCGTATCAACGTCTGCAAATCGTTCAGGTCGTCAGGCATGTCAATCACGATGGCAGGTCATGAATCAGTTGGGCCATGTTGTCGACTATGTAGCCCAAGGCCGTACACAGGGGTACCGAAAACCAAGTACCATCCGAGATATGCAAACAGGAACAATCATTAGGGCTTGATGAAATGACAGATTTTCACGCCGTGAGATCTTATTTATTTGGACTCCAAGATGAGATTTGCCAAGCAGCAGAGGCTGAAGACGGCCAAGCAACCTTTCAACAAGACCAATGGGAGCGACGTGAAGGCGGTGGTGGTCAGTCTCGCGTAATGGCTGATGGCGCGGTATTTGAGAAGGCGGGCGTCGGATTCAGTCATGTCATGGGGTCGACACTTCCTCCGTCGGCAACCGCTGCGCGTCCTGAGCTTGCTGGTCGATCTTGGCAGGCAATGGGCGTGAGCCTCGTCATTCATCCAGAGAATCCGTACGTCCCAACATCGCATGCTAACGTGCGGTTTTTTGTGGCTGAAAAAGAAGGCGAAGAGCCAGTTTGGTGGTTCGGCGGTGGATTTGATCTAACACCGTTTTATCCAATTGATGAGGACTGTGTTCACTTCCATCAGACGGCCAAAGATGCGATCGAGCCATTTGGAGCGGAGTATTATCCGAAATATAAGAAGGCTTGCGATGCTTATTTTTATTTGCCGCATCGTGATGAAACTCGTGGCATCGGTGGGTTATTTTTCGATGACTTTAACGAGCTGGGATTTGAGCAAAGCTTTGCGTTTATGCAGGCGGTAGGCAACGCTTTCGTTCCTGCATATATTCCAATCGTAACTCGGCGCAAAACCATAACCTATGGGATGCGTGAGCGTGAATTTCAGCTGTATCGAAGGGGGCGTTACGTCGAATTCAATCTAGTGTACGACCGCGGCACGCTGTTTGGGTTGCAGAGTGGTGGTCGTACAGAATCGATTTTGATGTCGATGCCCCCTCTTGCACGCTGGGAGTATGGCTACGTTCCAGAAAACAATACGGATGAAGCGGCGCTCTTTGAATACCTGAAGCCTCGAGAATGGTTATGAACTATCAGTTCGCGGTTTTTGGCGACCCAATCGGACACTCAAAATCTCCCGAAATTCATCGGCGGTTCGGTGAACAGCTGTCCATGGACGTGGTGTACAACAAAGTCCAAGTCAAGGAGCGAGATTTCGAATCCGAAGTCTCGCGATTTTTTGCAGGTGGCGGAAACGGACTGAGTATTACCGTTCCGCACAAGTGGTCAGCTTTTCAACTCGCCAGTTCGCTCTCTGATGAGGCCTTACTTGCTGGTGCTTGCAACACTTTAACGCTACACGCTAGCGGTTTATACGGCCACAATACAGATGGTCTCGGTCTGTTGGATGATCTCGAGCGGCTCGGATGGTCTCCGACGGGTCGGCGTATATTGATCTTGGGTGCTGGTGGAGCGGTTGCAGGTTGTCTCGGACCGCTTGCTACAAAAAGTCCAGATGAAATTGTGATTGCTAATCGATCAATAGAAAAGTTGGACCGTTTGGTAGGGCGTTATGACCAAGGTGTGCGTGGCATTGCACTGTCGGAGCTGGATTCACAGGGCGCACCTTTTGATTTGGTTATTAATGGAATATCTGCGGGGCTCTCTGGTAGCACAGGGGTCGAGCTGACTGATCGCATCTTGAATGCTGATGGCGCCTGCTATGATCTTGTGTATGGTGTGGACGATACGCCATTTTTGAAAATGTGTCTTGCACTGACAGATCAACGCGCCGACGGCTTGGGGATGTTGTTGGCTCAGGCAGCGCGTCAGTTTGAATTATGGACCGGCATCTATCCGGATCCTTTTGAGCAACTCGTTGATTTTGGTCGCACCCCCGACATGCGGGCCCTTTGATATACTGTTGACCTTTTGAGAGATGTTCATGCTCAAATCTCTTCCACTAGCGCGTCTTGGTGTTGTTGGCGGCGGGCAACTTGCTCGGATGCTGGCACCTGCGTGTAATGCGCACCACGTTCAGATGACAGTGTTGGATCCAATGCATAATTCACCCGCTGGACAGGTCGCTTATGGTCAAATTCGGGGTGCACTTCACGATCCGGATGCCCTGAAAGCATTGTGCGAACAGTCGGATATTGTGACCTTTGATCTCGAAAATGTGGGCGCCGATATCTTAATGACGCTTGCTGATCAGGGTGTCGAGATGATTCCAGTACCAGCGACGATTCGTTTAATCC
>CAJWFL010000026.1:0-18475 GCA_913031455.1 uncultured Gammaproteobacteria bacterium
CAACCACTGATACACATCGTCCACAGCATCACCACCATAGGTTGGCTGATTTTGCATCGTCTGTGGCGTACCTTGCATATGCATCAGACACACGGGAAGACCTGTCTTGAGTGCCGCAGCCATCGCTCCTTCGCGCAATAATGCCCGCACATCATTAATTATCCGAGCACCATGTGCGGCACTCTCAATCATGACATTCGGTGTCGAAGTATCAACTGAGATCACTGCATCAAATCGCGCAGACAGTGCTTCGACTACTGGAACGACCCGGTCAAGTTCTTCACTCTCAGACACTGGAGCCGCCCCCGGACGGGTGCTCTCTCCACCGACATCGAGTATGGTCGCACCCTCAGCCAGACAATAGTCAGCATGCGATAAAATCGCATCAAACGATGCCTGCTTCTCAAAAAGCTTGCCGCCGTCAGAAAATGAATCGGGTGTGATATTCAGAACGGCCATAATCTGAGGTCCATGGAACCCCAGATCTGGCCAAGTGATCTTTTGTGTCACTGCTAATTGGTTGGCGCTGCGCCATCCTCTGAAGCGGTATCAGAAGCATCGCTGCTAGCCGCCTCATGCAAATCATCGTAAATGTCTGGTGACCCGCCTTGCGGCTTGTCACTGTCATTCCAATCTGCCGGAGGGCCAGGCTTCCGACCTTCCATAATTTGGTCGATTTGTTGTGAATCGATTGTTTCGTATTCCATCAGACAATCGGCCATGGCATGTAGTTTTTCCATGTTCTCTTCGAGCGTTATTTTGGCCGTCTGATAACAGGAATCCAAGATGTCTTTCACTTCTTCGTCGATCAAACGCGCAGTATCATCTGACTGACCATTCGCTGGACGACTCATCGAACGACCCAAGAAAGGCTCGTTATCTTCTTCATCATACATCTGCGGGCCAAGCTTTTCGGATAGACCCCACTTCGTAACCATGTTGCGAGCGATCGAGGTCGCACGCTGAATATCATTTGATGCACCTGTAGTTACGCCCTCGGCGCCCAAAGTGAGCTCTTCAGCGATCCGACCACCGTAGAGCGAACAAATCTGGCTAATCAAGCCCCGCTTGGAGTGGCTGTACTTATCTTCTTCTGGCAAGAACATGGTGACACCCAGCGCCCGCCCTCGAGGAATGATCGAAACCTTATAGACCGGGTCATGCTCTGGCATTAATCGACCCACAATGGCGTGGCCAGCCTCGTGATAAGCCGTATTCCGTTTTTCAGACTCTTTCATCACCATCGATCGACGCTCGGCACCCATCATAATCTTATCTTTCGCCTGCTCAAAGTGACTCATTGCCACGACCCGCGTGCTCGCACGAGCGGCAAACAACGAGGCTTCATTGACCAAATTCGCAAGATCGGCGCCGGAAAAGCCAGGTGTACCGCGGGCAATTAACGATGCATCGACTTCTGGCGCAACTGGCGCTTTTTTCATATGAACCTTCAGAATCTGTTCACGTCCACGAATATCTGGAAGCCCGACAACCACTTGCCGGTCAAATCGACCCGGACGAAGTAGTGCCTGATCAAGAACATCGGGTCGGTTAGTCGCAGCAATGACGATGACTCCATCATTGACATCAAAACCATCCATCTCAACCAACAACTGATTCAGTGTCTGCTCACGCTCATCATGACCACCACCAAGCCCGGCACCACGCTGACGGCCGACTGCATCGATCTCATCAATGAAAATGATACAAGGCGCCTGTTTCTTCGCTTGCTCAAACATGTCACGCACTCGCGATGCACCAACACCAACGAACATCTCGACAAAATCTGATCCTGAAATAAAGAAGAAGGGTACCTTGGCTTCACCAGCGATTGCCTTCGCTAGCAATGTTTTACCAGTGCCGGGAGGTCCCGCCATCAAAACACCACGTGGGATCCGTCCTCCAAGCCTTTGGAACTTGCCTGGATCTTTCAAAAATTCAACCAGTTCTGCAACATCATCCTTGGCCTCATCACAACCAGCCACATCGGCAAACGTGGTTTTAATTTGGTCTTCGCTGATTAAGCGTGCTTTGGATTTTCCAAACGACATCGGGCCACCACGACCACCGCCCATACCACCCTGCATTTGACGCATGAAAAACATGAAAATCGCCAAGATGATCAGTACCGGGAAGGCGGCAACCAACAGTTGCATCCATACCGACTGTTGCTCTGGTTTGCGACCTTCAACGACAACGTTGTGCTGGAGCAAATCGTCCATCAATCGCGGATCCTGCACTGCTGGCCGCACTGTCTCGTACACATCGCCATTGGAACGCGTTGCAATAATCGACTGTCCGTCGATAATGACGCGACGAATCTGGTCTCGATTCACTTCCTCAACGAACTGAGAGTAGTTAATCTGCTGTGACTGTGTTTCCACGCTGAAGTTGTTAAATACTGTGAGTAAAACAGCAGCGATTACCAACCAAAGCACCAAATTTCTCGCCATAATCTTCTCCATTCCTTCAGAGGAGTCGAGCTCCCCAATATAATTGGTTTATTTGGGCAGGCCAATCGAATTCAAAGGGTTGAACCGCGAAAGCCCCTTGCTAGCAGATAAGTTTCTCGGCTACGCGAACGCGACGCGTCAGGTTTCCGAGTTTTTAGGACAGAAAAATCCGCTCGAAGCGCCTGAAAAAATTCATCGAACCCCGCACCCTGAAACACTTTTACAAAAAATGTACCGCCGGGATTCAACGTCTGTCGCGCAAAATCGAGAGCGAGCTCAGATAGATACATTGCCCTTGGTTGATCCACAGATTTATTTCCTGACAAGTTTGGCGCCATATCAGATAAAACAACATCAACCCGAAATCCCTTCAATGACTGCATCAAGCGATCAAGAATCGCTTCTTCGGTAAAGTCACCGAAAATAATTTCCACATCCGCGACTGAATCCATCGCGAGAATATCAAGTGCAAATACCCGGCCAGCAGGACCTGTCCAATTCGCAACCAACTCAGTCCAACCGCCAGGGGCGGCCCCTAAATCGACGACGACGTCCCCAGATTTGATCAGTTGGTCCTTCGCTTGGACTTCTTCCAATTTAAAGCTTGCCCGCGACCGACGACCCTCCGCTTGCGCCTTCTGCACGTACGGATCATCAAAATGTTCTTTTAACCAGCGATCGCTGGACTTGGATCGTGCCATATTTTGCTCTACACTCGCGCGCCCCTTCTATGGAGACGACTATGTTAACGCCTGAACGCAAAAAACAGATGCGGGCGATTGGACATCATTTGAAGCCGATTGTACTCATTGGCGATCAAGGAATATCTACTGGTTTACTCGACGAACTCAATCGTGCACTCAACGATCATGAACTAATCAAGATTAAAGTGCGCGCGGAACGCGACACGCGGAAGGTTTTAATTGCCTCACTTTGCGAGGAAACCGGAGCTCAATGCGTGCAATCAACCGGTGCAATGGCGCTACTTTTTAGGGCTGCGGAACGACCTAACCCTCGTTTATCAAATTTGATCCGGCCAATCTGACTATCGATGTTCAACGGAGTCGATCTCATATTCGACGACACCACCGGGAGTTGTCACCGACACCTCGTCACCCTCCTCTTTCCCAATCAAGCCTCGGGCGATTGGTGATGTCACAGAGATCTTTCCGTTTTTCACATCCGCCTCATCTTCACCCACAATTTGGTAGGTCACTGATTGGTCGGTCTCTAAATTAATGAGCGTCATAGTCACGCCAAAAATCACCTTGCCTGTATTTTCAATTTGCGTCACATCAATCACCTGAGCATGGGATAGCTTCGCCTCGATATCTTTAATCCGACCCTCACAGAATCCCTGCTGTTCGCGCGCAGCGTGATACTCAGCATTTTCTTTCAGATCACCATGCTCGCGCGCTTCGGCAATTGCAGCGACGATACGCGGACGTTCAACTTGCTTTAAACGCTGCAGTTCATCCCGGAGCGACGATTCTCCAGATTTGGTCATCGGTATCTTGCTCATTTAAATCCTTATTATTGTGTCTCAACGCGACGATGAAGCTCCTGCAGTCGCCGGACTTCACGTTCGTTACCAAACTTCAGAGCGCGCACAATCGATTCGCCACCTGCCAAAGTCGTTGTATAGCAAACTTTGTGATTCAACGCCGATCGACGAATCGTTGCAGAATCCATTATCGCTTGTCGACCCTCAGTTGTGTTTACGATAAACGCGATTGCATCATTTTTAATCATATCAACGATATTTGGCCGACCTTCCATCACTTTATTCACACGCTGGCAAGGAATACCAGAATTGATTAAGTGATCGCAGGTTCCACCAGTTGCGACGAGCTCAAATCCCGTTTCGATCAAGGATTGTGCAAGAACTGCAGCGCGAATCTTATCTGCATCGCGAACAGAGACAAAAGCACGCCCAATGCTCGGTAGCCGATCGCCGGCAGCTGCATGCGCCTTGGCAAAGGCCTCATCAAAGCTATCACCAGTTCCCATGACTTCACCGGTTGACTTCATTTCAGGACCCAAAATTGGGTCGACACCTGGGAATTTCACGAAGGGGAACACACTCTCTTTCACACTAAAATACGGCGGAATCAGTTCCTTGGTCATGTTCTGCGCTTCAAGAGACGTACCTACCATGCAGCGAGCAGCGACTTTCGCTAGGGACACCCCAATACATTTCGAGACAAACGGGACTGTTCGTGAGGCGCGAGGATTCACTTCAATCACATACACATCTTCGCCCTGCACAGCCATCTGCACATTCATTAAGCCGACGACATTCAACTCACGCGCCATGCGGATCACTTGATCACGAATTTCATCCTGAATGTGTTTTGGCAAACTATAGGGTGGCAGTGAACATGCAGAGTCACCCGAGTGAACGCCAGCCTGTTCAATGTGTTCCATAATGGCACCGATGACAACGTGCTCACCGTCGCTCACTGCATCCACGTCAACTTCGATTGCTGGATCGAGAAAGTGATCGAGAAGTACTGGAGAGTCATCACTTGCGACCACAGCATCCTGAAGATACCGTTTCAGCTCCGACAGATTCGAGACCACTTCCATCGCACGCCCTCCAAGAACATAAGAGGGACGCACGACTAGAGGAAAACCAATGCTTTCTGCCAAAGCCAGCCCCTCCTCAAGACTCCGCGCTGTCGCGTTCGCAGGCTGTCTCAGACCCAAACGCGTTACCATTTGCTGGAATCGCTCTCGGTCTTCAGCACGGTCAATGGCTTCAGGCGATGTGCCAATAATAGGGACCCCGGATGCCTCAAGTTCGCGTGCAAGCTTGAGCGGTGTCTGACCACCAAACTGAACAATCACACCTTTTGGCTGTTCGATATCGACAATTGCCAACACATCCTCAAGCGTCACCGGCTCGAAGAACAAACGATCTGAGGTGTCATAGTCAGTAGAAACAGTCTCGGGGTTACAGTTCACCATAATGGTTTCATAACCATCTTCACGCATCGCAAACGCGGCATGAACACAGCAATAATCAAATTCAATGCCCTGACCGATTCGGTTTGGACCACCGCCCAAAACCATAATCTTGTCACGGCTTGATGGGTTCGCCTCACACTCTTCCTCATAGGTTGAGTAGAGATAGGCGGTTGGTGTCGCAAACTCACCAGCACAGGTGTCGACGCGTTTGTACACAGGCCTCAAATCAAGTTTTAGGCGACGTTCGCGCAATTCTTTTTCTGATACATCGAGAAGCACCGCTAACCGTTTATCAGAGAATCCCTTGCGCTTTAAACGCCATAGTGAATCACGATCGAGATCTGATAGAGCCATCTCTGTCAGACGCGCTTCGTCCCAAACCAAATCTTCGATTTGCGCGAGGAACCATGAATCAATTTTCGAGACCTGAAAAACCTCGTCAATGCTCATTCCACTGCGAAAAGCGTCAGCCACGCACCATAAACGACGTGGGCCAGGATTCGCGAGTTCATGACGCATTGCCTGCACAGACTCCTCAGAATCCCACTCAAACGTCGGATCCAAGCCGCTGACACCAATTTCGAGACCCCGTAATGCCTTATGCATCGACTCCTGAAAGCTTCGACCAATCGCCATCACCTCACCGACAGATTTCATCTGTGTCGTCAAGCGACTATCAGCTTGCGGGAACTTTTCGAATGTAAAGCGTGGGACTTTGGTCACCACATAATCAATTGATGGCTCAAATGATGCAGGCGTTGCACCGCCGGTAATCTCATTGGCAAGTTCATCAAGCGTGCAACCCACTGCCAATTTGGCAGCAACCTTCGCAATTGGGAAGCCTGTCGCTTTCGATGCGAGTGCAGAAGAACGTGATACACGCGGATTCATCTCGATCACTACCAAGCGACCATTGTCCGGATTCACACCGAACTGGACGTTAGAGCCGCCCGTTTCGACACCAATTTCACGCAACACAGCCACCGAGGCATTGCGCATGATTTGATATTCTTTATCAGTCAATGTCTGTGCCGGAGCGACGGTAAAAGAGTCACCAGTATGCACACCCATTGGATCGAAATTTTCGATCGAACAGACGATGATGCAGTTGTCCTTACGGTCGCGCACCACCTCCATCTCATACTCTTTCCAGCCAAGGAGTGATTCATCAATCAACAACTCATTAGTCGGTGATAAGTCGAGGCCGCGCTCACAAATCTCTTCAAATTCTTCGCGGTTATAAGCAACGCCGCCACCCGATCCACCCATGGTGAACGAGGGACGAATGATGCAAGGAAAACCAAGATCATCGGCCGCTACAAGCGCTTCGTCCATCGTATGCGCGATATGGCTGCGCGGCGTTTCGAGTCCGATTGCTTTCATCGCCTTATCGAAACGGTCCCTATCTTCAGCCTTGTCAATGGCATCCGCATTCGCGCCAATTAACTGAACACCGTATTTTTCGAGAACACCTTCACGATCCAAATCAAGCGCACAATTCAGAGCAGTCTGGCCTCCCATGGTTGGTAGCAAAGCACTTGGACGCTCTTTCTCGATCACTTTTGCAACCGACTGCCAACGAATCGGCTCAATGTACGTTGCATCAGCCATCGCTGGATCAGTCATGATGGTCGCCGGGTTCGAGTTCACGAGAATGACTCGATAACCTTCTTCCCGAAGTGCTTTACAGGCCTGTGCACCCGAATAGTCAAACTCACACGCCTGCCCAATCACAATCGGACCAGCACCAATAATTAGAATCGATTCAAAATCGGTACGTTTTGGCATTAGCGGGCCTCCATGTTCGCGATAAATTGGTCAAACAGTGGCGTCACATCGTGCGGCCCTGGGCTCGCTTCAGGGTGACCCTGAAAACTGAATGCTGAGGTATCAGTCCGCGCTATCCCTTGCAGTGACTGATCAAACAACGATTTATGCGTCATCTTAAGATTCACAGGCAAGGTGTGTTCATCAATCGCAAAACCGTGGTTTTGACTGGTGATCATGACAACTCCTGACTCGATGTCCTGGACAGGGTGGTTCGCACCGTGATGGCCAAACTTCATTTTCATTGTTTTAGCACCGGATGCGAGACCGAGGAGTTGGTGACCTAAACAGATCCCAAAGACCGGAATTTTCGTTTCCAAAATTTCCTGAATCGCCCCAATCGCGTAAGTGCAAGGCTCAGGATCTCCAGGTCCATTTGACAAGAACACCCCATCAGGATTCATCGCTAACACATCTTTCGCTGGAGTTTTCGCAGGAACAACGGTCAAGCGGCAACCGCGATCGGCGAGCATCCGCAAGATGTTACGTTTCACGCCAAAGTCATAGGCAACGACATGGAAGCGAGCATCCTTTTTTTGAGGGTATCCCTCACCCAGAACCCACGAGCCCTCATCCCACTCGTACACTGATGCAGTTGTCACCTCTTTAGCGAGATCCATCCCAGCGAGCCCGGGGAACTCAGCCAGCGCAGCCTGTGCTTTTGCAATACCCGCATCCGAACATGCATCAATACCCGCAACAATGACACCGGCTTGAGCCCCTTTGTCACGCAAAATACGAGTCAGCTTACGTGTATCGATATCTGCAATTGCAACAACGCCGGCTGATTTTAAGTAGGTATCCAGTGATTCATATGCTCGAAAATTACTCGACAATAGCGGGAGGTCACGAATGATCAATCCACCTGCATGAATCGTGTTCGATTCCTCATCCTCCGGAGTCACGCCCGTATTTCCGATATGTGGATACGTCAGCGTCACTAATTGCCGTGCATACGATGGGTCCGTCAAGATTTCCTGATAACCCGTCATTGCGGTGTTAAAAACGACTTCGCCGACGGATACCCCGTCCGCGCCGATGGAGCGGCCGACAAACTGTGTGCCGTCGGCAAGAATTAAAATTGCAGGTGAATTCAATCGGGAGTCCTCTGTCTCGACAGACTCGGCTGGCTCCGAGCGATTGAGGGCGCATTCTAGGGAGATTAG
This sequence comes from uncultured Gammaproteobacteria bacterium, assembly GCA_913031455.1. Lineage (GTDB taxonomy): Bacteria > Pseudomonadota > Gammaproteobacteria > Pseudomonadales > Litorivicinaceae > HIMB30. Next base: position 8,417 of record CAJWFL010000026.1, read on the forward strand.
ACCGAGAAGTCCATCGACGGTGGCGGGTTTTCCTTACAGGCCAAGTACATCCCGCATTGAATACAGGCCCGGCGATTGCTCTGACGCCCAGATTGCCGCACGCACAGCGCCATTGGCAAATGTCCGTCGACTAGAAGCCTTATGCGTAATCTCGACACTCTCGCCCTCGGCAGCGAACAACACTGTGTGCTCACCGACTACGTCACCCGCTCTGACTGTCGCAAAACCAATTTGCTCGCGAGGACGTGCACCTGTCTGACCTTCGCGACCAAAAACAGCGACTTGGCTCAAATCACGATCGAGCGCATTTGCAACCACGCGACCCATGGCTAATGCGGTGCCGCTTGGAGCATCCGCTTTGTGTCGATGATGCGCTTCGAGCACTTCAATATCGACTGAATCACCAAAAACACGCGACGCACGATCCAATAAATCAAAAACCACATTGACACCAACACTGAAGTTTGGCGCATACACGACAGGAATTACTTTGGAAGCCTCAGCAATCACCGCCTCCTGTGCTTCCGAAAATCCAGTTGTTCCAATCACACATGGATCCCCGTTTTCGAGGCACCACTGAAGATGCTCAAGCGTTGCTTCGATCGTTGTAAAGTCGATAACAACAGGACGCAAAGAGCCAAACAGATCCAGGTCGCTATGAATTGGTGCGCCACGATGACCTTGACTTACAAGCTCGCCCACATCCGTCCCCACGAGCGTCGATGATGGACGAACGGTCGCTCCTGACAGCACCGCACCATCGATCTCAAGGGTCGCCTCAATCAGTGCGCGACCCATGCGGCCGGATGCTCCTGTGATCACGATATTGGTCATTAGAACTTCATCTCATCAAAGAATGATTTGACGCTGTCAAACCACCCGTCACGCTTTGGTGCGTGGGTTTTATGGTTCAGTGTTTGATGAAGCTCTTCAAGTAGTTCGCGCTGTTTAGAGGTGAGATTCACTGGTGTTTCGACCATTACCCGACACAGCAAGTCACCTTGCGCTCCACCGCGCACTGGCTTTACACCCTTCGCTCGCACCCTGAACAACTTACCAGTTTGGGTACCGTCAGGGACTTTCAACTTAAGGCGACCATCGAGTGTCGGAACTTCGAGTTCACCACCGAGTGCTGCATCTGTGAAGGAAATTGGGACTTCGCAATACAGGTCTTTGCCGTCGCGCGTAAAAATACGGTGCTCTTTGACGTTCACTTGAACATAGAGATCACCCGCTGGGCCGCCGTTGACACCGGCTTCACCCTCACCAGACAAGCGCACGCGATCTCCCGTATCAACTCCTGCAGGAATTTTCACAGACAACGTCTTGGTTTCATCCTTGCGTCCTTGACCTCGACAATCACCGCAAGGATCTGTCACGACCTTACCTTGTCCATGACATCGGGGGCATGTCTGCTGAATTGCAAAAAATCCCTGCTGCATGCGCACCTGACCCTGGCCATTACAGGTCTGACACGTTTTTGGCGATGAACCGGGCTTAGCACCACTTCCTGCACATGTATCACATTCAGTCAGTCGCGGCACCCGAATCGTCTTTTCGACGCCAAAAACGGCTTCTTCTAGGGTGAGATCAAGGGTGTAACGCAGATCACTGCCGCGCTGCACCGATGACCGCCCGCCACCCGGACCTGCGCCGCCAAAGATGTCACCAAAAACATCACCAAAAATATCCGAAAAGCTTGCGCCGCCCCCGTGGAAACCACCACTAGGACCGCCCATACCGTCTTCGAATGCTTCATGGCCATATCGATCGTATGCAGCACGTTTTTCAAGGTCTGACAGAACCTCGTAAGCTTCAGACAGTTCTTTGAACTTCGCTTCAGCCTCCGCGTCTCCCGGATTACGGTCCGGGTGACACTTCATTGCGAGGCGTCGGTAGGCCTTTTTAAGATCTCCTTCGGAAACATCTGTCGATACCCCGAGAGTTTCATAATAATCACGCTTGGCCACTCAGCTCTCCTTCCCTGGGACTTGAGTCATGCAACTCACTTCTTCTCGTCGTCCTTCACTTCTTCTCGTCGTCCTTCACTTCTTCAAACTCAGCATCGACAACATCGTCATCTTGTTTTGAAGCATCTGCACCTGCATCAGTCGCATCGGCACCGGCGTCTGCGGCTGCGTATAGCTTCTCTGCGATCTTCGCTGACGCCTCAGTCAAAGCCGTCGTCTTTGCAGTGATTTCATCCTTGTCGTCACCTTTCAACGCCTCTTCAAGTTCAGAAATAGCCGCTTCAACTGGCGCTTTTTCTTCGTCAGTCAGCTTATCACCGGCATCTGCCATTGACTTTTTCGTCGCGTGAATCATACCGTCAGCAGTATTTCGCGCACCGATCATTTCTTCAAACTTCTTATCCGCTTCAGCATTCGCTTCAGCATCCTTCACCATTTTTTCGATTTCTTCATCAGACAGGCCAGATGATGCTTTAATCACAATCGACTGCTCTTTACCGGTTGCTTTGTCTTTTGCAGACACATTCAAAATACCGTTCGCATCGATATCAAAGGCAACTTCAATCTGCGGCATGCCACGAGGTGCCGGTGGAATATCAGCCAAATCGAATCGGCCTAACGACTTATTTTGACCTGCCTGTTTACGCTCACCTTGCAAGACATGAATCGTCACCGCGGTCTGATTGTCTTCAGCGGTTGAAAACACCTGGGTCTTCTTGGTTGGGATGGTCGTATTTTTCTCAATCAATGCAGTCATCACACCACCCATTGTCTCAATACCCAGAGACAGAGGCGTCACGTCGAGAAGCAATACGTCTTTCACGTCACCAGCCAGTACCGCACCTTGAATCGACGCGCCCATGGCAACCGCCTCATCAGGGTTGACATCACGACGTGGATCTTTATTGAAGAATGCCTTTACCTTGTCTTGAACGAGTGGCATCCGCGTTTGACCACCAACAAGAATGACATCATTAATTTCAGACGTTGAATGACCCGCGTCCTCAAGTGCCTGCTTCACTGGCGCAAGTGTCCGCTCTACCAGATCTTCGACTAATGACTCGAGCTTCGCCCGCGTCAACTTAAGATTCAAGTGCTTGGGACCACTTGCATCGGCTGTAATGTAGGGCAAGTTAACATCTGTTTGTTGGCTCGAAGATAACTCGATTTTCGCCTTCTCGGCAGCTTCTTTCAAACGCTGCATCGCTAGCGGATCACCTTTGAGATCCATTCCCTGATCTTTCTGGAATGACTCCGCAAGGTAATCAATCACGCGTAGATCAAAATCCTCGCCGCCAAGGAATGTATCGCCATTGGTTGACAACACTTCGAACTGGTGCTCGCCATCGACTTCAGCGATCTCAATGATTGAAATATCAAAGGTACCACCACCTAAATCGTAGACCGCAATCACTGAATCACCACGGGCCTGATCCATTCCATAAGCAAGAGCGGCAGCGGTCGGCTCATTGATGATCCTTTTCACATCAAGGCCCGCAATCTTACCTGCATCTTTTGTGGCCTGACGCTGACTGTCGTTGAAATACGCTGGAACCGTGATCACGGCTTCCGTAACGTCTTCCCCGAGATAATCTTCGGCCGTCTTTTTCATTTTTTTCAAGACTTCGGCAGAGATTTGAGGAGGAGCGAGCTTCTCTCCCTTGACGTCAATCCAAGCGTCGCCGTTGTCGGCACCTACGATTTTGTAGGGAACCATTTTTATGTCTTTCTGCACTACATCATCACTGAACTTGCGACCGATCAGGCGCTTGACAGCAAATAATGTGTTGTCTGGATTCGTCACAGACTGCCGCTTCGCCGGCTGTCCGACCAGTGTTTCGTCGTCGGTATAAGCAATAATCGACGGGGTCGTACGATCGCCCTCAGCGTTCTCAATGACGCGTGGCTTGCCGCCTTCCAGCACAGCCACGCAAGAATTCGTTGTACCAAGATCGATTCCTATGATCTTACCCATGGTTTTTCCTCTCTATTCATCCATGTCCGGATACCCGGATTTATTCTCTCGTTTATTGCGGTTTTTTATCCGCATTCAAGTGACTAGTTCGAAGTACCTTTGGTCACCATGACCATCGCCGCTCGGATCACTCGTCCTTCTAATTTGTAGCCTTTCTGCATCACTGCCATCACCGTATTTGGTTCATGATCTGCTGACTCCACCATGCTCATTGCCTGATGCTCTTGCGGATCAAATACCTCCCCAACCGGATTAATTGGTTCCACTCCGTGCTTTGCCGCTGTATCCAAAAGGAGCTTGTGCGTCATTTGAGTGCCCTCGAGCATCGACGCATCAAAACCGTCTGTGGTTTCGGTAAGTTCAAGCGCTCGATCCATCGAATCCAACACTGCGAGTAAATCTTTAACAAATTTCTCAACTGCGTATTTGTGCGCATTTTCAACATCACGCTCGGCACGGCGGCGAACGTTTTGAAGATCTGCTTGGGAGCGGATTAGTGCTTCTTTAAGCTCTTCAACCTGCGTTTCCAAGCTGGCCGAATCACCATCATCGAGATCAACTGAGTCATCGCTGGTGTCAATCTCTTTCTGTTCGTCGTGTTGAATCGCATCATCATCAAGCTCTTCGTTTTGAATTTCAGACGCATCCACTGAGTCTTTCATGACGTCCTCATCCGCTGGTGATTTTTCGTCGGCCATAATCTCCTCCATGTTTATCCCGTGAGTGGGCTACACTCTCTACGGAAACGCATGTATAAGGTCATATCCGCGAGTTTCAACAGACAAACAAATGCTCTTACAACTGAATATTAAAAACTTAGCGACACTCGCGTCAGTCGACCTTGAACTGACCAGTGGGTGTATTGCTGTGACCGGCGATACAGGCGCCGGTAAATCGCTGATCCTTGATGCGCTGGAACTGGCTTTGGGCGCACGCGCTGATCTCGGGCTGGTACGCGCTGGAACCGAGCGCGCGCAGATCATTGCTGAATTTGATATTGAACGCCTCCCTCAAGCAAAAGCATGGCTGAGTGATAATGAACTGGATCAAGATGATGAGCTGGTTTTAAGACGAACACTGTCGTCAGAAGGCCGCTCGAAGGCCTATGTCAACGGAACTCCGATTTCAACTTCACAATTGAAAGAACTGTCAGAGCAACTCGTTTTGATGCACACCCAACACGCGAATCAAAAATTGCTTCAACCGAAGCATCAACTTGAATTATTGGATGAATATGCCGACCAGGGCCTAGCACGTCAGCGCACATCGGCCGCCGTCAAGGAATGGATAGATACCCTATCGTCACTGCATACGCTCCAGGCTGATGCATCGAAAGCAGACGCCGAACGAGAGCTTCTCGGTTTCCAAGTCGAAGAACTCAACGCATTCAATCTTCAGGCTGATGAATTTGAACAACTTGACCGAGAGCAGCGACAGCTGGCGACTGGCGATACGTTTATCAGAGTCACGGAACAAACCCTCGCGCTCCTGTCGGGCGATGAAACCGGTGGAATAATCAGTCACACAGAAAAAATTGCCAATGATGTCAGTCAAATTGCAGATGGCCATCAAGGACTAGAGAATGCGACTGAGCTCCTCGAACAGGCGGCCATTGCGCTGAGTGAGTCAAAAAGTGAAATCCAACATGCACGCGACCAATTCGATCTTGATCCAGAGCGCCTGCAATTTGTTGAGGAGCGTCTTGCACAAGTATTTCAGCTCGTAAGAAAACATAAAATTGAACCAGAGGACCTCGTCCAGCATCACACGAACCTTGTGTCGCGACTTGCGGGAATTGCCGAAGCAAATGATCGGATTCCGATGCTGGAACAAAAAGTTGCAGAGCTTGAGATTATCGCGCAGCAAAAAGCCGCTGAATTAACAACCATAAGAGCCGCTGCCGCAGAGCAACTGTCTCGAGAAGTCACTGCTAATTTTCCAGATCTAGGGATGGAATACGCGCGATTAGAGATCCGCCTGATTCCTAATGAAGCACTATCGGCTACCGGCGCCGAATCTGTTCAATTTTTTTTCCAGCCCAATCCAGGTCAACAAGGTCGTCCCTTATCGAAAATTGCATCCGGTGGCGAACTGTCTCGCGTTAATCTGGCGATTCAGGTCATCACAGCAACTCGATTAGCGACACCAACCCTTGTCTTTGACGAGGTCGATGTCGGGATCGGCGGGAAAACTGCTGCAAAAGTGGGGGAGCTGTTGACTGAGTTGGCGGTGAACGCCCAGGTGCTTGTCGTCACCCACCAACCACAGGTTGCAGGGCAAGCGGATCAGCATCTGCATGTTCAAAAACGATCGGATGACGACGTGACGGTTTCACAGGCCCGCCTTTTGTCGCGCGGTGAGCGAATCGATGAAATTGCGAGAATGCTTGGCGGGCATTCGATCACTGAAAGTACGCGACAAGCTGCAACAGATCTGTTGCGAAATTAACCACCGATCAGCCAAGTGGCTGCCCAATGATACAGCGGGATACCGAAAATAATGTTCAATGGGAACGTCAGACCAAGCGATAGCCCGAGGTACAGGCTTGGATTGGATTCTGGTAGGGCGTGCTTTAAAACAGCAGGGACAGCGATGTAGGAAGCCGACCCTGCAAGGACGGCCAACAGAGTCGCATTGGCGGCTGATAGACCACCCGCCCGGGCCAACGTTAACGCGATTGAAGCATGCGTCAGGGGCGCAATCACTCCATAGAACGCCAACCGCTTCGGCACACCGCGCAGATCGGCGAGTCGTTTGGCGGTCGCTACACCCATATCAAGCAAAAAGAACGCGAGCATGCCTTTAAAGATCATCCCGGTAAATGGATCCATAATCGTTTTACCGGCCACCCCAGTGATCATCCCAATAACCATCGCGCCTAACAGTAGGATCTGAGCACCCTCGGTGAACGACTCCCTTAACACAACCAAGAATCCTTGGTGCTCCTGACGCGCCTCCTGCGTTCGGTAAAGATTCGCCATTAAAATTGCAAAAATAATCGCCGGCGATTCCATTAAAGCCATGGCAGCAGCCATGTGGCCGCCATACTCGAGACCATTGGTTTCTAAAAATTGCGTTGCCGTAATGAACGTAACCGCGGAAACGGAACCGTAAGTCGCCGAGATTGCCAGCGCATCCAACGGATTAATCACACGCTTCAACACCATAAAGCTCACAAACGGGATGGCTAGAGCGAGCCCAATCGCAAACACAAGATCTCTGAGAATTGCCGGGTTAAAGCCACTTTCTGCAAGGGAAAATCCACCCTTGAGTCCGAGCGCCATTAATAGATAGAGCGATAAAAAGCGAGCGATCGCAGTTGGGATTTCAAGATTCGAGCGCACAAGACCAGCAAATAGACCAAGAACGAAAAACAAAACACTCGGATCAAGAAGAGGGCTCGAACCCATTACTTTGTCGCCGAACAATTAGCACAAGTCACATAAATGATATGTGTGTGATCAACGATGTCGCATCCATGATCTTTCGCAATTTTCTCCTGCAAGGCTTCGATCTCAGGACTCACATACTCAATGACCTGATGGCATCGAACACACACCATATGGTCGTGGTGATCATCAGGTTTTAGCTCAAATACATTGGTCGTGGCGTCAAACTGATGACGCTCGACCAACCCGGCCTCTTGAAATTGCGTCAGAACTCGATAAATCGTCGCGAGATTCACATCAACGCCAGACTCATGCAGTTTGCGGTAGACCACTTCCGCCGACATATGCTCTCCTTCGCTGGCAAGCAATAGCTGTAAGACATGAATCCGCGGAAGCGTTGCTTTTAGTCCCGCTTTTTTTAATTCGTCAGTTTCGTATTGCATCATCAATGGACTCATTGGCTTGGCATCTTTATTATTCTGCCAAGAATTTCCTCAGGAAGATATTGATGCGACTGATTTCCATTCTCGTTCTGACAACAACCATTGTGCTCACTGGCTGCAGTTTCCCTGGTGTCCACAAAAATCCTGTGAAGCAAGGTAATCAACTGATCCCTGAGCGTGTCGAACGGCTGGAAGTCGGAATGTCGAGAGATCAAGTGCAGTTCCTACTCGGATCGCCAATCACTGTAAATACCTTTAATCCCAACCGCTGGATTTATTTAGAGCGGATCGATTTTGACGGCGAAGTTCAACAAAATACCTATCTGATTGTGAACTTTACGAACGATAAAGTTTCTGAGATTCAGCGCGAGTCCGGCGGCTCTCCTTCGGATCCGCTATTAAAGATCGATACAACTCCACCCGATCGCCCGGATGAAGGATCGTGGTGGTGGCCGTTTTGACACGGACGCCAAAGATACCCATCGGAGTTGTTGCAAGATCAATTTCTGGGAATTTGACAGCGAAACCAGACAAATCTGCGGCCTGATAGACAGTTGTTCCTTCGGGGACATCTAATTCAACCACATATTGTTGATCGGGCTTTGCGTAAACGACCTGAACTTTCAAAACCTACCGACCGTATAGCTGATCTGCACGATCACAAAATGCATCAACAAGGCTTCCAGCGATTTGCGAAAACACAGCGCCGATTGCCATGGCGATTAATTTACCCACAAATTCAAATTCAAGATCGAGGCTCACGCGACAGCAATCCTCGCCAACTGACTCAAAACGCCAATGTCCTGACAGCGATTTAAAGGGTCCGTTCACTAAAGATAAATCTATCCTTTCCGGTGGCGTTAAGGTGTTTTTCGTCGTGAATGCTTGCCGAATGCTGCCCTTTTGAATCGATAGCTCTCCGACAATGACCGTTTCAGATGAATCGATGACCCGTGCAGCACCACACCAGGGTAAAAACTCGGGGTAGCGTGCAAAGTCGTTGACCAGTTCAAACATTTGCTCTGGAGTGTGAGACACTATTGCGGATCTCGTGATTTTCGGCATCAATTCCTCAATCGCTGTTTGAAAAAACGGCAAATATACGTAAAGTCGCCCGCCATGGCCAAAAAATCGAACAAAAACAGCAATCAAATCGCTCAAAATAAACGCGCACGTTTTGATTACCACATCGACGAAACATTCGAGGCCGGTATGCAACTCCATGGTTGGGAAGTGAAATCGATCCGAGCTGGAAAGGCCAACTTAAGCGATACCTACGTGATCATTCGAAACGGCGAGGCCTATCTTCTAAATTCACAAATTACGCCCCTGGATTCCGCTTCAACACATGTGATCGCGGATCCGACGCGCACGCGAAAACTGCTACTCCACAAAAAAGAACTGGCTGCGATTCATGGCGCCTTAAGCCAAAAAGGGCATGCCTGTGTGCCACTTGAAATGTACTGGAAAGGCCCGCTTGTCAAAATCAAAATTGGGCTGGCCTACGGGAAGAAAAAACACGATAAACGAAACACAATCCGTGACCGCGAATGGAAGATCGAGAAGCAACGCGCTGTCCGTCACCGTGTTCGCTGATGGCTGAATTCGATTGGATTAAACTCGCTCTTCTTTGCCTGGCTGGAGCCGCTTCTCCAGGTTTGTCATGGCTACTCATTTTGTCAATGTCGGCCTCTCGAGGGACGGCCGTTGGTATTTGTGGTGCGCTTGGGCATGGTTTGGGCATCATGGTGTTTGCACTAACGACTGTCTTCGGTCTATCAGCCCTGCTGCTCGCCCTCCCGGAACTCACAATCGCTTTGACCTTTCTCGGAATCGCACTTCTGATTTATTTCGGATATCAACTGGTCAACGCGGGTAACATGCCTCTTCCTGAAAAACTCACGACTCAAGGTGGCTTTATCGCTGGATTTTCGATTGCGGTCGTAAACCCGAAGGTCTTAGTGTTCTTCTTGGCTGTCTTCGGACCCTTTGTCGATCCTCAACATACACTTTCCATACAGCTCGCCATGGGCGCGTTGGCCGGCGGTATTGATGCGACGATCTATACTGGTGTCGCGCTTGCGGGTACAGCACTTAAACAACAACTGGAAGGTGGACGGATCCAGCTCGTCAATCGACTGATCGGTGCCCTTTTGATTGCCTCTGGTATTTGGATTTTCAATCAAGAGATTTCAAATTTTCTCTAAATAGCAGATAATTCTCTCCTCGGGGACGATATGGATTCGACGCCGGTTACAAAACCAAATGTGCATGCCGAGTAG
>CAJWFL010000027.1:0-18173 GCA_913031455.1 uncultured Gammaproteobacteria bacterium
TCTACTGGAATGCCACATCTGGCATACTACGCGCCTGATTTAAGGAGTCACCGTGACCCATAGCATCCAAACACCCGCTGATATCGAAGGCATGCGCGTCGCTGGCAAGCTTGCCGCCGAATGCCTTCTGATGATCGAACAACACGTCAAACCGGGAGTGACCACTGGTGAGCTTGATCGCATCTGCCACGACTACATTGTGAACGTACAGCGAGCAATTCCGGCACCACTTGACTACCGCGGTTTTCCCAAATCAATCTGTACCAGTATTAACCATGTGGTTTGTCACGGCATCCCAGATGATGGCAAAGAATTAAAGCGCGGCGATATCATCAATATCGATGTGACTGTGGTTAAAGATGGCTACCACGGTGACACGAGCAAAATGTACACCGTAGGCGAGATCAAACCCTTCGCTGACCGTTTAATCAGAATCACTCAAGAGTGCATGTATCAAGGGATCGGGCTAGTCAAACCGGGTGCACGACTCGGTGATATCGGTTTCGCAATCCAAACCCACGCGGAAAATCATTATTACTCGGTGGTTGAAGAATTTTGTGGGCATGGAATCGGTAAAGTATTCCACGAGGACCCACAAGTTCTGCACTATGGCCGGCCCGGCACAGGTTTCACACTCAAAGAAGGTCTGACCTTCACGATCGAACCGATGATTAATCAGGGCAAGCGACACACGCGAATCCTCTCAGACGGCTGGACTGCTGTCACCAAAGATAGAAAATTATCTGCGCAGTGGGAACACACCGTGTTGGTAACCCCAACTGGATATGAAATCCTGACCTATCGGGAAGGTGACGAAAGCTTCCCTAAGGTCGGTTAATGAGCTTGATCACAGGTACGTTGTCGACCGAACTTGGAAGCCCCACCGATCTGAGCCCGAGTGGGATACGCGAGTATTTGAAATCCCAACATGAGCTACTGGCTGATGCGTTTGCTGACGGGATTTTCATTGATTATTTGCTCGGTGCGCGCGCCATGGTCATGGACCGTATTTTGAGCGCTTTATGGAATGATGCTGGTCTCAATGATCGATCCTTAGGTTTATTCGCGGTTGGCGGCTATGGCCGTGGTGAACTTCACCCATTCTCAGATATCGATATTTTGATCTTGGGAGAACGAGCGGCGATTGCGTCAGCAACCGAAGCACTCACAACCTTCACCACCCGATTATGGGACTTTAATCTCGACATCGGGTATTCAGTTCGATCCTTTGAGGACTGTCAGACCCTTGCGCGTGACGACATCACCATCGCAACGAGCCTGATTGAATCTCGACCGATCAGTGCCAACATTGAAATGCTCAGGGATTTAGAAGCACTCGCATTCGATGACTCAAACTGGACCACCGAAGCATTCTATCGCGCGAAAGTCGCCGAACAAGAGGAGCGCTATGCAAAACATGACGACTCTGATAATCGACTCGAACCGGATATCAAAAACGCACCCGGTGGACTGCGGGATCTACAAACCATTATCTGGGTTGTCAGGAAACATTTCAGAATCACGCGACTGATTACATTGGTCGACGAAGGGCTTTTAACACAAACTGAATTTCGCCTACTCGACGAAGCAGAACAGTTCGTCAAGCGCGTGCGCTTCGCGCTTCACCTCGCAGCTGACCGATCACAGAACCGATTATTATTCGATCTACAAGAGAGCGTTGCAGACATGATGGGATATCACGCAGACGACAGCAAAGAGCGGATCGAAGCGTTCATGAAGCAGTTCTACCGAATGACGCTGCGTATTGGTGAATTCAATGACATGTTGCTACAGAGCTTCGAAGAAACAGTGCTGAAAGATCCCTCTGATGCAATCGTGACGGAGATCAATAGCCGTTGGCGCATTCGTAACCAGCATCTCGAATTAATTCATCCAAACGGGTTTGAGCGCCATCAATCGGCATTGCTCGAGGCCTTTGTTCTTCTCGCTCAAAATCCCGAACTCAAGGGCCTTCGCGCATCGACCACGCGTCAGATGTACACGGCTCGACATCTCATCGATGACGCGTTTCGAAACGATTTGGTCAACATTAGCTACTTCATGGAGCTCATGCGTTACCCCGAAAAACTACCCGAAGTACTGAGGCGGATGCGTTACTACGGGATTTTAAGTCGCTATATTCCAGAATTTGGGCCAATCATGGGGCTGATGCAACATGACCTGTTTCATATATACACAGTCGATGCGCATACGCTGCAATTAATTCGGAATATCACACGCTTTTATACCGGCGTGGTTGAAGAAGACTACCCACTTGTGAGTCGTTTGACACAGCGCCTGCCAAAAATCGAGCTGCTGTATCTGGCCGCGCTGTTTCATGACATCGCTAAAGGACGCGGTGGAGACCACTCAGAACTGGGTGCCGTGGATGCTTACAATTTCTGCAAACATCACCGACTGTCGGAATACGATTCAAGACTCGTCAGTTGGCTCGTCAACAAACACCTATTGATGTCAATGACAGCACAACGAAAGGACATCTCAGACCCTGACGAATTGAAAGTATTTGCTGAAATCGTCGGTGATCAGCGTCGCCTCGACTACTTGCTGTGCTTAACAGTTGCTGATATCACAGCAACAAACCCCGAACTCTGGACCAGCTGGAGAGCCACCCTGCTTCGTCAGTTGTACCATGGAACAACAGACTTCCTGACGCGTGGGCTTGATTCGCTCCCAGGACGTGTGGCCTACATCGAAGAAACAAAACAGGATGCACTGACTTTAGTTTGTCCATCGATCCGATCGTGCGCCGATGCATTTTGGAATCAATGGTCACAAGAATATTTCGTTAGCCATTCATCGGATGAATTGGCCTGGCATCTTGAAACCTTGATTGATGTCGACAACGACGAAACAGTCATTGCGCTTGAAGCGAATCAAACGCTCACGGATGTTGGGTCAACTCAGGTGCTCGTTTCAACACCTAACCGGGTCCATTTATTCGCTGACCTGACCGCTTGTTTTTCAGATCTTGGCCTCTCTGTCCTTGACGCAAAGCTGCATACCAGTGATGCCGGTCGATCGATTGATATCTTTATCATTCAGCATGACGCGACGTGCCAGCCTGTGACTGCATTAGATGATCAAGAAAGGCTCTTACGCGGTTTAGAACAAGCAGCACTTGGCCAATACATCGAAAACGCCGGAACACGCCGAACACCCCGTGCGCACAAGTATTTCAATTTACCCGCCAACGTATCGATCAGGCCAGATCTCGAGGGAAAACGCACATTGATTGAGCTTATTGCACCAGATAGAGCCGGCCTCTTAACGACGGTTGGTCGTGTATTTGCAGAGTTTGGACTCGATCTTTCAACCGCTAAAATCGCAACATTGGGAGAGCGGGTGGAAGATGTGTTCTATGTGACCGACAGTAGTGGCAACAATCTGTATGATAACGACTTCATTCACCGGCTCAAAGAACGTCTGGAACACGAACTCAATGCCCTCAGTGGAGCTTTGTCAGATGCTGAATCCTGATTTGCATCGTTTAAAACCTTATCCGTTCGAGCAACTGGCTGCGCTTTTTGCCGATGCCAAAACACCCAACGATCTCAAACTGATTCCTCTGTCCATTGGTGAACCGCAACATGCACCACCGCAGTTTGTCTTAGATGCATTGATTGAGCACATGGGGCTCATTGCGAAGTATCCAACGACAAGAGGAACAGACACGCTCCGTCAGTCCATCGCTACCTGGTTAAATCGTCGGTTTTCGCTCGAAACTGGTCCGGTGAATCCTGATACCAACGTTATACCGGTCAATGGCACCCGTGAAGCGATCTTCGCGGCACTCCAAGCAGCGGTCGATCGACGTGCTGGCGGCATGGTTGTCATACCAAACCCGTTCTATCAGATCTATGAGGGTGCGGCATTCATGGCTGGATTGAGCCCTTACTATCTTCCGATCACGGAATCAGGGCAGCCGGATTATCATGCAGTTCCTGATACAGTATGGAAGGACTGCCAATTCTGCTTCATTTGTACCCCAGGTAACCCAACAGGGACTGTGATCGATGAGGCAACACTCGCGATGTTGATCGAGAAAGCACGCCAATTCGATTTTTGGCTCGCTTCTGATGAATGCTATTCGGAGATCTATCGAGATACTCCACCAGCAGGGCTTCTCGAAGTCTGTTCAACAACCGGAAATACCAAATTCAAAAAGTGTATGGTGTTTCATAGTTTGTCAAAGCGCTCGAACCTGCCGGGACTTCGATCCGGCTTTGTGGCCGGTGACGCGGACTTTGTTACACCCTTTTTAAAATACAGAACGTATCACGGTTGTTCGATGTCGATGGCTGTACAAAAAGCTTCGGAACTTGCATGGGCAGATGAAGCGCACGTGATCGAAAATCGCGCGCTCTATGCTCAAAAATTCAAGCAAGCCGCTGAGATCTTAGGCGATCGAATGAATACCAGCGATCCTGGCGCCGGTTTTTATCTGTGGGCCAAGACACCGATCGCTTGTGATACCTTTAGTCGGGAGTTGTATGAAGCGACTGGTGTCACTGTGCTACCCGGACAATATCTTGGCCGTGAATTGAACGGCATCAATCCAGGCGCCGGCTTTGTCAGAATGGCGTTGGTTGCCGAGCCGGATACCTGCCGAGAAGCACTCGAACGTATCCAATCATTTATCACGGGGTAATGCATGGCATTGACAGTGTACGGAATCAAAAACTGTGACTCCATGAAAAAGGCGTTTCAATGGCTTGAAGCCAAGAGAGTGGCGTATGACTTTGTTGATTTCAAAAAAGACCCACCATCAGCCGATGCGGTTGAGGCTTGGCTTGACGGTGTCGGTGATGCGTTAGTCAACACGCGTGGGCCCAGTTATCGTCAACTCCCAGATGATGTGAAAAACCAATTCACCGGCACGACTCGCATCCAAGCCATCGTCGATAAACCCACCCTGATCAAACGGCCGCTGATGGTCAATGGTCGCGCAATGACCGTCGGCTTTGATCCTGATCAGTGGACCACCATCCCGAATTTATTAAAAGCTTAAGGATATCCCCATGGAATGTTTTGCATTTGGACTTGGTGTTGGACACCAAAACTCAGACGATCAGTGGCTCGATACATATTATCCCAAAGCACTGTGCCGACCTGATCCTGCTGTTGTCGGAATTATTGCGGACGTATTTGACTGGGATGGTTCAAATCTCACCCGTCAAATCGCGGCTGATGATTTGGATGATTTCTTAGAAGTGCTTGAGGACAGTAACGACGGCGATGCCGAGGGTCTTCTTAAAGCGCTGACACCGCTTGCTGGAACAGAACAACCGCTCGTGATTTGTGCACTCGCGACTGACGAAAAACCAGAAACGGTGCCAGAGGTCTACTTAAAACTGTCGATGATTTCGATGCGCAAGATTCAACCACATGGGACCAATCTTGATGGGATGTTTGGGTTACTTCCTAACGTCGCCTGGACCAGCCAAGGCCCGATTGATGTCAAAGAACTCGCCCATGCACAGACGCGCGCTCGGGCGTATGGCGAGGTCCTGACCGTACACTCTGTTGATAAGTTCCCCCGCATGACCGATTACGTCGTTCCACATGGTGTGCGTATCGGTGATGCATCGCGGATTCGCTTGGGCGCTCATTTGGGTGAAGGAACTACAGTGATGCATGAAGGCTTCATCAATTTCAATGCGGGCACACTGGGTGTCTCTATGGTTGAAGGCCGTATTTCAGCTGGTGTTGTGGTCGGCGATGGATCAGACCTTGGCGGTGGATCATCAACCATGGGTACATTGTCCGGTGGCGGAAACATCATCATTTCTGTCGGTGAACAGTGCCTCTTAGGCGCAAATGCAGGCCTCGGAATTCCACTGGGAGATCGCTGCACTATCGAATCTGGTCTGTATTTGACGGCTGGATCTAAAGTCAAATTACTCGATAAGGAAGGACAAGCGGTTGGCACGGTCAAAGCGCGCGAATTAGCGAATACAGACGATTTATTGTTCCGTCGAAATTCAGTGACTGGTGAGATCGAATGCTTGGCCAATAAGTCGGCGGTTGCTCTCAACGATGAGCTACACGCCAATAACTAAGGATTGTCATGAACTGCCCTGTCCTTGAACTGACTGAAGAACTGATCCGGCGCGAATCGGTGACACCCAATGATGCCGGCTGTCTAGATATTCTGGGTGCGCGACTTGAGCGTCTCGGTTTCGAGCTTGAGCGTATGGATCGGCAGGGTGTCTCAAATTTGTGGGCAACCTTTGGCAATCAAGGACCGATGGTGTGCTTCGCGGGACATACTGATGTCGTTCCAACCGGTAATCTCGATCAGTGGACGTCCGATCCGTTCATTCCAACCACAACGTCGGAGGGAACTCTTCGAGGGCGTGGTGCAGCGGATATGAAATCTTCACTGGCGGCGATGGTGGTTGCCTGTGAAGAATTTCTGCAAAGCACTCCAAAGCCAGCTGGACGAATTGGTTTTCTGCTAACAAGCGATGAAGAGGGACCAGCAACCGATGGCACTTTAGCAGTTGTTGAAGAATTAACGAGACGACAAGCGCAGTCAGGTCAACTTGAAATCGATTATTGCATTGTTGGTGAACCGAGCTCGAAAGATTCACTGGGTGACGTTGTTCGGGTGGGACGACGTGGATCGCTCAATGCAACGATCACAGTCCATGGGATCCAAGGTCACGTCGCCTATCCAGAATTGGTGGATAACCCAATTCATCACATATCCCGCCTGATCGCTGACCTTACGTCCACGGACTGGGATGGCGAAGCAAACGACTATTTCCCACCGACAAGCTTTCAGGTATCCAATATCAGTGCTGGTACAGGTGCAACCAACGTAGTGCCCGGATCCGCCAGCTTCCGATGCAACTGGCGCTTCTCAACCTCAACGTCAGCAAAGCAAATCGAACAGAGGGTGGAGCAACTCATTGAGGATCTCACCATGGAAGCCTCAATTGAATGGAAATTATCGGGGGAGCCGTTTTTGACCGCTCACGGAGCCTTAACTCGAGCAATCAGTCGAGTCATTCAAGCAATGACCGGGCTCGACACTAATCTGTCTACCGGTGGCGGCACATCTGACGGACGATTCATTGCAAAACTCGGATGCGAGTTGGTTGAGTTAGGCCCGGTCAACCGATCGATTCATAAAATCGACGAAGAGGTCAAAATCGACGATCTCCCGCGTTTAAAAGACCTCTATCAGGATTTGCTGGTTGAATTGATCGGCTAGTCAATCAACCAGATCAACGTCCTCGGCCTGCGGTCCTTTGCCCGAACGACCGAGCACGTAATTGACTGTCGCACCTTCACGTAAAAGAAAACGGTTCCGTCCACGAATTGAGCGGTAATGAACAAACACATCTTCGCCATCTTCACGCGTGATGAAGCCAAATCCTTTGGTCGAGTTAAACCATTTCACAGTGCCTTCTTCACGTGGACCTGTCGGGACTGACTCGAAGCGGCGGTTTGCGATCACAGACTGCAAAGCGCCCTGTGCGAACAGAACCACCACGATAACAATCGCGATCAACACACCAGCTTCTGTTTCTGAGCCGGCTTCTGGTTCCATTCCAAAGGATGGCAATAAGAACATCAAAACCAGTGAACCAATGATCGATAAAACAAGTGACAAGAATAGTTGGCCAATCGGCTTACGCATGAGAAACTCCAAAAGCAAGGGGTGTCGATTGTGTCAGCAATAGCACAGTACGGTAGTTGTTGGGTCTAGCGGAGCAATTTACAAGACGATGAGCCAAGACACGACTGTCGCTGCTTTCGAATTTCGCATTGCACATTTAGAGGATCAGATCGACGCACTGAATCGTGAAGTGGTGCGTCTCAATCGCGATCGCGACCAACTCATCGAAGAGCTTCACGCCTTAGCCACTGTCGTCCGGCCACTGATTGAACAGATGTCACAACTCGGTGCCAGCGATGATTCTGCACCGCCCCCACATTACTGAATAGGAAGATGCATGAATAATGATGCCATTAGTCGCTTGATCCGGACCTACCCAGATTTTCCAAAACCCGGGATCCTCTTTTATGATGTCCCCTCCATCATCGAGAACGTCCAAGGGCTTCGTTTGGTCGTTGAGTCACTCACACAACTTGTTGAAGAGACAAAACCAGACGTGCTCGCAGCGATTGATTCAAGAGGATTCTTGTTTGCTCCGCCCGTCGCTCTCGCCTGTGATATCGGCGTTATTTTGGTCCGGAAATTCGGAAAGTTACCCGGGGATACGTTTGACGAGTCGTATGGCTTGGAATATGGGGAGGATGTTCTCAGTATCCAAAAAGATCGCCAACTTCAGGGACAAAAGGTACTGATCATTGACGATCTTCTAGCCACGGGTGGAACACTTGCAGCCACCGAAACGCTCCTGGAAAAAGCAGGCGCTACAGTTCGTGGCTCGGCCGTCATTATCGAACTGGAAGGACTTAGCGGACGCGAGCGTCTCAAGTATCCCGTTTCGAGTTTAACACAACTCGCCGGATAACACCGACCGAATATGCCGGATTCCGTCTGATGTCGATGGTACAATACCGTGCTCAGTGATGAGGCCCGCGACCAACTCACTTGGTGTCACATCAAACGACGGATTTAATACATTCACCTGAGACGGCGCCCATTGTTTGTCTTGATACCCAGTGAGTTCCTCCGCTGCGCGCTGCTCAATTGGAATCAGATCACCAGAAGCGGTTGAAAAATCAATGGTCGAAACCGGGCACGCCACGTAAAACGGAATGGCATGGCGCTTGGCCATCGTCGCGACCGTGTAAGTTCCAATCTTATTCGCCACATCGCCGTTTGCTGCAACCCGGTCCGTGCCCACCACCACCATATCGATCAATCCATGATCCATTGCATAGCCAACCACGTTATCCGCCATCAAAGTGACCGGGATTTTGTCCTGCATCAATTCCCAGGCAGTCAATCGCGCACCTTGCAAATAAGGCCTCGTCTCACAGGCATAGACTGAAATGTTCTCAAAATCCCGAGACGCTGACCGAATCACACCCAACGCAGTCCCATATCCCGCAGTCGCAAGCGCACCAGCATTGCAATACGTCAAAATACGCATGTCATCGCGGCAAAGACTCGAGCCATGGTCTCCAATCCTCTGGTTGATGGAAACATCTTCCAACTCGATCGCTTTTGCTTCTTGAAGGAACGCATCAATCACCACGCTAACAGGTGATGAACGTAACTGATCAATGAGCATGGTCATGCGATCAATGGCCCACATCAAGTTCACCGCTGTCGGACGGCTGGCACGCAGTGTTGCGATTTTTTGCAATACTAACTCCCAATCCACTGCGAGATCACTGCAGGAGTCTTGCACTGCTCTGGTGACGCCATAGGCCGCGGCAACGCCAATCGCAGGCGCACCACGCACCACCATCTCCTGAATTCCTGCAGAAATTTCCTCAGCTGACCCACACTTCACATAAGTGACTTCATTGGGAAGTGCCCGCTGGTCCAACAAATACAGCGCATCATCGGCCCAATACATCGTTTCAACCATTGAGGACCCCTTTGCTTTCAAATTGCAGTTTATTGATTCGATAGTCCTGAAATTTCTCGATCACTTGTTGCATCTCATCATCACCAAGAAGGCACACTGCGCCAGTCGACCTTGCAATTAAATACTGTTTACACAGAGATTCGATTTCTGACGCGATTGTATAGGCCTCATCCAAAGAACTGCCCCAAGCGATCAGTCCGTGGTTGGCGATCAAACACGCTTTTCGATCCTCGAGAGCCGCTAAGATATTCATTGACAGCTCTTCGGATCCGAATAGTGCATAGTCGCAACACTTGATACGGTCTCCTCCAGCAATCGCGACCATGTAGTGAAATGCCGGTAGATCTTCACGCGTGCAAGCGAGCGCCGTCGCATATTCACTGTGCGTGTGAATAATCGCCTGAGCCTCGGCTCGTGTTCGATAGATGTCCTGATGAAACCGCCACTCAGATGACGGACGATGGTTCTTGGAGTGGCTCCCATCAAACTCAACCACCACAAAATCACGTTGATTCAGCGCGTGAATCTTGCTTCCAGAGGGGGTAATCCAAAACGAGGCCTCATTGCGTCGGAGCGACAAATTGCCTTCGCTTGACCGAATGAGTCGATTGTCCGCAAGCTTCACCCCAATGGCTACAGCCTGTTCTAGTATCGAGTCATCCATGGCGAGCTCTCACGAATCGAGTATGTACTGTAATTGACTCACGAGCTCAGGATCTTGCGCATGCTCGGCTGTGATTTTCGCGTATGCGTTGGCCTCTGAACACTTACACGGACGCGCGCACAGGTCATTAACCTGACTCAACGCCGCGACAATCGACTTTGACTTACCACTGTTACTTATAAGGGTTGCTATCACTTGATCCACGGTCACGACGTCATGATCTGGATGCCAACAATCATAATCCGTCACCATCGCCAGCGAGCTATAGCACATCCCGGCTTCTCTCGCGAGTTTCGCCTCTGGCATATTGGTCATTCCAATCACATCGCAACCCCACGAGCGGTATAGATTGGATTCTGCTTGCGAGGAGAATTGAGGCCCTTCTATCGCCACATAGGTTCCACCAGCATGCACTGAGACATGCGATTGCTCTGCTGCTTCAAGTACCCGTTCGTTGAGATTGGCACAGACTGGATGCGCCATGGAGACATGACCTACACAACCATTGGAAAAAAACGAATTCAGACGTTGCACCGTTCGATCGATGTATTGGTCAACCAGAACAAAATCACCGGGTGCATGTTCTTCTTTTAACGAACCAACCGCACTCACAGACAAAATACGTCTGACACCCAGTGACTTCAACGCCCAAATATTCGCCCTATAGTTAATCCCGGTCGGCGACAATCGATGTCCGCGACCATGACGTGGCAGGAACGCAAATTGCTGATAACCGATGACCCCTATCAGGATCTCGTCTGAGGGCTCTCCGAAAGGAGTCTTCACAGCTACCCAACTTGACTCACGCAGACTATCGATGTCGTAAACGCCACTACCACCGATTACTCCAAAAACCTCACTCATGATCACCACCTTCGCGAATCATCCCGACCATACAACTATCAACCCTGGACTGCTCGTTGGGTTGCCTTTTTTAGATGTTGCTTTCGTCTCGCATCCATTTGTCGCTTCTCAAACGCCCGAACATCCATACCAATGTGACGTTCGCCTCGGGACTCCGCTAACTCAATCTGCTGTTGGCGCATCCGAAACCGTTCTTTCTGCGCAACCGAATATTCATCGACACAGTGATGGCACTGAACCCCCATCATAAACTCTGGTCGTGTTTTATCTTCTTTCGTAATTGGGCGGCGGCAAGCATGGCATTGATCAAATTCACCAGGTTCGAGTTGATGGTTAACCGTGACGCGGTTATCAAAAACGAAACATTCGCCTTCCCATGTACTCTCGGTGTGAGGCACTTGTTCGAAGTAATTCAACACTCCGCCCTTGAGGTGATAGACCTCTTCAAAGCCTTGCTCGAGTAGATAACTTGTTGATTTTTCGCAACGAATCCCTCCGGTGCAAAACATGGCTACCTTTTTATGCTTCTTGGGATCTAAATTGTCAGCCACCCACTGTGGAAACTCACGAAACGCCTTGGTTTCCGGATTGATCGCACCCTTGAAGGTGCCGACTTCGTATTCGTAGTCATTACGGGTATCAATGGTGATGGTTTCTGGATCACTAATTAGCGCGTTCCAATCTTCGGACATCACATAGCGTCCGACCCTCATTTTTGGACTGATCCCCGGAACACCCAGTGTGACGATCTCTTTTTTGATTTTGACCTTCATGCGATAAAACGGCACACCTTCAGCTTCCATTAATGACTCTTTGTATTCCAAGCGATCAAAACGCCCATCGGCGTCGAGCCATTGTTTGACCGCATCAATTCCCTCACGAGTCCCAGCAATGGTCCCGTTGATTCCCTCTTCAGCGAGCAACAGCGTGCCCCTTAATCCATGACTCATGCAGGTGTCCAGCAATGGGGACCTGATCGTCCGATAATCAGGGAGCTCGACAAACTGATACAGGGCAGCGACAACCAACTGGTTCATCGTGGATCCTTCTTCATCCCACCATGACAGGGTGGCGATGACAGGCGTTCAGGGCTGTCTGCCCACTCAGACTCTGTGAAGCATTGCATCGCCAAAGCATGCACGCCCTGCTTGAGTGCTTCATCAGCCGCTTTATAGACCAGTCGATGGCGCTCAACACGTGATAACCCATCAAATGCGTCTGAGACAATGACAAGCCGAAAATGAGTTTCTGAATTTTTTGGGACGTTATGACCATGACTCTCATTATCCAAATCACAGACTGATGGATTGAGCGCAAGGACCAAGGATTCTCGAAGTAAGTTTTCTAATTTCATCCGATAATTATACTGAATGTGCGCTGAATTAGGTGACTATTAATCACAGGAATTCGGACGCATCCGCCGTTGGTGGATTCCAATCGACGCGCTAAAGCAGACCGAGGCGCTCGCCTCGATAGGCGCCACTCCGTGCCCGTTGCCACCAAGTTTCATTGGCCAAAAACCAATCTACCGTTTTGGAGAGCCCTGATTCAAACGTTTCCACAGGAGTCCAGCCAAGTGTCGCCTCAATTTTCGATGCATCAATTGCATAACGCTGATCATGACCGGGTCGGTCGGCCACAAACCGAATCAGCTCTCGGAAACTATTGAGCCCTTGAGGTTTCTGTTCAATATGCGCATCCAATAGATCACAGAGTGTTTCAACCACCTGTCGATTCGTCCGTTCGTTATGACCACCGATATTGTAGGTCTCACCGACGGTTCCTTCGAAAACAACCTTGACCAGAGCGCGAGCGTGATCCTCAACGTAGAGCCAATCTCTGATTTGATCACCACGTCCGTAAACAGGAATCGGCTTCCCTTCAATTGCGTTTAAAATTGCCAATGGAATCAATTTCTCGGGAAAATGGTACGGACCATAATTGTTGGAACAATTCGTGATCACAACCGGGAGCCCATATGTTCGGTGCCAAGATCGCACCAAGTGATCACTCGATGCCTTTGATGCCGAATAGGGTGAGCTTGGCTGATAAGGAGCGTCTTCAGTAAAGAGAGCATCGACGCCAACTAAATCACCATACACCTCATCGGTTGAAATATGGTGGAATCGAAATGCGTCACGCGCGTCACCTGGCACTTGAGCAACATAGTGTCGTGCGACTTCAAGCAACGTATACGTACCCATGATGTTGGTTTTGATAAAAGCGAACGGACCGTCGATGGATCGATCAACATGGCTCTCTGCTGCCAGATGCATGACGTGAGTCGGCTGATAGTCGTCAAACAGACGTTGCATTTCGTCACGATCGCAGATGTCGGAATGAGCAAACTGATAGTCAGGCGAATCAGCAATAGTCACCAGTGAATCGAGATTACCCGCATAGGTAAGCTTATCGACGTTCAATACCGATGCTTTCGTTTCACCAATCAAGTACCGCACCACAGCAGATCCGATAAAGCCGGCGCCGCCGGTCACCAAAACCCGCTGTTGCATCATGACAGCTCAATCAATTGACGGCCAAACGTGTCATCGTTCATCAGACTTCGGTCACCTTGTTATTCATTCGACGTCGCGATGCGTCCTTCACAGTCGTTACACCGACAACGCTCTTATCATTGATTGCCTGCTCACACTTGATCGGGTCACCACCACAAATGGCGCATTCACTCTCTTCGCCTGTAATCCGTCCAATCCCACCACAACTGCCTGAAATCGGACGGCGTCCCATCATGACACCGACCGCCATGATGGCGACCAAGAACGCAAACACCCCAAAAACAGTGAGAAATAGGCTAATCATCATTCTGCGTCTCCCGCTAGCAACCGCTCGAACCGTGGCGTTTGTTTCACCACAAAACCGTTGCCAGAACGTTCAATAAACAGTGCTGGCAGATTCCGCGATACTGCCAACTCAAATCCTTTCTCTAGGCCCAAGACCAACAGTGTCGTTGCCCAACCATCAGCCATCGCGCATTCCGAATCAGCAACTGTGACTGATGCCAGGTGATGGGTCACCGGGCGACCCGTCGACGGATCGATGGTATGCGAATAGGCGACGCCATCAATCTCTCGGTAGTTACGATAATCGCCTGAGGTCGCCAGAGCCACATTTTTGAGCGACAACAGCTGTTCGACTGCACGTTCGCTTTTCAGTGGTTTCTCAATCGCGATCTTCCAACCAAGGCCGTCTTTATCACCCTTCACCCGGATTTCACCACCAATTTCTACGAGAAAATTGGCATAGCCCTGATCATCAAGGAGCTCGTACAGCTGATCAACACCCAGTCCTTTGGCGATGGCAGACAAATCGAGGCGCCGTTGAGATCGTTTCATGATGGCAGCACCCCCATCCGCCTCGGGACCTCGAACCGAAATAGCAGAAAAGCCGGTTTGTGCCTTTGTCTCTTCAATGAGCGCATCCGATGGAAAGGCCTCAACGCCCGCATCAGGTCCGAAACCCCATAAATTGACGATAGGGCCGACGGTCGGATCAAAAGCCCCATTGGAAATATCTGAAAATCCGAGAGCCTTAGCCGTCGTTATCGCAAATAGATCGCTCACTGGAAACCAAGTATTCAGATTCTCTGATTGATTGAATTGAGAAATCTCACTGCTCGCGTCATAGGTCGACATTTGTCGATTCACCTCAACCAGTAATGATTCAATCTCCGCCTGCAACGCAATTTGATCGTGTGATGCGATCGGATTGGCAATCACAACTGACCACGTGGTTCCCATCGTTTTTCCGGAGAGCTTTCGAATCTCAAGCTCTTTCGAACATCCGGCAGCCAATGCCAATACGAAAAATGCCGCCATGACGGCGGCATTTTTTAAGACACCCAGCGAGCTAGCCACCGAAGTCATCCAACATGATGTTCTCATCTTCGACCCCAAGATCTTTCAACATCTTGATCACCGCAGCATTCATCATTGGGGGCCCACACATGTAGTATTCAACATCTTCAGGTGCCGGATGGTCCTTCAAATAGTTTTCAAGCACCACGTTATGGATAAAGCCAGTTTCACCTATCCAATTATCCTCAGGCTGAGGATCTGATAAGGCGAGATGCCATTCGAAGTTCTCATTTTCATTCGCTAACTGATCATACTCATCTTCATAAAAGACTTCTCGTAGTGAGCGAGCGCCATACCAAAACGAGATCTTCCGCGTTGAGTTCAAACGCTTTAGCTGATCAAAAATATGTGAACGCATGGGTGCCATCCCAGCGCCACCACCAATGAACACCATTTCATTATCAGTATCTCGGGCAAAAAACTCACCGAACGGACCAAATACATTGATCTTATCGCCAGGCTTTAGATTAAAGGTATACGAGCTCATCTGCCCTGGAGGTAAGTCGGTTCCTGGAGGAGGCGTTGCAATGCGAATATTGAACTTCACCACGCCTTTTTCTTCAGGATAATTCGCCATTGAGTAGGCACGAACAACAGTTTCGTTCACCTTTGATTCGAGATTAAAGAAGCCAAAGCGCTCCCAATCCCCACGGTACTCATCTTCGACCTCGAAGTCAGAGAATTTCACATGATGCGGTGGTACCTCAAGCTGCACGTAACCGCCCGCCCGAAAGTCTACGTTCTCCCCTTCAGGAAGCTTCAACGTCAATTCTTTGATGAATGTGGCCACGTTGGGATTGGATACCACTTCACATTCCCAGCGCTTTACACCGAACAGTTCAGGCTCCACTTCGATGTTCATGTCTTGCTTCACAGCGACCTGGCATGATAAACGCCAGCCTTCTTTGACCTGACCTTTGGTAAATGCAGACGCCTCGGTCGGCAGTATATCCCCTCCACCCGACTTAATAATACAACTGCACTGCTGGCAAGAACCGCCACCTCCACACGCAGAAGGCAGATAAATCCCAGCATCGGCGAGTGTATTCATTAGTTTTCCGCCGGCGAAGACTTTGATGCTCTGGTCCGGGTTGTCATTGATGGTAATCGTGACATCTCCGGTGGAGACGAGCTTTGAACGGGCAGCAAGAATGACTGCAACCAGGCCGATGACGACCACGGTAAACATCATCACGCCC
Source organism: uncultured Gammaproteobacteria bacterium (assembly GCA_913031455.1). Classification (GTDB taxonomy): domain Bacteria; phylum Pseudomonadota; class Gammaproteobacteria; order Pseudomonadales; family Litorivicinaceae; genus HIMB30. Next base: position 16,145 of record CAJWFL010000027.1, read on the forward strand.
AGAATAATCGTCATATTTTCCACTTTCTACGCTCCTTAAAGTGATACGCCAGAGAAAGACATGAAGCCCAAAGACATCAGTCCAACTGTAATAAACGTAATACCCAACCCCTTGAGGCCATCCGGTACGTCCGAGTACTTTAATTTCTCACGCACACCTGCCAATGCGGTGATTGCAAGAGCCCAACCAACGCCTGCGCCTAAGCCATAGACGACAGACTCACCAAAATTGTATTCACGCTCAACCATAAACAGCGACGCACCCAAGATGGCACAGTTCACGGTAATCAGTGGCAAAAACACGCCAAGCGCGTTGTAGAGTGCAGGCACATATTTATCCAAAAACATTTCAAGAATCTGCACTAGCGCTGCAATCACACCAATGTATGACAGCAAACCCAAAAACCGCAGATCGACGCTTGCCAATTCAGGCGAGATCCAGGTCAATGCACCTTCTTGGAGTAGGCCAGTCAGGATCAAATTGTTGACCGGGACTGTGATGGCGAGCACCACGATGACGGCAACGCCGAGACCAACAGCGGTTTTAATATCCTTCGATAACGCCAGGAAAGTACACATCCCCAAGAAGAATGCGAGCGCCATGTTCTCAATGAAAATCGCCTTAACGAAGAGGCTGATAAAATGCTCCATCCTAGGCCTCCTTCATCTTACTATTTGGCGCGATCTTAAATTCGTCCACTTCGACCTGTGAGGTCTTCCAAGCGCGGATACCCCAAATGATGAAGCCGATGATAAAGAATGCAGATGGCGGCAGTAACATCATTCCGTTGGTGTAATACCAGCCCCCTTCAGTCACCTTGGTCAGAATCTCAATACCGAACAATGAGCCTGAACCAAACAATTCGCGGATGAAACCAACGACCATAAGAATGGCACTGTATCCGAGCCCGTTTCCAATCCCATCGATAAACGACTCGACTGGACCGTTTTTCATCGCGAACGCTTCGGCGCGTCCCATAACGATACAGTTGGTAATGATCAAACCGACGAAGACTGAGAGTTGTTTCGAAATTTCATAAGCGAACGCTTTTAAGATCTGATCAACCACGATCACCAAGGACGCGATGATGGTCATTTGTACGATGATACGAATCGAGCTCGGGATTTGTGACCGAATCACAGAAACAAACAAACCAGAAAATGCGGTCACAGCAATCACCGCCAATGACATAACGAAGGCAACAGACATACTTGATGTCACAGCAAGCGCAGAACAAATACCCAGTACCTGAAGTGCGATGGGGTTATCGTTGACGACCGGGTCGAACAACAGTTCCTTGGTTTTCGCCATTAGATCCGTCCTTGTTTAACATTATCCAGAAACGGCTTGAACCCCGCATCCGACATCCAGAATTTTACGAGATTATCAACGCCTCGCGAGGTGATCGTTGCCCCTGATAATCCATCAACGCCATAGCTATCTGAGCGATCGGCCCCGCCCTTTACCAAGCGGAGTGCCACGGCGTCACCATCGTAGACTTGCTTTCCGGCCCACTGCGCTTTCCAGTTTGGGTTATCAACCTCACCACCTAGGCCTGGCGTTTCCGCATGCTCATAGAAACCCAAGCCAGCCACTGTATTCGCATCCCCTTCGAGCGCCATGAAACCGTACAGGGTTGACCACAGCCCGTATCCATGAATCGGAAGAATAATCTTCTCGATGTTGCCACCAGACTCAATCAGATAAATTTTCGCGACCTTCGCTTGCCGCTTGATCAGAGCGATGTCTTCCTCACCCGATAACACACGGTTCGTTGATGGATCTTTGGCTGCTTTGCGTTGGTCGTAACCATCAGCATCCATTCCTTCAACAAACTCACCAGTTTCCAGATTCACAAGACGGGTCGAGACCAATTCAAATTGTTCTTGGACCGTTTGTTTGGGATCATACAGCCCTGCAGCCTGCAAGATATTCATTTGCATGTTGGCTTGTTCGTTCACCGCTTGCGCTGGACGTAAAATCACGGCCGAAGCGCTCACCACAACAGAACACACCAAGCACAGCAACA
>CAJWFL010000028.1:0-18043 GCA_913031455.1 uncultured Gammaproteobacteria bacterium
TCTATCCAGCTGAGCTACGAGCGCGTCAAGGGCGTGAATACTAATAATTTTCTGGAAAAATGCAACCTAAAATTTGTCCTTGTTGGTTTTCCCCGAAAACTGAGTTTTACTGTCGATGGTGGTACGACTGTCTAAGGAAGTGAAAAATACCTTCGGTGATTGATCGCGGCGATTTGATGCCGCCATTGGTCTTGAGCATTTTGAATTTTTAAGCAAGGGTATCAATGAGGGCGATAAAAGTGTCATTCAGTGGAAACCTTCAATGCCTCAAGCATCTTGATCACGATTGAAAGCGTGTCTTAGGAGAGATTGATGTTAGTTGCTCATTGTGTTGCTGTACAAGGAGACGATACCCCAATCTCTTGAATCGACCGCTGAAGGTATTTTGTCGCATTTGTCGCTATTGTTCGTCCCAGCTGGGGTAGGCGTCGTTGCGCATTTAACAGTCCTTGGAAACGAATGGCCTGCGATTGTTGGTTCTTTAATTGGCTCAACCATTGTGACTGTGTTGGTGGCTGGTTCGGTTCTTCAGCGACTGCATCGAGGCCGAATCGATGAAACCTAATTTCGAGGAGGTCTGGGTTTATCTCTCGGCAAGTCCGCTAACAGCGTTAACCATCACGTTACTCGCATATCTTTTTGGCGACTGGGTTTACCAAAAAACCGGGAGGATGCCGATTGTAAATCCTGTTTTGATTGCAGTGATTGTCATCACAGTGGGCCTGTCAGTCACTGAAATTGATTATTGGACGTATTTCGAAGGTGCTCAGTTTGTGCGTTTCCTGTTGGATCCAGCAACTGTTGCGCTTGCGATTCCGGTTGCCCGTTTATTGAAGACCATGCGAGGTGGATATGGATCACTTGCCGTGAGTCTTCTCACTGGATCCCTGACGGCAGCAGTTTCAGCGGTATTCATTGCAGACTTATTGCATGCGTCCGAACAAACGATCTTATCGCTAGTACCGAAAAGTGTGACTACTCCAATTGCCATGGGGATCGCAGAACGGGTTGGTGGACTGCCGTCGTTGACCGCCGTTTGTGTGATTATGACCGATGTGATTGGAGCGATGTTTGGACCGTACGTATTGAATACGGGTAGGATCACTTCTTGGCGCGCGCGCGGGTTCGCGATGGGTGTGGCGGCGCATGAAATCGGTACGGCACGAGCGATACAGATTAATCAAAATGCGGGTGCATTTGCGTCTTTGGCGGTCGGTTTAAACGGACTCGCGACAGCGACGTTGGTTCCGATCCTGTACGCGCTTTGGCAATGGTGGAGCGGTTAATACGCGTAACACTTAACAACTGTGTGAGACGTGTTAGTATCGCAATCCTCTGGAGATGTGGCCGAGTGGCTGAAGGCGCTCCCCTGCTAAGGGAGTATAGGGTTTGTAGCCCTATCGAGGGTTCGAATCCCTCCGTCTCCGCCATTCTCTTTTTCCCTTCGTTCTCAACGCTCATTGGTTCAGTTGGCTTTTGCGTTTGGTTGGAATGTGCCATGCTGTTCGGCGTAGAAAGAAATTCTATAACATTGAGTTCTAGTGATATAACATCTAATTCTTAAGCAATTTAATAGATCAGGGAGTCAGTTGATGCGAATCGGATCCCCAAAGGAAGTTATGCCGGGAGAAGCGCGCGTCGCCATGACGCCAGATTCTGCGGCACAGCTACAAAAACTCGGATATGAGTGTTTCATAGAAAGTGGAGCGGGCCAGCTTGCGCGGTTCTCCGATGTCGATTATGAATCGGCAGGCGTCACTGTGGTCGACTCAGCGGACGCTTTGTTCGAGGCAGTTGATGTCGTCGCAAAGGTCAGACCTCCGGTTGAAGACGAAATCAAACGGCTCAAGAAGGGGCAAACACTCATTGGATTTTTTGATCCAGCTGGTAACGGTGAGCTGTTGGAGCTCGCTAAGTCGCGTGAAGCTAACGTGATAGCCGTGGAAATGGTGCCTCGGATTTCGAGAGCACAGAAGATGGACGCATTGTCATCGATGGCAAACATCGCCGGTTATCGAGCGGTCATTGAAGCAGGTAACAATTTCGGGCGCTTTTTTACAGGTCAAGTTACGGCCGCAGGTAAAGTTCCGCCCGCAAAGGTACTCGTAGTTGGAGCTGGAGTCGCGGGCTTGGCAGCGATTGGAACAGCTCAATCGTTGGGAGCGATTGTTCGTGCATTTGACGTTCGCCCTGAAGTTGCTGAACAGATCGAATCGATGGGTGCAGAATTCCTTTTCTTGGATTTCGAGGATAACCAGGATGGTGCTGCCACCGGTGGCTATGCTGCTCCATCGAGTCCAGAATTTCGCGAGAAGCAACTGGCACTGTTTCTCGAGCAAGCACCTGAAGTTGACATTGTCATCACAACGGCATTGATTCCGAATCGCGAAGCGCCAGAGCTGTGGACCAAAGAAATGGTTGCGGCTATGAAGCCTGGCTCGGTGATCATGGATCTGGCTGCGGAGAAAGGTGGTAATTGCAAACTAACGGTTGCCGATGAGAAGGTCGTCACAGACAACGGCGTGATAATTATCGGCTATACCGATTTTCCAAGTCGGATGGCAGCGCAGTCATCAACGTTATACGCCACAAATATTCGCCATATGATGACCGATCTCACCCCTGAGAAAGACGGACAACTGGTCCACAACATGGAAGATGATGTGATTCGTTCGTCGACAGTAACCTTCGAGGGTGAAATCACTTATCCACCACCACCACTCAAGGTTCAAGCGATTGCGTCCAAGGCTGCACCAAAGCCGCCTGAAAAGACACCAGAAGAGAAGGCAGCCGAGGAAGCGGCTGCAATGGCGAAATCAGGTCGTCAGCAGACTCAGCTGTTGATTGTAGGTGCTGCGTTGATGGGATTGATTGGCTTGTATGCACCGACTGCGTTTATGCAGCACTTTATTGTGTTCGTGCTGGCAGTTTTCGTGGGCTTCCAAGTGATCTGGGGCGTTGCTCATTCGCTACACACGCCGTTGATGGCGGTCACGAACGCGATTTCTGGGATCATCATTGTCGGTGCATTACTACAGGTCGATTCTGATATTCCCATTGTTTCGATTCTGGCAGGTATTTCTGTGCTGATCGCGACCATTAACATTGTCGGGGGCTTTATGGTGACACGCCGAATGCTCCAGATGTTTAAGAAGTCATAAGCGGAGGGACATGAAATGACAATTGGACTTCAAACAGCCGCTTATATTTCGGCGACTGTTCTATTTATTTTGGCGCTTGGCGGCCTATCCAACCAAGAAAAGGCGAAGCGTGCCGTATGGTTTGGCATCATTGGGATGGCAATCGCGGTAGTTGCGACGATCGCGGAACCAAGCGTTACGCTCAGCTCGATGTTAATCGGGGCAATCGTGGTCGGTGCGGTCATCGGTGTGATTGTTGCGAACCGCGTCGAGATGACTGGCATGCCTCAGTTGGTTGCGGCACTGCACTCGTTTGTGGGATTGGCAGCAGTATTTATCGGGATCAACTCAGACATGTCGACACATGACTTTGCATCCAACGCAGAGCGAGTGATTCACGAAGTGGAAATCTTCCTTGGTGTGTTTATCGGTGCGGTCACCTTCACTGGATCTATCATCGCCTACGGCAAACTGGCCGGAAAAATCGGTGGTAAAGCGTTGATCTTGCCGGGCCGTCATTTACTGAATTTAGCGATGGTTGGCGGATCCTTTGTATTGTTACTGATGTACATGAACCATGCGGGTTCGTGGACCCTTTATGCGATGACGGTGCTTGCACTGCTTCTGGGCGCGCATCTGGTCATGGCCATTGGTGGGGCTGATATGCCGGTTGTTGTCTCGATGCTGAACTCATATTCAGGTTGGGCAGCCGCAGCGACTGGTTTCCTATTGGGTAACGATCTGTTGATCGTCACTGGTGCGCTTGTCGGATCATCTGGAGCAATTCTCTCGTACATCATGTGTAAAGCCATGAACCGACAATTCCTCTCGGTGATACTTGGCGGATGGGGTGATGCAACAGGTCCAGCAATGGAAATCGAAGGCGAACAGATCGCAATCGACGTTGACGGTGTCGCCAGTGCTCTTGATGATGCTGACAGTGTCATCATTGTCCCTGGCTACGGCATGGCAGTTGCCCAGGCGCAGCAGTCTGTGAGTGAGTTGACTCGTCGATTACGAGCAAAAGGGAAAGAGGTTCGTTTCGCGATTCACCCAGTTGCTGGCCGGTTACCAGGACACATGAACGTGTTACTCGCCGAGGCGAAAGTCCCATACGATATCGTCCTTGAGATGGATGAAATCAACGAGGATTTTGGTTCAACAGACGTCGTGATCGTCATCGGGTCGAATGATATTGTTAATCCGGCAGCGCAAGAGGATCCGAATTCTCCAATAGCTGGAATGCCCGTCCTTGAGGTTTGGAATGCGAAGCAAGTCATTGTATCGAAACGTGGTCAAGGTACTGGGTACTCAGGTATCGAGAATCCGCTGTTCTACAAAGAAAACACGCGGATGTTTTATGGTGACGCGAAGTCGAGTTTGGATCAGTTGTTATCGCAGGTTAACTAGCCCACCTTGCTCAGAAAAAGCCTCGAGAACTCGTCGGGGTTTTTTTTGCGTGAGGACTCCCCAAGTATCAGGTATGACAGATACGAAGCAGCTGAATGTCCTCGGGGAACCTTTAAAGCCGTGCTCGATGGATCCACTCACCGGATACTTTCGGAATGGCTGCTGTCAGACTGAATCCTCTGATCGTGGGAGCCATGTTGTTTGTGCGGTGATGACCTCTCAATTCCTCGTTTTTTCGGGTGAGCAAGGTAACGATCTGATCACACCCCGCCCTGAATTCCAGTTTCCCGGTCTCAAGCCGGGGGACCGCTGGTGCTTGTGTGCATTGCGATGGGTGGAAGCTGTGCGTGCGGGAGTCATTGCGCCGGTTATCCTAGACAGTACCCACGAGAAGATTCTTGATCACGTGAGTCTTGAAACGCTGGTGCATCATCAATATAGAGCGCAAGCCTAGGGCTGCGTGTATTGTGTTGCTAGAAAGTTGAGCAAGCTGATTTCTGCTGGATTACGTTCGATGTTGGCAACGCGAATCGCATACCATTGTCTTGGGATCGGGGTGCCTTCAGCCGTCAGGCGTTTCAGTAAGCCATGATGCAGCTCTATCTCACATGTGGCCTCTGATAGCATTGAAATTCCCATCCCAGCGAGTACAGCTTGTTTGATCCCTTCGTTGGTGTCGAGTACCACGGGTGTCCGGGCTGTCTGATGGAATAGCGCGCCAAAATATGCAGCCATTGCGAGTCGAGTTCCTGACCCAACTTCTCGAGCGATAAGCTGATATCGGATTAACTCTCTGGCTGTAATTTCTCGTTCAAGTTTCGACAGCGGATGGTTCGGATGAGCGACAAAAATCAGCTGATGCTCGCCGATGATCTCGCTTTCGATATTGGTGTCCTCCGGCGGCGTACCCATGATTCCGATATCAATCTTCCCTTCGAGGATTGCATCCCAGATGGTATTTCGGTTACCCATCATGAGGTCCAGATGAATTCCTGGATGCTCCTCCTGATAAGCTGCTAAAACTTTTGGCATGACATACCCAGCAGTCCCGATAATGCCAACGGAGACTTCGCCTCGCTCTAAGTTTTCGACGGCGCCCAGTCGTTCGGGAATGGCTTCGATGAGGTGAAGAATCTTGGTGGCTTGCCGAGCAAGAACGGCGCCTGCATCAGTTAGACGGACTGATCGCGTCGTCCGAAAAACGAGTGTCGCATCCAAAGCATCTTCGAGTTGCTTGATTTGGGAGGTCACAGTCGCTGGCGATACCGCCAAATCCTGTCCAGCTTTCGTGAAACTTTCGTTACGAACAAGGGACAAAAATGTTCTAAGTTGGACGAGTGTCACGTTTTTGATTCGCATTATTCAGAATTCCTAAAAATTAAATTTAGTTTTTATTGTTTGTACTAGGTAATACGTATCGGTACAACTACTCTTGAAATAAATACTTCATCACCAAACGGAAAACGAAACATGATCGCACTGGATACTCGGTTGCAGTCGCTGAAAACTGGTCAGCCACAACAGGATGCTTTGGTTGAGTTATTTACAGCGCTTGCCGCTAAAGCACACGAGGTTAGTCGAATTATTTCAGCCGGAGGAGAGCTTGGTCACACGATTGGCGACCAAAATGCTGATGGCGATGCGCAGAAAGCGCTTGATGTAATGGCCGACGAGGAATTCCTTGTGGCAGCGCAGGCATCTGGTGCCGTTGCTGCCTATTGCAGCGAGGAACAAGACCAAGCGGTGATTATTGACGAGGCAGCCCCGCTGATTGTTGCCATTGATCCGCTGGATGGATCGTCAAACATCGATGTAAACGTGTCGATCGGAACAATTATCTCCGTGTTACCGAATCCAGGTGGCGATCTGCAGCAATCTGCGATTCAGACTGGAGATCAACAGCTGGCTGCTGCATTTTTTGTTTACGGCCCGCAGACAGCGCTATACCTGACGACGGGTAACGGAACGGATCTGTACCGGATGGACCCGACATCAGGAATCTTTCTCTTGATCGAGGAAGCAATCGAAATATCTGAAGAAACGTCTGAATATGCGATCAATGCCTCCAATGCGCGCCAATGGTTCACGCCTGTTCAGCGATATATTAGTGATCTGCTATTGGGCAGTGAGGGTCCGCGGGAACGCAATTTCAATATGCGTTGGATTGGTTCTCTGGTCGCTGACGCCGGTCGAATCTTCAACCGTGGTGGGATCTTTTTATATCCCGGAGATCGTCGACCCAAGTACGAAAATGGCCGTCTGCGGTTGATTTATGAAGCAAACCCGGTTGCATTTTTAGTTGAACAGGCCGGTGGAGCTGCCACTGACGGCGTCACGCGAATCCTCGAAAAAACGCCAACAGAAATCCATGAGCGTACAGCTTTGGTGTTTGGATCAAAAACGGAGGTCCGTTGGGTCGGAAGCTACGAAGCTGAAACACGACAAGGCCTTGATCAATCACCGCTATTTAGTCATCGCAACTTATTCCGGTCATAAACGGAGAGCAAATCATGTCACAAAAACATCCAATTATTTCGATCACAGGATCGTCAGGAGCAGGTACCTCGACAGTACGGGATACCTTTGCGCAGATTTTTTTCCGGGAAAAGGTGAAAGCGGCATTTATTGAGGGTGATGCATTCCATCGATTTGGTCGTGCCGAAATGAAGAAGAAAATGGCAGAGGCACAGGGTAACCCAGCCAACCACTTTTCACATTTTGGCGAGGAAGCCAACGAATTTGCGCTTCTTGAAGATGTGTTCAAAACCTATGGCGAGACTGGAAATGGTCGCACGCGGACCTACGTCCATGATGATGAAGAGGCCGAGCAATGGGGTTGCCCTCCTGGCAAGTTTACCGACTGGCGCTCCTTTGAGGATGATACTGATCTCTTATTTTATGAGGGCCTTCACGGGGCCGTCGCAACCGACAAGGTAGATATCGCTCAATACGCAGACCTAAAAGTCGGTGTTGTTCCAGTGATGAATCTGGAATGGATCCAGAAGTTACACCGTGACAAGTCGAAGCGAGGGTATTCGACTGAGGCGGTGACTGATACGATCCTACGGAGAATGCATGATTATGTGCACTACATTTGTCCACAGTTCGCTCTGACCGATATTAATTTCCAGCGGGTACCAATCGTCGATACCTCGAATCCATTTATTGCTCGTTGGATTCCAACGCCGGATGAGTCAATGGTTGTCATTCGGTTCGCCAATCCCCGTGGAATCGATTTCCCCTACCTTTTGTCGATGATTCATGACAGCTTCATGTCTCGACCAAATTCGATTGTGATTCCTGGTGGAAAGATGGCGCTTGCGCTTCAACTCATTTTGACGCCGATGATCTGGAGGCTTGCTTCTGAATCACGTCGTCTTCGCGATTAAGGAGATTTCTATGGAACGCACGCAAAGTCAACGGATGGCTGATGCAATTCGATTCCTTGCCATGGATTGTGTTCAAGCTGCCAATTCAGGTCACCCGGGGATGCCAATGGGTATGGCCGATGCTGCGGTTGCTTTATTTGCTGACCACATCAACATTGATCCGTCGGATGCGCAATGGCCAGATCGCGATCGATTTGTCCTCTCCGCTGGTCATGGTTCGATGCTGCACTATGCGTTGAACCACCTACTCGGTTATTCCGATATGGGTACTGATCAACTGAAACAATTTAGACAGCTTGGCGCTCGGACTGCAGGACACCCTGAATTTGGCCATGCAGCAGGGATTGAGACGACGACAGGGCCATTGGGTCAAGGGATCACTACTGCCGTCGGAATGGCATTGGCTGAAAGGCGACTCGCGTCGCAATTCGGTCGTGCGCTGGTGGATCATTACACCTATGTGATAGCAGGCGATGGCTGCCTGATGGAAGGAATTAGCCATGAGGCCATTGGCCTGGCCGGGCATTTGAAACTTGGCCGACTCATCGTTCTTTGGGATGACAATGAAATTTCAATCGATGGCAAAACTGACATTGCGACGTCGACGAACCAAATCGCACGGTTTAAAGCCTCAGGATGGCAAGTTGCCCGAGTCGATGGCCATGATATCGATGCTGTGAGTGCCGCCGTTGAAGTTGCTAAGAAATCAAGAAAGCCATCATTGATCGCTTGTAAAACGAAGATTGGTTTCGGCGCACCCAATCTGGCTGGGAGTCATAAAACACATGGTGCGCCCTTGGGTGCGGAAGAGATTCAAGCAACACGCGATGCCCTTGGGTGGACACATGGTCCATTTGAAATACCGGCAGATATCCGATCTGCATGGGAATCAATCGCAAGTCGCGGTCAATCGATCCGTCATGAGTGGCAGTCACGGCTTGATGTGAGCCCGAAAAAATCGCGCTTTGAGAGGACGATTTCAGGCGAAGTGCCGAAAGTATTAGCCACGCGGATGCGCAGATATAAGAAGGAATTGAAGGCCGAATTACCGAAGGTCGCAAGCCGTCAAGCGTCACAAATGGCCTTGGAGGTGATCAACGGTGCGGTGCCCTCAATGGTTGGCGGCTCAGCAGATTTGACAGGATCAAACCTGACCAAGACATCGAATATGCGTTCGATTACGCCAGGTAATTTCCGTGGTAATTATGTGCATTTTGGAATCCGTGAACATGCGATGGGCGCTGTCATGAATGGTATGGCGTTGCATGGAGGGATGATTCCCTATGGCGGGACATTTCTCGTGTTCAGCGACTACATGCGAGGCTCGATGCGTTTGTCTGCATTGATGAAGCAACGCGTAATTTATGTGCTGACACATGACTCCATTGGGCTCGGCGAAGATGGGCCGACGCATCAACCAATTGAGCATCTTGCGATGTTGCGCGCGACGCCTAACATGTTGGTGTTCCGTCCGTGTGATGCGGTGGAGACAGCTGAAGCATGGGAGGTTGCTCTTCAATCAACTGAGACACCTTCAGTCATGGCATTATCACGACAGGGATTACCCACAGTCCGCACAGAACGGACCAACGAAAATCTCACACAGAAAGGCGGTTATATCCTCAAGAATGTGCGCGGAGCTCGAGATATCACTTTAATGGCGACAGGTTCTGAGATTGCGATTGCACTTGAGGCAGCAGCAATCATGGAGTCATCGGGTTTACAGGTGGCTGTCGTCTCAATGCCGTGTTGGGAGTTATTCGATCAACAGTCGGATCAGTATCGTCAGTCTGTACTCGGCTCGGCACCACGAATCGCTGTGGAGGCATTAAGTGGATTCGGCTGGGATCGGTATTTGCGAACTCAGGATGTGTTCATTGGCATGACTGACTTTGGCGCTTCGGGTCCTGCGCCCGAGTTATATGAACATTTTGGAATTACAAAAGAAGCAATTTGCGAGACCGCTGACCGTCTCATTCAGCGATCTTGATCAGGGGGACGAAAATATGGCACTTATCTCATTAAGACAATTACTCGACCATGCAGCAGAGCGTGGATACGGAGTTCCTGCGTTTAACATTAACAATATGGAGCAGGGCTTGGCGATCATGAAGGCGGCAAACAAGTTGGATGCGCCGGTCATCCTCCAGGCATCGCGCGGAGCACGCACTTATGCTGGCGATCCGATGCTAAAAGCAATGGTGACAGCTCTGGCTGAGATGTATCCGGATGTCCCTATCGTGTTGCATCAAGACCATGGGAATAACGAAGCAACATGTCTAACAGCAATGCAACATGGATTTACCTCGGTAATGATGGACGGATCACTCGAAGGCGATGCGAAAACGCCAGCATCCTATGAGTACAACGTGGATATCACGCAGCGAGTGACTGAAATGGCGCATGCTGTCGGTGCTTCTGTTGAGGGAGAGTTGGGTGTGCTTGGTTCACTCGAGACTGGTGAAGGCGAGAAAGAAGATGGCCATGGCTTTGAGGGTAAGCTATCTGAAGATGAGCTGTTAACGGATCCCGACCAAGCAGTTGATTTTGTGAAAAAGACCGGTGTTGATGCACTTGCGATTGCCATGGGTACTAGCCACGGGGCGTACAAATTCTCTCGTAAGCCTGACGGGGAGATTCTCGCGATGCACGTGGTCGAGGCGATTAACAAGAAATTACCCAATACCCACTTGGTAATGCATGGATCGAGCTCGGTTCCTCAAGATCTCCAGGAACTGTTTAACGAGTTTGGGGGTGATATCCCACAAACCTACGGCGTACCCGTTGAGGAGATTGAGCGGGGTATCAAATGCGGCGTACGGAAGGTGAATATTGATACGGATTGCCGACTCGCAATGACCGGTGCATTCCGCCGTGTTGCAACTGAAAAACGTGCAGAGTTTGACCCAAGAAAGTTCCTAGTGCCGGCAATGGATGCGATGGAAGCACTGGTTGCAGACCGATTTGAACGTTTCGGTTGTGCTGGGAATGCGTCCAAAATTAAGCCGATTCCACTCGGTGAGATGGCTCATAGGTACGCTTCAGGAACGCTGTAAACTCAACGATACAAAGGAATTCACATGGCTGAAGTCAAAATTGCACCATCAGTACTTGCCTCAAATTTTGGAAAGCTCACAGAAGAGATTCAGGCGGTTGATCAGGCAGGGTGTGATTGGATCCACTTGGATGTAATGGATGGACATTTCGTACCAAATCTCACATTTGGTCCGCCAATTATTCAATCGGTTCGAAGTGCAACCGATAAGGTATTCGACGCGCACTTGATGGTGAGTAATCCGGATCAATTGTTGGAGGCTTACCAAAAAGCTGGTGCCGATATCATCACAGTGCATGCAGAGGTCTGCGACCATCTCGATCGCACCTTGGCGCAGATACGTGAGTTAGGTTGTCGAGCTGGTGTGTCCTTGAACCCACACACATCTGAAGACTGCTTGCGTTATGTACTTGATCGGGTTGATTTGGTGTTGGTGATGAGTGTGAACCCAGGTTTTGGTGGGCAATCATTCATCCCGACGGTGGTTGATAAAATTGCTCGGATTCGCGATATGCTCGGCGGCCGAGATGTTGATATTGAAGTGGATGGAGGCATTACCCCCGAGACTGCTCCATCTGTTGTGGCTGCCGGCGCGACAGCATTGGTCGCAGGCTCTGCGGTGTTTAAAGGTGAGTCTATTGATGCCTACAGAGACAACATCCAGGCGATCCGAAACGCAGTCAAGGACCAATGATGACCGATTACCGCGACTTAGCGAGTCGATTTTCCCTAGTTTTTGATTTAGACGGTACGTTGGTGGATTCAGCACCTGATCTTCAGGCTGCTGTGAATACCGTACTAGCGAGTCAGGGGCTGCGCCACATCTCCATTGAAGAAACCCAAGAATTTATTGGTGATGGCATGCCGAAGCTGTGTGAACGTGCGTTAGAGGCGACGGGCGGCCCAGCTGATATTCAGGAGGTTTTCTATGGTGCCTTCAAAACGCGATATATGAGCGCGCCTGCTGTCAAGACGAAGCCAATGCGTGCTGTTCGTGAAACATTGGTGACTGCTAAGGGTGCCGCCTTTGCCATGGGGGTGTGCACAAATAAGTCTGAACCTGTTGCTGAGACAATTTTGAATGAGCTTCAACTGATGGCATTTTTTACTGACTATGTCGGGTCGATGCCAGACCGCGCACTGAAGCCTGATCCTGAACCCTTGCTATTGTGTGCAGAGCGCATTGGAACGGGAGATCGGCAAGCTGTTTTGGTCGGTGACTCAGTTGCCGATGTCAAAGCTGCTCGTAATGCGGGGATGCCGTGCATCTTGGTCCGCGGTGGGTATACCAATACAGCACCCGAGTTACTTGGTTCTGACGTCGTAATTGATAGTTTTGATCATTTGTTTAGTGCACTGAAAGACTTGGCGGCATAGTGATGTTAAAAGCAGTGATTTTTGATGTTGATGGTACCTTCGCGGAAACAGAAGAAGTGCATCGCGAGGCATTCAACACAGTGTTTGAGCAAGCTGGACTTGGATGGTTTTGGTCCCCTGAGCAGTATCGTGAATTATTGAAGGTGACCGGCGGTAAAGAGCGAATTCGTCACTACGCTCAGACCGAATCAATGACCGATATGAGTGATGAGAAGATTGCTTCGTTACATCGATTGAAAACCGTTCTCTACGCGGAGCTATTGCCCCAATCTGCGACCCTACGCCCGGGGGTTGAGCGTTTGATCGATGAGTGTTTATCGCGATCGATCCGCTTAGCAATAGCAACAACAACAACGGAGGCGAACGTCGACGCTTTAGATCGGGCCGTGGGAGGCGCATTGAGACTCGAACGGTTTGAAGCTTTGGTTGGCGGAATCACTGTGCCTGAGAAAAAGCCGGATCCTAAGGTGTATCGAGTTGCTCTCGAGAAACTGGGTCTGAATTCTGGCGAGGCAATCGCAATCGAGGATGCGAAAGCTGGAGTAACCGCCGCCAGAGGGGCTGGGTTGCGCTGTCTTGCCAGTCCATCGTTCTACACGATTGAGCACGACTTATCGAAAGCAACCGCAGTCGTTGAGAGTCTTGCCGATCGGGGAGACGGTAAACCTGTTACGGTCGATTATCTTGAGATGCTTGCCGATTAAATTCGGTCACGAATCACACCGCGAACAATGCCTACCACTTCGACATCTGCATTATTAAGGACGATTGGGCTCATTGTGCTGTTTGCGGGAATTAATTTAACGCCGTCCTGATCAAGCCTGAGCGTCTTCAAGGTAACTTCTTTTTGGTTGATTCGAACGACGACTCTTTCACCAATTTCTGCGATTTGAGATTGTTCGATGATCACAACATCGCCGTCCAGAATATTCGCATCGACCATCGAATTGCCTCGAACGCGCAAGGCATAGGTATTTTTGCGCACCAGCTTTGATGGCACTTCGACTGACTCTTGTTGAGTAAACATATCGATCGGCTGTCCACATGACACCCAGCCAACAATTGCAATACGCTCCAATGACTCCACTAATTCATGTTCTACATCAGCCGCCGCAAGCGGTTGTGAGTGTTTGGTCTGTGGCAATAAGATCGTTACCATAATGGAACCTCTCAATTTTTGACTGGATATATGTACAGTATTTTGAAGCCGTTTGCTAATTTTTCTCAAGTTCCATTCATTGATGAGCAGTTGTATTTCATTCCACTCGGCGGATCTGGCGAGATAGGGATGAATTTCAATGTGTATTGTTGTGATGGCCAATATCTAATCGTTGATGTCGGAATCACTTTTGCTGACGACTCAACACCGCCCGGTATCGATGTGATCTGTCCGGATCTTTCTGCGCTTCGGTCAGTTCGTGATCAACTCGTTGGTATTGTGATCACGCATGCGCATGAGGACCACGTTGGAGCGCTACATTATTTATGGAATCAGCTGAAGGCCCCGGTTTACTGCACACCGTTTACCGCGTCGGTTGCCAGACGCAAACTCGGAGAGGCTGGTCTACTCGATCAAGTTCCTTTACATGAAGTATTACCGGGTTCTTTGCTCGAGTTAGGTGGCTTCCAATTAGAGTGGGTGACTCTCACCCATTCGATTCCAGAGCCCAATGCGCTTGTCATACGAGCTGCGGGTCGAACCGTCTTCCACACAGGTGATTGGAAGCTTGATCCGCATCCGATCGAGGGCGAGCATTACGATGACAGTCGTCTACTATCACTTGGTGAGTCGGGGATCGAGTTTGTGATCGGTGATTCAACTAACGCAACTGTTGAGGGGTGGTCTGGCTCAGAAACTGAGTGCCGAAAGGCATTGCATGAGGTGATCGCTTCACAGCCAAATCGTGTTGCTGTGACTTGTTTTTCTTCGAATACAGCCCGCCTTGCGAGCTTGGGAGATATCGCGCAAGAGACAGGCCGTCGGATTACGGTGCTTGGACGCAGTTTGTTCAACTATTTGCAAACTGCCAAGGCCACAGGCTACCTCAAAAACTTTCCTGACCTGGTGCCCACTGAAGATCTGGATTATCTACCGAAGTCAGAGCAGCTGATTTTAGCGACAGGCTCGCAAGGTGAGCCAAGAGCGGCGATTGCGAGATTGGCTAAAGGCGAGCATCAAGATTTGCTACTCGAGCCCGATGATACCGTCGTGTTCTCTTCGAAGGTAATTCCGGGAAACGAGAAAAAACTGTATCGACTCTATGACCTTCTCTCACTCAAAAAGGTGAGGGTAATCACTGAGCAAGATGCTCCGATTCATGTATCAGGTCATCCATGTCGAGATGAACTGCGTTGGATGTATCGCGCATTGCGACCAAAGGTCGTGATTCCAGTTCATGGTGAGGAGCGGCATATGGCTTCTCACTCGCAACTTGCTGATGAGATGGGATTGGGATCAGCTCGCGTCGTTAACGGTGATGTACTTCATTTGGATTCGACCGGTGTGAATTGCATTGCACGCGTACAGACAGGACGGCTTGGCTTATCTGGATCGAGCCTGATTCCTTTGAACGATCGAGCGCTTTCCGAGCGTCGTGCGTTGGCCGATGGTGGGCTGATGACTGTGACCGTTGTGCTTGATAAGAAGGCACGATTGGCAACGGAACCACAGGTTCAGTTTGTTGGTGTGCCATCAGGAGATATTGATTCAGAGACGCTCGATGGCGACCTGAGATATGCGATCGAAGAGATCCTATCTGAGCAGAATTCGAGAATCTTACAATCGGATGATGGCTTGCGAAGTGCATTGCAACGAGAGATCGGGACGCTAGTGCGGCAGTGGTTGGGTGTGAAGCCAAAGCAATTGGTGAATATTGTGAGACTTTAATCAGTAGGCGCGTTATTTCTCATCACTGTTCAATGACTGTGGGCCAAAATAGTGTTCGATCCCCACGGAGAGAGCGTAGCACGCCAACTCTGTCGTTTTGGGAATTTTAAAATCTTTGCCGTCTCGTTTCCCTTTCTCGTAGTATTGAATCGTTCGTTTTTTCAGGCCGAGCTTTTTGGCTGCCTGCTCCTGAGTCAATTGATTGTCTTTTCGCCAGGCTTTGAATTCGCTGGGTTTCATGTGATCGGCTCAACCTTCTGACTGCGACGACATTATCAACAGTTGGCCCGGCGATTTTGTGAAATTTCTGTGACAATTAGGCGAACAAAATGCGTAATACTCATGTCCACATTGTCTGAAGGCGTTGTAAACCATCAAAGTTTGGACCGAAAATGATGGTCGATTGAGCATCGTAACGGCCACCTGATGCCTTTTACAGAGAGGGTACTTCATTTCTTTTTATCGCAAATAATGCGTATTAATTATGAAACTCGTTGAATTGTAGTGTATTTTTTTTAGCGCACTATTTGCATTATGCATTTTGTGCGTGTATTCTGGCGCCAAAGTAACAGGTTGGAGGTGTTAGTTATGATCCCAGTTGGTGTCGGTCGAGCGGTTGTTCGTTCGTATGAACGTCTCGCGAACCAAGAAATCAAGGCGAAGCGGTGGAAGAAATCGCTATCAAGTCATGAGGTTGGCCGGAAGGGCCTGATCGCCCGATTTTTGTTGGGTATCCGATTCTAAGTACAGTAGTGGCTTAGGGCCACTGTTGTACTGGTTGATCGATTGAAATCGATCTTCACGGACGCGCGGTATATTTATCACCCGGCGATCCTGTGTTGTCGCTGGTCCTGAAACCTTGTAAGCTCAAGTTAGCATGGAACACGGGATGAGGGCGGAATGGTTGATGTTCCGAATCATGAAAAGGCTGAAAAGCCAATCGGTACTGCTGCGCTCCTCGGATTGCTTGTTGGTACTATTTCCCACGAGATCGTCTATCAGCACGCAAACTCCTATTTGTGGTTTTCTTTGGCGGGTGCCATTCCGGGCCTGTATCTACTGCGCGCTCTGATCAAGAGTCGGTTAAAAGCAATGCACGTGATCGAATCTGACGATTTGACGATCGCGAGAAAACTTCAAGGGAAAGTCTCGTATTCTGAAAGCTTCGCGAATTATTGTGCGTTAACTTTCATTGCGTGTTTTCTGATCATCACGATCGGTGGCAACGTGCTTGTTCAAGAATTTCCAGAAGTGCCAGTTTCAATGTTTTCCCTTGTGAGCTTTTGGAATTTTTTCTCGCTCTGATAATGCGTTTCACTCGAATCTGGCTCAAACCGGTGTGGACATGGCGCTTGTCGCATCAGACTCGAGCATCGATCTCAATTTTCCGTTAATTGTCGTGCTACGCGCGTTCGTTTCAATAACGGGTTACTTTGTGTTCGGCAAAAGCCTGATCAACACCCTAGTTCCCCATCTTGAAAATGCTGTCGCAGAGGATATTTGGGTCCAGACAAAAGGATTATTTATAGCTACTGATTAATCATATAAATCCAGACCTCGGCAGAAAAGGATACCTTCCGTAGTTATCTGGTAGGTCTAGGCTTTCAGAGCAAGGAGTCTCTGTTCTAGACCCATTCCTGCCGTCCTTTTGACCGATTGCCTTCAATGATGAATCCTCCCGATGCGAGCAAAACTTAACAGCCAAACGCTTGTTTGGTGTATGCTTTGTGGCTCCAATCCAATGAGATATGAACCTATGAAAAAACTGGTGACTCCGTCTGTTCTTGCGCTGCTGTTGATCTCCCTCAGTGGATGTGCGTCCTATAATTCGATTGCTCCTGAATGGGCTCAGATCGGTGCTGAAAATTCGGAGACGACGGTCGAGGATTCCAAAGCTGAATCCGATGCAGATGGGGACGGCAGCACTTGGTGGAACCCACTGTCCTGGTTCTAAACACTTTGCATCGCCTGCATCGTGTTTGATTATTCTCTATCCCTGGGGCACTCGGTCATTCGATGACCGAGTTCTTGGGAATTGATCGTCGAAAACTGAATCAATAGTGTCCCGAACAGACACCGAACGTATTACTTATATCTTCTAAAAGCCCATTTAAAAAAGATATCATAAGCTACTGAAATTCAATTTTTGTTTGAATTATTGCTAACTAAATAGGGGCCACCCCTCAAAGACACCCCGGGGGAGGGCTGATTAGTCTTTTGATACTGATACTGATACTGATACTGATACTGATACTGATACTGATACTTATAGTGCCTGCCCAGATTTGCAAAAGAGTGAATTCTCATAGTTGTCAGAGTAGTGTTAAGACAAGCTTTTCTGTGACGTATTTTAAGGATGCGTATTTCTAGTTGGCTTTTACTTTACGGGTTTATCGCAATGTCGATATCACTCTATTTCTTTTTCTCCCGATTTGAGTCTGTAAACGACGTTGCAGCCGCATTTATCGAGTAACTTGAACCAGCTAAGAAGCGAACTCCGCCTTGCATGATTCACCTGAAAAGTCAGGTATCCGGAACAGCAGGGAAATTCTACCGCATTAGGTGAGCTGCAAGCCTATGAGTCGCTAATGTTATCACATATATGAACCTTTGGTTGCCTAAGACAAGGGATTAAGATTTTCCCCTCACCCTCAGACTATTCAGATCGGTCAATAGGTTTTCTCCAAAATGCTTTGGTGAGCTCTCACAATCCAGAATAAAACCAATGCATTACAAACATGCCACATAAAATGAGTTCCGAATGGAATTGCCTGACAAAGGAGAT
>CAJWFL010000029.1:0-17773 GCA_913031455.1 uncultured Gammaproteobacteria bacterium
ACTCATCGATTGCCAGGTTCCAACGTCGCATCTTGAGTCACTCGGTGCTAGCCTGATCAAACGCGCTGAATTTGTTGAACGGATTAACGAGCTCACCGTATGAGTGGTTTTGAAACACTGAAATTTTTTGCCACCGCACCCCATCCGTGCAGTTACCTCCACGGACAAGAGGCAACGACTTTGTTTGTCGAACCCAGCACGACCTTGACCAGCGAGCAGGTCGTTAAGCTGGCCGAATCCGGATTTCGGCGATCCGGTCGCTACACCTACAGGCCACACTGTGCACAGTGTACTGCCTGTATTTCAGTGCGGGTTCCCGTTACATCATTCCAACCCAAACGTCGGCAAATCCGCACACTGAAAAAAAATAAGGATGTCAGCTTCATCGCTCGCACACCAGTTTTGGATGAAGCGCGTTATGACTTGTATCGTCGGTATATCGAGGCACGTCACGCAGATGGTGATATGTATCCACCCTCACCATCGCAATATGAATCCTTTCTCGCCTCAAGCTCAGATCACGCATTCTTCCTTGAAGCGCGCCTCGAGGACCGTCTCATCGCGGTCACATTATTCGACGAAATCCCAGGCAATGGACTCTCAGCAATCTACTCATTCTTCGATCCGGACCCTCAATTTGATTCGCGAAGTCTGGGGCGCCTGATGGTTTTGCAGCTGATCGAAATCGCCCGCAGTCTCGAGCTTCGCTACGTTTATTTAGGGTATTGGATTCGCGATTCAAAAAAGATGGCTTATAAAAATGAGTACCGCCCAATCGAGATGCTCATCAACAGTAGGTGGATTCGTGCGGAGTAAGCGGGCATAATCGCGCCTTTCATCACGCTCGAAGGGAGCCAAATGGCAAAAGAAGATTCAATTGAAATGGAAGGCACGATTGTCGATACGTTGCCAAATACAATGTTCCGTGTCGAACTCGACAATGGTCATGTCGTCACAGCACACATCTCAGGGAAAATGCGGAAGCACTACATTCGAATCCTGACTGGTGACAGAGTGACTGTTGAACTCACACCCTATGACCTGACTAAGGGTCGTATCACCTTCCGGGCACGCTGATCTCTCGCCATCCCGGAGTGAACGGGATGTCCTAATCTCACGCAGTTTCTTTCGATTTCACAACACGAGGCGTCATTTCGAACGCAAGCTCGTCGTTCATGTCGGCTGTCACCAGGACGCTGCCACCACCGGCCAATTCACCAAACAAGATGGCATCAGCCAAAGGCCGCTTAATCGAATCTTGGATGAGTCGCGCCATCGGACGAGCGCCCATCGCCTTGTCATAACCGCGCTTGGCAAGCCAACGCATCGCGGACTCATCTAATTCAATCGATACTTTACGATCATCCAACTGTGCTTGTAGCTCAGCGATGAATTTGTGAACCACTTGCTCAATGACTTCTTCATTCAGTGCACCAAACTGAACGATCGCATCTAGGCGATTACGAAACTCCGGTGTGAAATGACGCTTGATCGCCTCCATCGCATCCGTTGTCTGATCCTGCTCACTGAATCCAATCGAGCGTTTTGACAAACTCTCAGCACCGGCATTCGTGGTCATGATCAAAACCACATGACGGAAGTCAGCTTTTCGTCCGTTGTTGTCGGTCAAGGTTCCATGATCCATGACCTGCAACAGCAGATTAAAGACGTCCGGATGCGCTTTTTCGACCTCATCAAGCAGCAACACGCAATGTGGGTTCTTGGTGATCGCTTCTGTCAACAATCCACCCTGATCAAAACCGACATAGCCCGGAGGCGCACCAATCAGACGACTGACTGTATGCCGTTCCATGTACTCGGACATATCAAAGCGAACCAACTCAATCCCAAGCGTCCGCGATAACTGTCGGCTGACTTCTGTTTTCCCAACACCTGTCGGCCCCGCAAACAGGAAACATCCAACCGGCTTTCCTTCCTGCTTGAGTCCCGCTCGCGACAACTTGATTGCGGAACTCATCCGTTCGATGGCTTCGTTCTGCCCAAAAACTGTCAACTTCAGATCACGTTCAAGATTCTCAAGCACTTCAGAATCCGATTTCGAAATCTGTTTCGGTGGGATCCGTGCAATATTTGCAACAACTGCTTCGATCTCCGGCACCCCAATCACCTTTTTACGACGTGATGGCGGCATCAGCCGCTGCATGGCACCCGCCTCATCAATGATATCGATCGCCTTATCCGGTAAGTGTCGATCGCTCATGTATTTTGCGGATAATTCAACAGCTGACGTCAATGAAGCCTTGGTATAACGCAGTTCATGGTGCTCCTCAAACCGAGACTTCAGACCGTTAAGGATCTTGATCGTGTCCTCGATTGAAGGCTCAAGAACATCCACCTTCTGGAATCGGCGCGCCAAGGCGCGATCTTTCTCAAAAATCCCCCGGAATTCCTGAAACGTGGTCGACCCAATGCATTTCAACTGCCCAGATGACAGCAAAGGCTTCAGCAAATTGGATGCATCCATCACTCCGCCCGAGGCAGCACCAGCACCTATGATGGTGTGTATTTCATCAATGAACAAAATGGCGTGTTTTTCTTTTTCCAGTTCGCCCAGCAAAGCTTTCAGGCGCTTCTCGAAATCGCCGCGATACTTGGTACCGGCTAACAACGATCCCAAATCGAGCGAATAGACCACGGCATCATGAATCACCTCTGGGACTTGACCTTCTTCGATCCGATAAGCCAAGCCTTCAGCAATCGCTGTTTTACCGACGCCCGCTTCCCCGACAAGCAATGGATTATTCTTACGACGACGCGACAGTGTTTGAATGACGCGAGACAGTTCCTCATCGCGACCGATCAATGGATCGATACGTCCCTTTTTCACTTCTGAATTCAGATTGGTGCAGTAACCATCGAGATTGGATGTGCGCTCGTCACCTGATGCCGCCTGATTTGTTTGCGATTTCGATTCGCTTTCACCGTCTGTCCCGGTTTCTTCAGACTTGGCAATCCCATGACTGATGTAGTTCACGACATCGATTCGTGCGATCTCTTGCTGCTTCAGGAAA
The DNA here is from genome assembly GCA_913031455.1 of uncultured Gammaproteobacteria bacterium. Taxonomy (GTDB): domain Bacteria; phylum Pseudomonadota; class Gammaproteobacteria; order Pseudomonadales; family Litorivicinaceae; genus HIMB30. The sequence goes on from CAJWFL010000029.1 coordinate 3,033, forward strand.
TAAACAGCCTGCGATTCTTGCTCCGAAAAGATCGCAACCAACACATTGGCACCAGTGACTTCCTGCTTACCTGAGGACTGCACATGGAACACAGCACGCTGAAGCACCCGTTGAAATCCCAAAGTCGGCTGGGTATCACGTTCTGAGTCTTCAGGAAGGCCTGGGGTTGTCTGCACCACAAACTGCTCAAGCTCTTCGCGGAGCTTTGATAAATCGGCACCGCAGGCATTGAGGACCTGAACCGCTGATGCATTATCCAATAGCCCAAACAACAGATGCTCGACAGTCATGTATTCATGACGAAGCTCCCTGGCGCGCTTGAACGCACTATTTAAGGTGACTTCGAGGTCGCGGCTCAACATACAGTTCTCCTTCTTAATCCTCAGCGACGTCAATCTGACACATTAAAGGATGCTGATTTTCTTTCGCATACTCAACCACATGCTCTGCCTTGGTTTCCGCAATGTCTTTGGGGTAAACCCCGCAGACGGCAGCACCCTTAGTGTGGACGGTTAGCATGATCTGCATCGCCTTCTCCTGATCCATATTAAAGAATAGTTCCAGCACATGAATCACAAATTCCATCGGCGTATAATCATCGTTGAGCATAACGACTTTATACATCGATGGCTTTTTCAGTTCCGGCCGAGCAACGGCTAAACCGTAGTCCTCATCGGGATCAAAACCTGGGATGTCTGGTTCGCTCATTGAATCGAAACGTCCTCTCTTACTCACTAATTTGATGGGGACTAAACTGGGCAAGTAAAGAGAAACATAACGGAAAATTTGATGCCAATATTCTTCGCAAAAAATCATTCGCGATAACCATGATTTATCAATTCAATGTTGCAAAAATGAAATATTCGAAGGATGCACTCGAAATGTAATCCTTCGTTGATGCGGTTCCGCACATACAGCGACTTGCAGAATCGTCACCTGGCTTTATCTGGCGGGAACTCAATGAAAACTATCCAATCATTGGACAACGGCTGGGTTCAGATTTCATCGTCAATCTTTCCACACGGGACAGCTTGGATGCGCTCTATGTATTTGTTTTCAGTCAATCACATCGACAAATCATGACAGCGCGTGATCACTGGTTCACAAATGTGGGTCGAGCACTATCGGTTGCCTGGTTTGCGAACGATACACCTTACCCAACGTGGGATGAGGCGATTGATCGTCTTGAGATACTCTGGCAGCAAGGTCCAACTCAAGATGCATTTGACTACAGTTGGGCATATCGACAAGGGCTCGTCACGCAGACCTACCAAGTTTGAGCGATAAAAAAACCTCGGGAGCACTCGCTGCCGAGGTTTCCAACCGAGCATCCGCTTACATGTGATTGATCATTTCCTGACCAAACTCAGAGCATGAAACGAGTGTCGCATTATCCATCAAACGCTCGAAGTCATAGGTCACTTTCTTTAATCCAATCGCACCTTCCATTCCGTCGATGATCAGGTCAGCCGCCTCGAACCATCCCAAGTGACGCAGCATCATTTCGGCAGACAAAATCAGTGAACCGGGATTCACTTTATCTTGACCTGCATATTTCGGCGCTGTTCCGTGAGTCGCTTCAAAAATTGCAACTTCCGCACCGATGTTGGCACCTGGTGCGATACCAATACCACCGACCTGAGCCGCCAACGCATCCGACAGGTAATCGCCATTCAGGTTCAACGTCGCAATCGCACTGTACTCAGCCGGCCGCAGGAGGATCTGCTGCAGCATGGCATCCGCGATCACATCTTTAATCACGATGTTATTGCCAGTCTTTGGATTCTTCATTGCGCACCACGGGCCGCCGTCAAGGAGGGTTGCGCCAAACTCTTCACGAGCGAGCTCATAACCCCAATCTTTAAACGCACCTTCAGTGAATTTCATGATGTTGCCCTTGTGGACCAACGTCACACTCGGCAGATCATTATCAATCGCGTACTGTAATGTCTTTCGGACAAGCCGCTTCGTACCCTCTTCCGATACAGGCTTGATACCAATACCGCAGTTTTCTGGGAAACGGATTTTCGTGACTCCAAATTCGTTACGAAGGATATCAATCAATTTATCCGCTTCTGGCGTTCCTGCCTGATACTCGACTCCCGCATAGATGTCTTCAGAGTTCTCACGAAAAATCACCATGTTGGTTTTTTCTGGCTCTTTCACAGGACTTGGAACACCTGTGAAATAACGCACAGGACGCAAGCAAAGATACAAATCCAACTGCTGACGTAATGCCACGTTCAACGACCGTATACCACCCCCAACTGGTGTGGTGAGGGGACCTTTGATACCGACTTTGTATTCTTTGAAGGCTTCAAGGGTCTCATCTGGGAGCCATTCGTCAGCGCCATATGTCGCAACCGACTTTTCACCACAATACACTTCCATCCATGAAATGGACTTCGAACCACCGTAGGCCTTCTCCACGGCTGCATTGACAACCTCAATCATTGGCGGGGTAATATCAACTCCGATACCATCGCCTTCAATAAATGGAATGATTGGGTTATTTGGCACGTTAAGCGATCCATCCTGGTTCACAGTGATCTTTTCGCCTGACGTCGGCACTTGGATGTGTTGGTATCCCATCCTTTTCTCCTATTGTGCTGAATCACGTTTGTTTGCGGGCGCGGATCATACCATTGTTTTGGTCCGACCACTTCGGTGATTATCTTGTTCTTTGGGATAGGTATGCTTGTATTGTTCTACAAACCCTTCGGAGCGCTGTGTCAATTCAGCGGCGAGGGCCTGACATTAAGGGGGCATGTACCGATCCCAGATGTTTATCCCGCGGGTCGGCTTGATAAAGACTCAGAGGGTTTGCTCGTTCTCACCGACGACGGACGCCTACAAGATCGTCTGGTACATCCAAAATATGGCAAACACAAGGTCTATTGGGTCCAAGTCGACGGCACAATCGATGCAGAGACCTGTCAACGACTCGAACAAGGGATACAACTGAACGACGGCCCGGCACATGCGATTCGATGCCACCGAATTGACCCACCACCCCTTCCTGATCGCGAACCACCGGTTCGCTTTCGAAAAAATATCCCGACCACCTGGATCGAAATGACTCTCAATGAGGGACGAAATCGCCAAGTCCGTCGGATGACTGCTGCCGTTGGATTCCCCACGCTTCGACTGGTCCGCGTCGCCATGGGTGATTATCAGTTAGGCGATTTATCGTCCGGCGAGTATCGAGTGATCGATGCAACTCGGGTAGAATCCACGCATGCAAAACAAAGACACCCAAGTCATCGTCGGCATGTCCGGCGGCGTTGATTCCTCAGTCACAGCCTATCTACTCAAAGAACAAGGATATGCCGTTAGCGGTATGTTCATGAAAAACTGGGATGAAGATGATGGCACCGAGTATTGCACGGCAATTCAGGATCTCAAGGATGCAGAACAAGTTGCTGATACGCTCGGCGTTGAGCTCCATCGCGTCAACTTTGCGGCCGAATATTGGGATGATGTGTTTGAACATTTCCTCTCCGAGGTGAATGCGGGTCGCACACCCAATCCCGATATTTTGTGTAATCGCGAAATTAAATTCCGCGCGTTCCTCGACTATGCCCGTGATCTCGGCGCTAATTCAATCGCAACCGGTCACTACGTGCGCCGAGTGGAGGGGAAAAATCCGCTCTACCGCGGTCTTGATCGCAATAAAGATCAAAGCTATTTCCTCTGGGCGCTGACCGCGGAGCAGGTCAATGCGTCACTGTTCCCTGTTGGGAATTTACTGAAACCCAAGGTTCGAGAAATCGCCGAGATTCAGGGATTTATCACGGCACGGAAAAAAGACTCGACCGGTATCTGTTTTATCGGCGAGCGCAGGTTTAGCGATTTTCTAAAGACCTACGTCAAGCCAAAACCTGGCAATATCGTCACCGACTCAGGAGATATCATCGGACGTCATGAGGGGCTCATGTTCTTCACTCTCGGTCAACGCCAAGGACTTGGTATCGGTGGTCTCAAAAATTATTCAGATGCGCCTTGGTTCGTTGCTGAAAAATGTCTTGAAACCGATGATCTGGTGGTTGTTCAAGGTACAAATCACCCAAAACTTTTGGCAAAAGGACTTACAGCACACCAGATCAACTGGATTGGCGAGCCTCCAATCCTCCCCGGACGATTTACCGCCAAAGTGCGCTACCGGGCACCTGACGCACCCTGTGCGATTGAAATGCAGGGGTCTAATCTACACTTAACCTTTGAGCAACCGGAACGTGCAGTCACACCCGGACAGTCGGTGGTAATCTACGATGGTGAAGTGTGTCTGGGTGGTGCTGTCATTGAGGAAGCGGTCTATGAGTAACCCAAACCGTCTGTATCCGCTGTGTGCTCTGGCCATGACAGCGCATCTGGTCGACCGCTTGGCAAACACCGGCCTCGTGCCGCACGATGAATTTGAGTTATTGATCCAGAGCACACTCAACTTGACACCCGACACGCCACTGGATGTCTATGGTGGTTCCCTTGATCATCTAAAGCCTGGATCAAAATTGATCACAGAGATGCTCGGTCGCGGCGGTAACAGGAAATATCCAGAAGTGATCCGGTATTTTATTAGCTTGATGCAAGTCGAACGACAACTTGCAAAGCAACCCCAACTCCTGAATCAACTCCGTGGGCATCTGGAGGTCGCTGTGCAAAAGGCCGAGCAACTCGGGTCGACGCATGAATCAGTCATCGAAACGCTCAACACCGCTTACCAAGAAACGGTATCGACGCTTAAATTCCGGATCATGGTGACCGGCAACCATGGCCGACATCTGCAACAGGGAAACAATCCTGCTAAAGTACGGGCACTCCTCTTAAGCGGAATCCGCGCCGCCATGCTGTATCGACAACTCGGCGGTGGTCGTCTGGCGCTGTTATTTCAGCGAAGCCGCGTATTCAAGGAATTAGAATCCATCGGATTATAGGAACAACATGACTCTATCCACGCTGACCGCAATCTCACCGATTGACGGCAGATACGCCTCCAAAGTCGACGCATTGCGTCCAATTGCCAGTGAATTTGGCTTGATACGCGCGCGCATCGAAGTCGAATTAGCTTGGATCAAATCGTTAGCAAGTAACCCACAGATCAACGAAGTACCACCGCTGTCAGAGCAAGCGATTGCGGACATCAATGCCATTGTTGCTGATTTTTCTGTAACAGATGGTGAGAGCATCAAAGCGATTGAACGCACAACGAACCATGATGTGAAAGCGATCGAATACTTCATCAAAGAGCAATTCGCAGTCAATCCAGAGCTCAACGCCATCTCCGAATTTGTTCATTTCGCCTGCACCAGCGAAGACATCAATAACCTCTCATACGGTCTGATGTTGACCCGCATGCGCGATGACGTACTGGCACCAAAAATGCGGGAAATCATCGATTTTTTACGCGAAAAAGCCAACGACTGGGCGGCACATGCGATGCTGTCGCGCACGCATGGACAGAGTGCTTCTCCAACAACCGTGGGTAAAGAATTCGCAAACGTGGTCGCCCGGCTTGAGCGTCAGCTCATCCAGTTCGAAGCACTACAGCTGTTAGGGAAACTCAATGGTGCTGTCGGTAACTACAACGCACATCTGTCTGCCTACCCAGAGGTCGACTGGGCTAATCACGCAGACAGTGTGATCACTAATCTGGGTCTGACATTCAATCCTTACACCACACAAATTGAGCCACACGATTGTGTTGCGGAGTATTTCGACGCCCTTAAACGGTACAATACGATCCTGCTCGACCTTGACCGTGATCTCTGGAGTTATATCTCACTTGATTATTTCAAACAGCGGACGGTCGCCGGAGAAGTCGGCTCATCAACGATGCCACACAAAGTCAATCCAATCGATTTTGAAAATTCCGAAGGGAATCTCGGAATTGCCAATGCAGTATTTGAACATTTAGCCGCGAAGCTTCCAGTCTCGCGTTGGCAGCGTGATCTAACGGATTCAACGGTCCTTCGAAACGTGGGTGTCGGCGCAGCACACTCGCTAATTGCTTATGAAGCATCATTGAAGGGACTCAATAAGCTTGAGATTAACCTTGCTGTCATCACCGAAGATCTCGCAAAACGTTGGGAAGTACTGGCAGAGCCCGTACAAACCGTCATGCGCCGCTATGGAATTGAAAAACCATACGAGCGGTTAAAAGAGTTAACCCGTGGCAAGCCAATCGACGAAGAGTCATTACGAGCCTTTATTGGAAACCTCGATATTCCAGAGGATGCCAAGCAAGCACTACTTGAGATGACACCGCTGACTTACACTGGATCTGCTGAGGCTCAGGCAAGAAACGTATGACCGTCGAGCGGCTACAGGGTGTGTCACTCGCTGATGGACACACCCTACAGCGCTACTGGCAAACCACTCCTGTCATCCTTGAACAGGCCGTGGACGTCAGTACCTTGGTTCCAGATACCGAGACACTGATCCAAATTCTCACTGAAACCGACCTGCCAAGCCGATTGTTAACAGGCAACGAAGGGTCACCGTTTACACTCGAACATGGTCCATTCAATTCATTTTCAGTGCCGAAAAAACCCTGGACAGCGCTCATAAACGCGCTTGAACATTTGTTCCCGGAATACGATCAGATCCGTCAATCCATGACCTGGTTGCCACATTGGCGGTTTGAGGACTGCATGCTGTCTTGGGCTTCAATCGATGGTAGCGTTGGGCGGCATTATGATCAATTTAGCGTCTTTCTCATTCAGTTAAACGGTCGCAGACAATGGGAAATCGGACCGCGGGCAACCGATGAGACACCGATGGTTCCAAACCAACCACTCGCATTGGTCGAACCACAAGAACCGATAACCACCTGGATCGCAAGTCCAGGAGATGTCCTCTATTTACCGCCCCATATGATTCATCATGGTGTCAGCCTTGATCCGGACTGCATGACTCTATCGCTCGGCTTTCGGGCACCCGATGCAGGCGCCCTGCTTGAAGGCGCATTGGAAACTCTCGGCAGTCATCAACAACAGATTCGATTCGATGATGCTGGTAGATCAATGAATGGCGCTCCCGCCGAGATCCTCGTAAGCGATCTGGACAAGGCCAAAGAGGCCATCATGCGATACTTAAACGAGCCAAATGTCCTCGAACATCTCTTGGCAACACGGGTGACAACCCCCTATTTCGAGATCGATCTGGCTCAGGAAATCGACGAGCAAGACATCGACCCAATGATTACTTCGGTGACACAATGGGAGCTGGCTCCGGGCTGTCGGATGGCCTATGTCAAACAAACACTTTATGTAAACGGAGAACGGATCGGTGATCAAACGCCTTCTGAACTGCTTCACCTGGCCAATACGCGCACTATTCAATCGGGTGACATCCGGAAGCTGGAAGGCCTCTGGCGTGACACCATCTTCGACCTCATCCGAACAGAGTCACTCATACTGTCCGAGAACGATGGTACGTGAGGTCACTTGGGCAACAGCTCAAGAGGCACTCCAGTCGATCAGAACCCAAGTCTTCATCGAGGAGCAACAGATCGACCCCTCTGATGAGTGGGACCCTGCTGATCAAGAGGCAATCCATTTGCTTGCCGAACGCGATGGTGAACCTGTGGGCTGTGCGCGCATCTTAGATCTCACAAAAATTGGCCGCATGGCGGTTTTGAAAGAGGTCCGACACAAAAACATCGGTAGTAAATTATTGCGAGCGGCAATCACAGAAATCCAAAAAGCAGGCAACACACCAACCCTTGGCGCACAAATTACCGCCATGGGTTTTTACGCGAATCATGGATTCTTGCCAGACGGTCCGATTTTTGACGATGCGGGCATTCCACATCGAACCATGACACTAACAGGTGATCGGGAAAAAACGTTAATGCCCCTCGATGCCGAATCACTCCGCTTCGATACACCAACTTTGTTAGTCGCTATTGAGCCGCAGACCACTGATGGTGAAATGCGCATCAATCTCTTGAGACTCTCAGACGATGAGGCCAGCTGGTTGACTCCAAGGCTTTGCTGCTATGCCGCAACACATGGTGCACAGACACTCATTCTTGAGATCCCTGAGGGTGAAGTCCGTTTTCCTCTAGATCCACCAGAGCATTTCGCATGCTCCTCCAAGGACTAACAACCGACTGGCCAAACACAGCCTGGATCTTCATCCAAGTCATCTTCTGGGCCGTATTCACCGGTTCGACCGTTCGGTTAGATCTCAATCATCTCAAACACTTTGGTGATATAGGCGCCTGGGCAGCCTTTTGAGCGTCCCGCCACGCTTGCTCTTCAAAACGAGTCCGCGCGCACAAGATAATATTGATGAACTAATGGCGATAAGCAGCGAATCCATCCAAGATAGTTTGCGCCACCTGCCGTGGTGAATAAATTTTCACGGTGTCGCAACACTCTGCCTGTAAGTCTTTGCGCTAGTGAGAAAACGTCTTTCATTGTCGGTCGATACCCGAGACAACACCGCATTTCGGTGGGGGAATCGACCAAAGCGCTCAATGATCGCTTTGTGTTCTAGCGCATAATCCACAAATGACTGAAATCTTGGCTTGTCCTCATCTGGTGCCAGCTCATGTAAATGAGTCATTCCTTGGACACACAATGCTTGATCCGATAGCAGTTCACTATGCTCCAAAGGCATCAAGGCGAACACCTTCTGAATCAGCGGTAAGTCATCGAAAATACCGGATGTTTGGCCACGACGGGCCAGTTTCACCGCACGCGAATCGCCAGAAAATGCGCGAGTCGTTCCACGAAAGATATTCCGGGTAAATTGATCAAGCAGGATAATCAGCGCCAGACGACTTTCTGGCTCACTTTCCCAATCTTTAAAGCCACCTGCCAGCGCAAGCTCAACACGATGCCCAAATCGTTGACCAATCTCTCGATCAACCTGATCACCACCCAAAAACCATCGTTTATCCTGCTTTTCTGCAAGATTTCCACTGGCGTATTCGGTAAACCAGTAATCCAGGACCTGCCGAGCAACTTGGCTCGAGACAACATCATCCATGTGTTCGCTCATCATGCGCAAAGTGTATCCACGAACTCCCTCTCATCGCTGGTCGAATCACCTACCGAAATTTGACGATTTCAACTCGATCTGGCGATAAGCCGGCCGGAGCAACGAGTGGTCCGAAGCCATAGGCTTCCTCAATCATGAGTCCGGACTCACGAAGCAATGACTGAACATGCTCGGCACGAGCGGTTGATTGTGCTAGAGCATCCTCGAGCGACCCTCTGGGCGTCACCGCACAATACGCGATAATCGCCAGTTCATCTGTGCCTAGCGATTTCAAATCCGATGCGACGGCCTGAATCGCTGCACGACTCTCAGGACTCACGCGATTTCCTGCAAATTCGACAGGTAAAATCACGCGACCCTCCTGTTGAAGCGCCTGTACCCCCTGAAATCGAGGTTCATTCACGCCAGGCTCAACTAACCGAAGATGCACATATTGACGCCGATTACCGCGCTCAATCCCATAGGCCGACAGATATCGATCTGTGGCACCTGGTAATTTAGCAGCAAAATAGATCTGATTACTGTTGGGACCATAAAGCTCCCGAACTTGAAATAACGAGTTAGCCCACAATCCACTGACACCACAGCCTCGACTATCGCACGAAAATAAAATCTCGGCATTCTGACTCGACAGTCTGTTTTCAAGGGTCTCCATGAAGGATTGATACGCTTCCCGGGGGCCTAATTGATAAGTGATATCAATCACATGACCTTCAACATCCAGTTCCTTATCAATCACAAGGCGATTGTTGACACGCTCAACTCGTTCTAAGGGAAAACGAATTGCTGATTGCATTCCCTCGCTGTAACGAATGATTTCTGAACCAAGTGGGCGTGTCACCTCCGGGAGATCAGCCGATCCCGGTGTATCGGCAGCAATCGATCCCTGCGACAGCAACATCGAACCCAACAAAATCCATCTCTTCATACGCCCGAATGCCTCTCTAGTAACCAGGTTGCAATGGCGCCTTCTGCGCCTTCCAAGTGGAGATGGTGGCCACCTTGTACAGTTTCCACCCCAATGTCACGACAAAGTTTGATTCTGTCGGGGAGAAACAGAGGGTCTTTAAAAAATCCCTGATCTCCCAGAACCAACGACACAGGCATCTCAAGCCGACGAATGAAAACCTGAATCTGTGATTCATCGAATCGAAACAGCGGTGGCAAGGTGAGATACTGATCACTCGCCCAGGTCCAACCACCCGGACTTTTCACCAGTCCTCGTCGCACAATCGGCTCCGCGGCTTGCCGACTGAGCGGAACCACTGCACCTCTCACACGCGCCTCAATCGCCGCATCGACCGACGCATACACTGGCTTTTGGCGGGTACTCACTCGCTGCAGCTGATCAGTCGCTTTGCGTAACAATTCAGGTGCCTCTCCATCAGGGTAAGTCCAAGGCCCCAATCCCTCAACCAACCACAAGGCTTGGATGCGATCTGGATAGGCACTTGCAACCAATGTCGCAACAGCAGCACCCATGGAGTGTCCGAGCAGAACTGCTTGCTCCCAACCCAAGGCATCGAGTGTCCCGATGACATCCGGTACACCATCCCAGATGTAATACGGACGACCCACATGATCAGTCATTCCATGACCACGTTGATCGATTGCAATCACTCGACAACCAGTCAAAAGCGGCCCGAGGCGTGTGAAGGATGCCGCGTTATCGAGCCAGCCATGTAACGCCAATACCGGAATTCCGTCCGCCGGACCAAAACAGAGCCCATGGATGGTTAACCCGGCGACTTCAAGACGAACAGATTCAGTCATCAGGGTTGATACGCCTCCACCAAAGTGGCTGCTTCCGGTAAAAAAGTCTCCAAGGCCAAGACATATGCTGTTGCTGGAGCGGCACGTGGGTACACATCGGCGTTGGCGTTTGCCTCGGTCAAATGACCGACGATCTGCGTCAGTATTGGCTGATGAAAAACAAACAAACTCCGATCGGTTGCATGCTGCTCTATCACCGCCGCCGCCTCTGTCCAATCATCCTCTGGTGTAACCCCCGGTAGCACCTGCGGTTTGATCACCAACCCAAGCGCACCGATGACCAGCTCAGAAGTCTGCTGCGCCCGAATCCGGGTCGAACAAAACACAGTTTGAGGTATCCAGCCGGCTTTCTTGAGTTGCGTTCCGGTATTCGATGCCTCTCCTTTTCCGATGGGCGTCAATACGCGATCACCATCGTTCGGTGCAAATGGAACCGCCTCGCCATGGCGCATTAAAATAATGTTCATTGAGCCTCTCCTTAGACCTGATAGTATGCGGGCAAACCAAAGCAAAAACCCTATGAAAATTGTCTCATTCAATATCAACGGAATTCGCGCACGGATTCACCAGCTCGAAGCGCTCAAACAGCACCTCGATCCAGACGTAATCGGTCTCCAGGAAGTGAAAGTTGCCGATGAACAATTTCCGTTCGAAGATCTCGAATTTTTAAATTATCGCTTCGATACCCATGGTCAAAAAGGACATTATGGCGTTGCGCTTGCGTCAAAACCTGAACCACTCAAAATCACTCGTGGCTATTCGACAGATGCCGATGATGCACAACGACGAATGATCCGTGGTGTTTATGCGCTCGCCGATGGAACCGAAGTCATCGTGTTCAATGGCTACTTCCCGCAGGGTGAATCTCGCGATCACCCGGTCAAATTCCCAGCGAAAGAGATATTTTATCGCGACTTACTGACGACGCTGAATACAGAATACTCACCTACTGATCACATTGTGGTCATGGGTGACTTCAACATTGCGCCTGTCGATAACGATATCGGCATCACTGATGATGCAAAAAAGCGTTGGTTGAGAACCGGCAAATCATCGTTCCTTCCTGAGGAACGCGAGTGGTTCCAACAACTGATCAATTGGGGATTGGTTGATAGCTGGCGTTCTGTGAATCCGGAGATTGATGATCGATACAGCTGGTTTGATTACCGTTCCCGAGGCTTCGAAGATGATCCCAAACGTGGACTTCGCATCGATCACATTTTGGTTTCCAAACCGTTAATCGAGCGGATGACAGATTGCGGGATCGATTACACATTACGGGCGATGGAAAAACCATCCGATCACTGCCCTGTATGGATTGCTGTCGAGTAGGAGTCGCTTAAGAACGTGTGACGGCGACAAACCGAAGTTCACGATTGGGTAGCACACGCTCAATCGACTCTTCGTACAACGGGCGTGATTTGAACGCGTTTAACGCCTCATCGGATGAAAATTCAGCATAAACGACAACATCAATTTTGTTCGAGATCTCGCCTAATTTTTTGTTGAATCGCACCTCAACGGGGTCTGCATACGGAATTTTTTTCCAGAATTTTCAGTCCCTCGAACACCACATCCAGTTGGCTGGATTGGGCTGAGAAAAAGACAAAATGTCGGATCACTAAGGGTCTCGCCTCATATTGTTCTACGAAAGTCATTTTGCACATGCTGTGTGCAATGCATCATCATAGCTAATTGACCGCATCATCTTACAGAAAGATAAGGACTCACACACCATGGTTGGATCCGCCAAAAGCGCCCGTCTCACCAATCCTTTTCAGACACCCGAAGAGAAGCGATTTGAAATTCCTGGAGAACTAGCTCGCGAACCGGGCATCTATGAGGATGCTCTGAAAGCCGGCTGGGAACTCCAGCAAGGTCCAAAAGGTGCACCTGTCGCTGCCATCGAGCGCCAGCATCAGAAAAATCGGATGACGGTTTGGGAACGAATCACACTACTGGTCGATGAAGAGCCAACCATCCTCTTTCAGAACTGGGGACCCAATTTAGACGGTGCAAGCCTTGTGACCGCGCTCGCCAAAGTCGGTGGACGCGATGTTGCAATCTATGGCCATGACTTCACTGTCCGTGCAGGTTCCATGGATGCAACCAATGGATCAAAACTCGCTCAGCTTTTTGAAACGGCCGGAAAACTTGGAATCCCCGTCATTGGCTTCAACGACTCCGCCGGCGCCTTCGTTCCTGCTGGCGTCGGTGGCCTCGATGGCTATGCTGAAGCGTTCCGAGCGTTGCGAGAGATCTCGGGACGTGTGCCATCAATCATGTGCATGTTCGGATTCAATGCAGGCGGAGGATCGTATCTGCCGCGCCAAGGCTCTTTTGTGATCCAGCCCAATACAACATTTTTTGGTCTCACAGGTCCCGCAGTGATCAAAAGCGTGCTCGGTGAAGATGTCACGCCCGATGAGCTCGGTGGACCCAATGTCCACAGCCAGACAGGCGTCACAGATTTCGTGGTAGAGGATGAAGTTCAGACAATCCGTAAGGTTCGTCGATTACTTCGGTTCTTGCCGTCAAATAACGAAACCATGGCTCCTTTCCAGTCAACGTCTGATCCGATTTCACGCAAGACATGGGATGCCGATATTCTTTTGAAACGGGCATTTAATTCGCCCAGTGGTTTTAACACACCACTGGATGTCACGATCATGATTCAACAGATTTGCGATCACGGCGACTTCTACGAGTTCCAACCAAATCGCGCGCGCAATACGATCTGTTCCTTTGGTCGTATTGGCGGACACGTTATTGGATTTTGTGCAAACAACTCAGCTGTTGCCTCAGGTCAAATCGATATTGATGCTGCCCTAAAAAATGCCCGTTTCATCCGTTTCTGCAATCTTTACAACATCCCAATGTTGTTTATGGAAGACACCACGGGATTCCTCCCGGGCCGCGATCAGGAAAGCCGTGGAATCGTCCAGGCTGGCCGCGCCATGCTTGATTCCATCATCGATCTTCGGGTACCGCGCTTCCTTCTCATCATCCGTAATGCGTTCGGTGGTGCGTATGCCGCGTTCAATAACTACAAACTCGGCGCCGACATGGTCTTTGCACTGCCAACCACACGACTCGCTGTCATGGGACCAGCAGGCAAAGAATTTGTTTACAAGGATGAATTGAAAGTCATCCGGCTTGAAGCCAAAAATCGAACAGCCAAGGGTGATTCTGACGCCGCAAACTGGCTCAAAGAGCAAGAAACTCTTCTCAGCCAACGCTATGAGGCCGAACTGATGAACCCAAGAGAAGCCTTGTCGCTAGGGTCCATCAGTCAAATTGTGATGCCACAGGATCTGCGACATACGCTTGGTGAAAACTTCATCCGCTACATCAAGGCATACCAGCCAAAACCGATGACTGCGATTCAGAGGGAGTTCCACTAATGCAAAGCGATTTTATCCATCAAAATCGTTGCCTATCTCAGTCAAACTCGGCATGGGTTAAGCAATTCGCATGTCACGAGATTGATTGCTTAATTATCTGTCGTGGACCGATCCGTAAAGAAGTCATGGATGTGCTGACTGAAATGGGTGGCAAATTTGGCATTTTGTTGTCGGAGAAAGACTCAATCACCTATCAAAATGCACTGGCACCTGAGCTTCGTCTGATGTCAGACCCCACTCGCATTCACCGTGTTCCTGACTACACCGGTGCAAGTAAGGAAGAGCGGGATCAACGGATTCAGCAGATCATTCAGATCGCCAAAGATAACGGTCATAACTCGATTTTTGCGGGCTATGGATTCATGGCTGAAGACGAGAGTCTCGTTCGCGCGGTCGAAGAATCTGGACTGACATTCATCGGCCCTTGCTCCCGTACCGTGCACCAGGCCGGATTGAAAGATGAGGCGAAACGTACAGCACTCGCGGCCGATGTCTCTGTTATTCCAGGGGTCAACAACCTCACCGTCCGAACACTACTCGCCAAAGCAGAACGCG
>CAJWFL010000030.1:0-17103 GCA_913031455.1 uncultured Gammaproteobacteria bacterium
TCCGCATCCGAGACTGCTCGTAAACTCCACGGCCCATAAGCGCCATCACAAAGGCCAGCAAAGCAAAGGGCCATAGCGACGCGATCTTGATGTGACCGGAAGTCATGAGTATCGATGCGGCGGTTAAAGTACCAGCGAAAGCCTGACATTTGTTAGTGGCCAACGCTTGCGCAGGTGTTAGACCCACTCACAGAAACGCTGAGATTGTGATCAATCCAACGCCACCTGCGAGGGTATCAACAAATCCAGCGACAAAAGCAACAGTGGCTAAGAGAAGAAGCCACTCAGCCTCAATGATCAAATACGATGCCTAATCGCTGGCCGACTTCAAGATAAGCATCCAGAACGCCACCCAGTTTCTGTCGAAAACGATCTTTATCTTTCTTTTCGCCAGACGTTTGATCCCATAGACGGCATCCATCGGGACTGAATTCATCGCCGAGCACAATCTCTCCATGAAAACGACCGAATTCGAGCTTAAAGTCGACAAGGTGTAGACCTGCCTCATCAAACATTGCTTTCAAGATGCGATTGGCTTTGAGTGTCAATTCATGTATCCGAGCCATTTCTTCGCGGGTTGCCCAGCCAAACGTTTCAACATGATGCTCAGTGATCATTGGATCGTGTAATGCATCATTTTTGAGAAATAATTCAAAAAGCGGTGGATCAAAATCAAGACCTTCCTCCACTCCCAGGCGACGGACCAACGAACCTGCCGATTTGTTCCTCACCACGCATTCAATCGGGATCATATCGAGTCGTTTGACGAGTGTATCTGTGGCACTCAGTCGGTCGACAAAATGCGTAGGAATGCCGGCATCAGACAATCGAGTCATGATGAATGCATTGAACTGGTTATTAATCGCCCCTTTGTCAGAAAGTTGCTCGATGATCTCGCCATCAAATGCCGATGTATCATCGCGAAACTGCAACACCAACATGTCTGGATCATCTGTCAGATACGCAGATTTCGCCTTTCCTTGATACAACAATTCCAATGCGTTCATGGTCGTCCTATCTCTATCCAATTAAATCCCTCGGACTGGGACGCAATCAGACGCTGAACGTCTTGACGCGCCAATACATGATCCAATGCCTGTTTCACTCGGAAGGTATCGTTATTCGTTTTGCTAATATGGCACGCGACAACAGTTTTGAGTCGATCACTAACAATTCGTTGCAAAAGCTCAGATGCCTGTGCGTTATTCAAATGCCCAAAATCACCACTGACGCGCGTTTTTAAAAATGCGGGATAGGGACCTTTCTTAAGTAATTCGAGATCATGATTAAACTCCACCGAAATCGCATCAAGATCCTGGTAGCCTTCGATAACGCGTGGCGACAGACTGCCTAAATCACTCAAAATCCCGAGACGTGTGCCCTCACAATGAAAAACAAACTGGAGTGGCTCTCGCGCATCGTGTGGGACTGTCACTGGGCTAATATCAATATCACCGATAGAGAATAAGTCTTTGATACAAATTGGTTTATCGAATTTATCAATTCCGATTTCAATCCAAGTTCCACGAGACGCGTAGACTGGGATCGAGTGCTTATTGGCAAGTACCTCAACGCCACTCACGTGATCACTGTGTTCATGAGTGACTAGGATACCGTCTAAATCTTCAGGATCGAGGCCCAACCGCTTCAGACGAGCAAACGCTTCTTTATAAACAAACCCGCAATCAACCAGCACTATAGTGGTTTGCGATGCGACGATTGAACCATTCCCTCGACTTCCGCTGCCAAGCGATGCAAATCGCACTAGTACAGACGCTCCCTGAATTCGCGTATGAGTTCGTTGGCACCACCGATCGAAGCTGCAGCGCCTGTTGGTATCACCTTCACAACCAGTCCTTCGTGGGTCGGCTGCATTTGCACTTGATACGATCCAACTGGATCCTCAATAGTGGTAGCAATCGATCGGTTTAAAGCACTCATTGTTGCCAAGCGACGTTCTGTTGCTTTGCGTACGTAGCGAATATTGAGTAGACCGTTTTCAAGATCTCCGCCGTCAATGGCTGCACCCGAATCGCGGACTGCGTCGACCGTCACTCCGAATACGCGCGGGATATCGGCTTGCACCACTAACTCATCCATTCCCTCGATTCGTCGAGAAGTCATTCGATTACCAACCTCGAGTAAAGAAAGTGCTCGCGAAACTGCCTTCCCTTCATCCTCTCGACGCTCAAGATGGTATTTCAATTCATCGAGAATACGACCAGTCAACACGTCATCAAAGCTTCCGCTTGACGGCTCTAATCGGACTTCACTTGTACCGACGCGCAATCCAGCTTTTAGAGAAAAGCGAAGCCCAACCCGGCCAACCTCGGGCGCAAAATGGCGAATGATTCGGCTACCAGAATGCGTGTTGACTCCTTGAAATACGCTCGACTCAGCGCGCTGCGTACCATCCGATTGCGCTGATTCGACAACCGTTAATTTATTTTCAGTAATGAATCGCTCAAGCTCTGGCCAAACAGCAGACGGCGCTTCTGGGATAGACAGCCAATGCAAATCACCAAGCTGATAGCGGCGGATCGTCGGCAAAGTGCGCGTGCGCAATGCGGCTTCCGCCCGTGGCGCTTCAAATGATCCACCATACAATCCAGCCGTTGGCTCGTCGACGCCAGGAATTCGGAGTGATTCATTCACTCGGTCATCGGACAGTCCGTCCGGCACCTTCAGCTTCGGTTCGACGTAGGCGGCTTGGTAGTCCAGCTGACGATCGCGGATAGCAGCTTGCTGGTTTGAGCCGGAACATCCCACTAATGCGCTAATACAAACAACTAAAAGAATACGTCTCACAGGTGAATACCTGCTTGGCTGCAGGCTTCGCGAACCGCGATTTCCCCCTCTGCGGTCAAAGGAACAAGAGGTAACCGGCAGTCTGAACGCATGAGCCCCATCTCAGCTAACGCCCACTTACTCGGAATTGGGTTGGGTTCGACGAATAATTTCGAATGAAGACCCAGCAGCTGATTATTGAGTGCTTCAGCCTCTGCTCGATTACCGGCCATCGCATGCTCAACCATCTGAGACATCAGGCGTGGCGCGACATTCGCAGTCACAGAGATGTCACCATCACCACCTAACAGACACAGCTCCATGGCCGTCGGATCATCTCCTGAATAGACAGCAAATCCTTCTGGACGATTCTTAAGAACGTACTTCGCTCGCTCTAAATTACCCGTCGCATCCTTAATCCCTGCGATATTCGATACTTCAGCCAACTCGAGTGTCGTATCGTCGGCAATATCTGTCACTGTCCGCCCAGGGACGTTGTACAAAATAATCGGCAAATGCGTACTGCTCGCAACAGCCTTGAAATGTGCAACCAAACCGCTCTGTGGCGGCTTGTTGTAGTAAGGAGCAACAGACAAAATTGCGTCCGCACCGGCTTCTGTCGCTGCTTCCGTTAACTGGCAAGCTTCGGCTGTTGAATTGGAACCCGCACCCGCGATGACTGGAATACGACCGGCAACATACTCCTCGGTTGCCTTGATGACCTCACAATCTTCTGAGTGGGATAACGTCGCAGATTCGCCAGTTGTTCCGACAGCAACGATGGCATGTGTGCCCTCGCTCACATGAAACTCAACCAATCGTTTCAGCGCGTCGTAATCCACGGCTCCTGCTGTGTTAAACGGAGTGACAAGCGCAACGATACTGCCTCGAATCATGTGGAAAAAACCTTCGCTGTGAATAGGCCCTCTATGGTACAGACCGAGCGATTCTTACGGCAAGGTTGCAAACCAGAAAAAATCGCCACACACTTCTCTACGCCAGATTTGGAGGACTTATGAGCATTGAATTGAATACCCCGATCCCGGATTTTGCGCCGCTTCAGGCCACTTCCAATACAGAAATTATGCCGCGCAGTTTGAAAGGACAATTTTCAGCTCTTTATTTCTATCCGAAAGATAGTACAACGGGTTGCACAACAGAAAGCCAGGATTTCTCCAGGCTGCACGGTGATTTCGCTGCATTAAACTGCCAAATTTTTGGTGTCTCTCGCGACTCACTCAAAAGTCACGAAAACTTCAAAGCCAAGTACGATATGCCGTTCGAGCTGATCTCAGATCCTGATGAAGATCTGTGTAACGCATTCGATGTGATGAAAATGAAAAATATGTACGGCAAGCAAGTTCGCGGCGTCGAACGGTCGACCTTCTTGATCGATCCAAATGGGACATTGATCGCTGAGTGGCGAAAGGTCAAAGTACCTGGCCATGCGGACGAAGTGTTGCAGACCCTGAAAGGTTTGTCTTAGCGACCCTTCAATTCAATTATGAATTCGTGCGGTTGGCCCTCTGTCACAGCGGTCAATCGATGTCCAGCGCGTTGACAGAATGCCGGAATGTCGCGCAGCGAAATTGGATCTGTGGTCAACAGCTGAATCACGTGTTCAGGGGATTCATCTTTGATTGCCACTTTGAGTTTCAACAGTGGTAGCGGGCATTTCAAGTCGGTGCAGTCGAGTGTTCGCATAATCTTTCCTATATACTGCATAGTATAGTCAAACTGGACAGCTCGATGCGAAAGCTTCTTTTTCTCTGCCTGTTGATCGGCTCGATCAGTGCAGAACGCTCGCAGGCTATGTCAGCAGATGATCTGGCGACCCGCGAAGGCGAAACCGTTTTTGGCCAAGCCTGGCTGAAATCAACACGCAGTCGATTGGGCGAACGGATCGATCCATTTTGCATTGACCTACTCGAGACCTGGCTGACTCGACTCAAGAACCAATTTGACCTTGGCACAATGCCAATGACCGCTTTGTGCCTTAATAGTCAGGAATTCAACGCATTCGCTGCACCCGGCGGTATCGTTGGTATGAATCGTGGTGTTTACCTCGATTTGAAGAGCGAATCCGAGGTCATGGCCGTTCTTGCTCACGAACTCGCACACCTAGCCCAACGCCATCATTATCGAGGACTCCGCAATTCGGAACGACTATCGACTGGCACCCTGGCGACGCTGGCTGGTGTTGTCGCAGCAATTGCCACACGACAAGGTCAAGCAGCCCAATCATTGATCATGAGTGGTCAGGCCGCTAATGCGACCTCAGCCCTTGCCTATTCACGAAAATATGAGCGTGAAGCGGACCGCATTGGAGTCAACGCATTACAAGGCGCTGGATACCCCCCTGCTGCAATGTCTCGAGTACTTCAGATATTGAGTGAAAAACAATCGCAAGCAACTCGCGACCTTGCATTTTTAAGCACGCATCCGCTCGGTTTGGAAAGACAGTCAGATCTTGACGCGCGAATCGCGCAAATGTCGTTTACAAATGCGAGAGCACCTGTACTCTCAGATCATGATTTTAAGATGTTTCGATGCATTCAGACCGAAGGTCTACAAATCAGTGTTCACACCAACCCAACCACAGATTGTCAACCAATACATACGATTCTGGATCACTATCGCAATGAGAAGTTTCAGGCGGCTCTGTCATTGTTTGATTCGCTACCAAAGCCGATTCGGAATACATTCAGTGGACTAGATATTGAGATTGCTCTGACAATCCAATCAGGTGATTTCGACCGTGCAGCGGAAGCCATTGATACGATCGCGCTATTTTTTCCATCCTGGCTTCAGCCAAGTATCGCTCGCGTCGATCTCACAATCGCTCGAGGAGTACCCAAACTACCCCGTGAACTGAGGGATCACATGGTCCAACGTCCCGAACGCCTTGATTTATGGCGAGCACTCGCACGCTACGCCCAGGTCTTCAAGGAAGATCATCTCCTGTTCGAAGCACGCGGTTGGGATGCTCTGTTAAATGGTAAACTCGAAGCCGCTAAAACACAGCTCTCACGTGCACAGGATACTTGGCCAAAAACACTCAATCAACGCCCCCTTCAATTGCTTGAAAAAGCGATTAAGCAGACAGAGTCGCTTTAAAATCGAGCATCCGAGTGAGAGGTTCCATTGCTTTTTTACCAAGATCCGCATCAATATGGATCTCGCACCCTTGGTCCCATGTATCGAGCAGTTGATTGAGACCTGATAATCGATTCATTGCCATCCATGGGCAATGCGCACAGCTTTGGCAAGTCCCGCCAGCACCGCGGGTTGGCGCTTCAAGCAACAACTTATCAGGGACTTGTTGCTGCATCTTGTAGAAAATTCCTTTATCCGTAGCAACGATAAAGGTCGGATTTCGCAGACGAACAGCCGCTTCTATTAATTGTGTAGTTGACCCAACCGCATCGGCACGCTCTATCATTTCATCTGGTGATTCTGGATGGACTAATAAACCGGCCTCAGGATGCAACGTCATTAATGCGTCCAGGTCATGCAAGCGAAATTCCTCGTGCACAACACACGCTGAATCCCATAACAACATGTCCGCACCCGTTTGCTTCTGCACGTAACGACCTAAATACCGGTCGGGGGCCCAGATGATTGACTCGCCACGCGTTGTGAGCGCATCAACGACCTCGACTGCAATCGATGACGTGACGACCCAATCAGCGCGCGCTTTCACGGCAGCCGAGGTATTTGCATACACGACAACAGTCCGATCGGAATGTTGGTCACAGAAACCGCTAAACGTGTCATCAGGACAACCAAGATCCAAACTGCAGGTCGCCTCGAGTGTCGGCATAAAAATTCGCTTCTCCGGACTCAGAATTTTCGCTGTCTCACCCATAAATGACACACCAGCGACTATTAAGGTCGTGGCAGAATCTACCGCCCCAAAACGTGCCATTTCCAAAGAATCAGCAACGATGCCACCCGTTTCTTCTGCCAATCGCTGAATGTCTGGATGGACGTAATAATGCGCGATCAAACGAGCACCTGAGGCGATCAGTTTTTGCTTCACATCATCGTACAACTCCAGTTCTCGACTCGAAGCATCATTGGCGTCCTGTAGAGCCTTATCGAGATACGCCCTAACCTCAGCACGGGTCGCAATGTAATCATCCATCTGTACGGTCATTTTTTTTCCGGCGGGACAAACGTGGTGAGAAATCATCCGGCTTATCTTTCAGCCAGTCAACGAAAGCATTGATGTCTGGGTGAGTTCGCAATAATTCAATGGAATTAAAGTGAACCGCCAGATCCCGCCCTCTGATTGTTCGGTGCACATGTCGGTGACATGCTTTACACAAATAGGCGATCAAGCTGTTGAGCTCAGTCTTTGAATACTTCGCTCGGATCACACCAAACCGATGTGTACGCTTTGGGATGAGATGATGGCGCGTCAAAGGCACCTGTCGGCCACACAATTCACAACGCATGACACAACATATTGGCAAAACAATAAAATTGATTAATATTAGTCAAAAGCCGCATAATCTTTTTGTTCTTAGAAAAAATGAGAATTAAATGTCTATGAAAATTCTATCAGCAAAAGATAAAGAGATTCTCGAAGTCCTCCAAAATGATGCCGATATCACCAACGCAGAGCTTGCGAAACAAATTGGCCTCTCACAATCCGCTGCATTGGGTCGAGTCAAAAATCTCAAAAACGATGGCCTAATCCATGGGATTTACGCAAAGCTCGACGCCAACCAACTCGGTTACTCCTTACACGTATTTGTGTACATTAAACTCTCCAATCAAGCCAAAGAAACGCTGTCATATCTTGAAGGTGCAGTAAAAATGAACTCGAGGGTTCAGGATTGTTTCAGAATGACTGGAGACTATGACTACGCGCTTCGTTTACTGCTGCAAGAAACGGTAGATTTAGAATACTTTCTTACCCACGAATTGAGTCGGATCCCGCATATTGCATCAATTCGAACTGAGGTGGCGATGAAATGTATCAAACAAGATACCAGCCTAGCCCTCTAGTCCATATCTTTCGCTCACCGAAATCCAATATAGACGACAGCCGTGTTTCTCGGTTTAGTTGCGCGGTCGTTTCGATGCATCCGAAAAGCCTCATACCACAAACTTCCTCCAGCGGTCACTTTCTGATCACCCTCGCCTCCGTCAACCCATTCCCAGACATTGGCGCCCATGTCATAGAGGCCACTGACTCCGCGCTTGGTTGAACCAACGGGTGCCGGGCCGACGCCGCGGTCCAGTTGATCGCTGTAACTCACTGGAGGGCGATATTCACATTCAGACAAGCAGTTAGCGCCGATTGGCGAATAACCGGTCGGATAAGGATTTTTTGTTCCGGTAACAAAACCGGCATCCGGTACAACTCTGCGCTTAAAACAGGCCGCTTCACGCCATTCAGCCTCAGATGGTAGACGCGCTCCACGCCACTCGCAGTATGCAGTTACCTCATCATATGTCAGATGAACCGGAGGTAGCCGAGAATCGGACTCGACACCAAATGGAGTTTTCCAAGTCCACCCGGGCGTTTGTTCCCATCCCCAGGCATACACCTTGCCTCCACCTGCACGCTCAGCCTGACTCACGAACCCTGTTGCAGAAGCAAATCGCTGAAATTCAGCAATTGAGATCTCGGTTCGATCAATCAGAAAACCATTAATCACCTGCATGTCGGAAGATGCGTCACACGTCGCTGAACACATTGCCAATACAATGATTGAAACGCGCATTCACTTCCTCTCTCACACAAGATTCAAAGTTTTGATAGGGTTAGTTGAATCAATGACAAGGGCTACCATGCGGTCATTAGCAATTCATGTTCCAACGTCCCGCATTAAGTGTGGAGCACTTCACTCAATTCACCCAATTATCTCCCAAACCGAATTCCATCATGTTCTAATTGATAGCGGCACGACGCGGAATGATGCCTAAAAGCCAACCAGGTTGAACTTGATACTGTCGTCTTGGGCTGGATCCTTGAAGATGGGCTATGAGTGACCGATATACCGTAAACGGTGAATAGATATGGTGAATTATGGGTTCTGAATTTAAATGGATTTTAGGGTCAATTGGGGCAGTGGTCGTGTTTGGTGCTGGCCTATTAATTTATGGAATTGTAGACTCGCAGTCCCGCGTTGTTGACAGAAAAGTAACAATTGACGCCGGCGAAGGTGCCGTCGTAAAGATCGACAGATGGGAATGCGTTAAAGGCCAGGACCAACGTGGTATGCAATATGAGTACTCAAGAAATAGGCGCAATGGAGCCACTGGCCCGGCTTCTCGCGCTTGCAAGAAGGATCCTTGACTTGTGATGTACACTGTCTACCTATCAGGAGAAATCCACACCACGTGGCGTCAACAGATCATTGGCGCCACGCGGGATCTTAGTATCCAATTCACCGCTCCTGTCACAGACCATCCAGCTTCTGACGCGGCTGGTGATTTTTTGGGTTCCGTTGAACCGGGCTTTTGGCGAGATCAGCAATCAAGCGGCGTCAATGCAATCCGAACACGTCATGACATTGATCGAGCCGATCTAGTAGTCGTCCGATTTGGTGACAAATACAAACAATGGAACGCCGCATTCGATGCGGGCTACTGTGCGGCCCGAGGCATTCCATATATTACCTTGCACGACGAAGACATCGTGCATCCGCTGAAAGAAGTTGATCAAGCGGCCTACGCTTGGTGCAAAACAACCGAACAAGTCGTTCAACTACTTCGCTACGTGCTCACCCAAGCATAATCGGTGGAATCTCTCGCTTGGTATCAATATGCCGCAATCGGCCTCATTTTTGTTTGGTCCGGATTTGTACGCAGCGGACTTGGTTTTGGTGGAGCCGTGTTGGCTCTGCCGTTCTTGTTACTGATTGTTAATGATCCCCTCGTTTTCTTACCGCTCATTGCTGCACACCTGATCTTTTTTTCAACCTTGATAATGATTCAGAGTACTCAAAAACAGGGTACTACCCAATCCAATACAATTAACTGGCGTTATCTGAGACGGAGCATGGGGATCATGATTGTCCCCAAGATTGCCGGCGTGATTGGCCTATTAACGCTGCCGCCAGTCATCATGAGCACGATCATCTTTTTGATTGTTATCGCTTACGCCATCGGTTACATCATCAATCGACCAATCCAAATCAAAACCAAATTCCAGGAATATGGATTTTTAGGCCTTGGTGCCTATGTTTCAGGAACGTCTCTCACGGGAGCACCGCTGATTATCCCAGTTGTTGCATCCCATGTTGAAAAACACGAACTTAGAAATACCTTGTTCATTTTATGGTGGATATTAACGCTGATTAAACTTGCGTCGTTTGTCGTTGCCGGAATCGACTTGCAATTGGTCCATCATCTGTGGCTTCTTCCCTGCGCCTTCGTCGGTCATCTCCTTGGCAACCGAATGCACAACTATCTCATCGAACAAGAGACGCCCACATTTTTCAGAGTATTAGGTATTGCTCTGGTCATTGTGAGCCTAACCGGACTCATCAAACCGCTGTTGTTTAGCTAGACGAATTAGGGCATATCCGCCAATGTGAGACTCGATGATTTTTGCGATAGATTCAGACCAAAATCTCTTGCGAATCCTTCAATTGATCCAAACTCATCATCGCTCAAAGCTACTTTGTCCGTTGCACCGATCAATTCAATGACCTTTCAGCGTGACAGATATTCTATCTCGGGAAATGACCTCAACACAGTTTGCGTAGATAAAGCAAGTAGCTCAAACTCAGTACCAGTCAGGTCTATTAATTGACCATCCCAGAAAACCGCGTCGGTCAGAATGACTCACCGTGAGTCTTAACTTCTTGTCTCCGCCTACCTGCACACGTCTCAGCGCTGCCTTGATCCTTGCCAGAAGCTCGCGGGGATTAAACGGTTTACCCATGTAGTCGTCACAGCGCCCAACTCAAGCCCAAGGATTCGATCAACGTCGTCACTGGTAGCCGTAAGCATGATGATCGGGATAGATGATCGGCTTCGTAATTCTCTGCAAATAGCAAATCCATCCATTCCGGGCAGACCCACGTCAAGTACAAGAAGACTCACCGATGAGTAGTCTGATTCAAGAAATGTCTCGCCTGACTCAAAAAGCTCGCAAACTAGTCCGTTTGAGTAGAGATACTCTCCTATCAGCGAACCGAGCTCGAGGTCGTCGTCGACAACAGCGATGATGGGCTTATCAATATCACTCATCGGTTCACCAAATTAGTTGATCACCGGGTAAATCGGTTCGTTCCAAGGGTGTCTCGGATTATCCATCATTAACTGCACAAATACTGGAATCAACGATCCAAGGATTTCAGCACCATCTCGAACCTGTGCGCGGTTAATCGCTCCGGACCACGTGCTGCCGCCATGAATAATTTGGTTGCGTAGAACATAGAGGCGATCGAACAACTCATTTAAAACACGCTCTGTATTTTTTTCAGCCAACGCGAGCTTTGCTTTTTTCACAGAAGATTCCAGTCGCTCAGCCCAGTCTTCGTGACCTTCGATACCATTTTGGTAATTCCAAAAAGGACCAAAGACAAATTGGTTTTCCAAAACCAAACGAATCTCGTGCGGAAATCGAGTCCATACAAGATGATACACATGATCATCTTGATCAAATGACAAAAGCGTACTCAAAAAGCTCTTAAAGCGGCCTTTCTCAGACACATGGTATGCAATCCCAATATCCTGCGAATAGGCTGAATTAAAAGCGATCCACAGAAAAACAAAAGCGGCATCTGGGTCATCTTGCTCCTGTGCCGCCCGTTGTAGCCAACTAATCGATCGGTGTACTCGAAGGCCCAAACTGTCGCTAAACCCTTCTCGACGATTGCGTTGCTTTTCTTTTAAACGATTGGCTTCAGATTCGGTGATCACTGCAACCCCTTATGTTTCGATACTGGGAGTCTACCTTTTTGTCGCGCATTGCGAGAGAGTCTGCATCATTGTGAATTGATACACGCTCGGAATAATGCATTTAGGCTTTGGTCTAGGAAGTTTGATATGTCTCGGGTCCCGGGGGCGTGTTGTACCACTCGCTACATCTTGTATTTCGATCCGATATTTCGGGATGGTCCGAACGGCATACGTTTTCTCACAGGCCACCCGAAATTTGAGGGGGGTGTAAGGATTTCCATCATGATCATAATGAAAAGTACGACAGGCGGCAGTCGCATTCGACGACACGCCAACTCCGAGCATCAAGATTAAGATTGCCAACCGCATCATCGTCTAATCGGAGTCCTACAGATTTTATTGAGCGTTTCACGATGACTTGTTGATTTGGCAATGCATCGCATAGCCACTCGTGAACACCACAGTTGTTACAAGAATCGACCACATCGATCCAGTGGCCAGTCCAGTAATCGCCTGCCCGGTGCTACATCCCAGTGCCAAAACGCCACCGACTCCCATCAACACTGCACCCAAGAAATAGCGTACATGGTCAGACGCTGACTCGAAGCTCTGTAATCGAAACTCTCCACGCACGATTGATGAGACAAACGAGCCAAGTAATACACCAAGCACCAGCGTTACGTTAAACGACGGCTCGAGACCTGACGCCAATTGCAAATAGGTGATTGCTTCGCCAACCGGCACCACAAAACTGAATGACATCGGCGCCATCGGATCAAAATCATCTGATCCAAGGACTGAAGTCGTGGACCATGCACCGGCAACAAGAAAACCAATCAGAAGTCCACCGACGAGGTTACGATTCAATCCATGACGCAGAGCAAAAAAGCCGATGATCGCGGTTGCAAGCGCAATCAGAGGCCACTCTTGTTCCGGGCTTAATAACAAAACAGATTCCGTCGGCAGCTCTAGTACAGCTGTCTGTTGAAACTCTACCCGGCGTTCAGCGATCAACCCTTTTAAGGTGGCGTACCCCGACACTCCAATCACTAATAGCCCGAACCAAGCACGAAGGTTCCCTGTCGCCGCAAGAACTAATAAACGGCCCGGACACCCTCGAGTCAGCATCATCCCGATACCGAAGGTTATCGCACCAATCAGTGTTGTCCACCACGACAACGCTTCGGGGAAATACACAGTCTGGCTCGAGTCCAGGTGTCCATCGACGATCATCCATTGAGTCATAGGCAGGGCGACCAATAGAGCACCGAGCCAACCGGTCAAAGTGGCGCTACCCTTCCCTTCAGCGAGATCCGATATTCCGCGACGCACACAGAATGAGGTAGCCTGAGCAGACGAGCCATATAGGCATCCTACAACCAGGCCGGTTAGAACATACAAACTGCGAACGTCAAACTCTTCCATCGTATCTCCTCAATCCGTGCCATAACACAGTCACACGTCAGTTTTGATCGACATAGATTAGTGCGTCGATATTGAAATCTATCAATCTTTAGCAACCGACGTCACATTCTAAGGGTACGCTCTGAATAAAAAATTGTTTTGTTCAAATGCCGCGATAGCGCCCCGATCGTTTTCGCCATCACGTACCTTCTAATTACCGTCATTACAGCGGTCGTCCGATTTGCACTCGGAAATTCTCGCCTCGTATTCTTCTCCGTTTCAACCAAGCAGGTTTCCTAAGCGATACTTTCGCTGATAACTTTAGCTGCAAAAAGAGCTTCTTCCGCTCGTATATGCGCGGATTTTGTTAATGAATCCTGATCCCTTGGAACTTCAACACTGTATATTTTTCCTGAAGGCAAGGCTGACAGCATACCCACCAGATCGATATTCCCTGTTCCGGGTACCAAGCGCTCAGACCGGGCGACATGCACAAGCTGCTCAGTGGTAAGGTCATCCATCCTCGGTGCATCGCACAGTTGAATATAGTTCACCAACGACTCGGGTATTTGTATAAGACAATCTATATCGCGATTACTTCGCTCCCAATGAAGCGCGTCGACTAGCAAACCTGCATTTTCTTTGTCCACGGCTCTAACTATCTCTAGACAATCATGCACCGTCGGGACCGCAGTCCAAGGCATGAACTCAAGATCACCCGAGAGCCCAAATTCAGAAGCCTTCTCTAAAAATATCGCATAATTATTGATCAGGCGCGCCCTGTTGGTATCATCTCCAACCACTAACAGATGCTTGGCCCCCAAAAAAGAGCAAACCTCGAAAAAATGCGAAAAAGAGTTAACGTCAAAAGACTCACCGATTCGCACGACCTCGATATCGGCGACTTGAATTCCTGTATCATGCAGTGCCGCGACAACATTACGCTGTTCTTTACGATCGGTTAGAATCGAATATGGCCCGTCAGATCCTGCTGGAAGCAGACGGAGGCCGATGAAGTCGTAACCTGTTTCCGAAGCTACCCGCACCATATCTACAGGGCGAATATCTTTGACGGTCAGAAACGCGAGTGAAAATTTATGTGCCATTCCTAAACCATCGGTCATTACTAAACAATGATCAACATACTATTTCTGTAATTTCTGCTCACGTGGAAAATCCACCTACAATAGACGCAAGTGAAGGAGGTTGTTTGAAACTTAAGCTTGGCCTTATCGCAAATGCCATCGATAGAGGAAGTGACTGACATTACTTGGACAGGCCTCGGGAAATTGATCCTCCGCCTTACCCTTGTCGCAATCAGCTGTTTTTTTATTCGTTGATAGTTTCAATGATCCCGATATTTATGCCGTCACCCTTCTCGGCAGTTCACTGATGGCATCCTTGTATCCGGGTTTTGGGGCTAACTATGGAGCGTCCAATCTGACAGCAAGTACCCTGAACACCACCACGTTTCTCTCACTATTTACGATCGGCGGATGGATTCTCTTTCTGCGAATCTAAGCGTAGTTATTAGCCCCCAAAAACTAAAAGGTAAGCGCCTAGAAGGGCAAAAGCATATAAGAACACTTGATTAAACCGTTCTTCAGTTAGAATCGAGCGAACCTGCACACCGACCCACACCCCTAACGCGACGGGGATACACATGATTACAGATAACGCGGCTAGGTCCTGAGTCGCAAGATCGAGCCACCACAGAGACCCTCCAATAACGAGTGTTGACATGAGGAACAAAATCCCCATCGCACAAAGTAGGTCATCTTTCGATAACTGAAGCGATCGTAAGTACATCACTCCCGGGACTGTCATGGATCCAGTCATGCCAGTTAAAACGGAGTTCAGGAGACCGAAGGTCAACCCAAGAACATGATTATTTTTCGCTTGCAACACCGGATTAAAGCCACTTAGTGACCCGAGACTGTAGACCAGGATCAATATTCCCAGAAGGCGGTCAAAAGGAAACGCAGGAACGATTACAACCACCCAGAGGCCAAGCGGGATCAATATCACTGCTCCGAACAAAAACGCCCAAGTTTTTTTGAAAACAGACGATACCGACCCAGTAGCCAACACTTGGAATATGTTTGTGAAAATTGTCGGGACCAAGATAAGCATCATCGCTGTCGGTATATCGGAAATAAGTGCGCCAAGACCTATCCCAATCGTTGGAAGGCCAAACCCAACGATCCCTTTCACCAGGCCTGCCAAGATAAAGATTAGGACGACTTGGATAAGAAATGGAGAGAGTGCGCCATCAACCACTTCAATCGCCGATGACAACAACAGCCAGCAAGAGAAGCAAATACAGACCAGCCAACGCCATTGACACCACAATAAACCAATGCAAAACCCTCGCGATTAAGTGCTTCATAAACTGACGCGACTCCTTGAATGCCAAACGTTCGGCCGCACACTGAGACCATAAATTTTAAAAAATTTTCGAAAACGAGGATCATGATGGATTTTTCGAAAGAATCAATCTTTACCGGCGCCAGGTCACACAAGAAATTTGATGGACAGCCACTAACGACAGATCAGCTTCGATCGATTTATGAGCTGGCAAAATATGCGCCCACTGCGAATAATTCATGCCCACTCCGCATCATATTTGTGAATACATCAGACTCGATGGCTCGGTTGGCAGAGTGCGCGATGGATTTTAATCAAGAGCGCACGCGTTCTGCTGGATCAGCTGCCATCCTCGCATACGACATCGCATTTTATGAACAATTCACAACCTTGGCGCCACATATGAAGCAACCGCCGTCACATGCAGAATGGAATGAAGAACGGCTAACCCATTTCGCGCTCGCCAATTCGAACATGCAAGCCGGTTTCTTCATCGCTGCAGCCCGCGCACTCGGCTTCGACTGCGGACCGATGGGCGGATTTCATGCGGCTGAGGTCGAGGCGGATTTCTTCGACAGCCCAACGTGGAAGTTCAATTGCGTGATCCTTCTCGGTAAAGGTGACCCTGAAGCTCTGCATCCGAGAGCTGCTCGCTTGTCATTCGATGAGGCTTGTCGAATCAGGTAGCATTCTGGACGCGTTGTACAACCGCCTCAAATGATTCATGCGTCTCCAATCCAAGTCGCGAGGCCCTTTTAGATTCGAAGCGTGAAGGCCATCCTGCGACTATTTGCTGAACTAGCGGATCGAGTTCATATGTCAATAAATCCAATGCATCCGAACCACCGACGCGCTCAAGCGCGTCGATCATTTCACTCACACGAAGTCTCATACCAGGCAAATTGAGGCCCAGTGGTGTGCCCCACGCATCATCAGAGACAGCCATAACACCAATCAACCCCGCTATCGCCTGCTCCAAGCTATTCAAAGCAATCGAAGTGTCAATCGGGACAGGTACGTTCGACGCGACGCCGGACAATGGCTCACGGATCATGCCGGAGAGGAATCCACTTGCGGCTTGGTTTGGTTTTCCAGGTCTCACAGAGACCGTCATCAAGCGCAGTGTACGAATCGATATCTCTTTCCGTCGCGCAAGATCTGCATACAACGTCTCAAGCATCAACTTCTGAGCACCGTAACTGTTTTGTGGATTCGGTCTCACGTCGTCGGTAATGACAGCAGGTAGAGGAAAATCTCTGGTACCACCATAAATCGCCAATGAACTCGAAAAAACCAGAAGCGGGCGATGGTTGGCTGAAGCCAATGTCTGACCGAGCACGATCCCGGTTTCTAAATTTGCCTTTAGACCGAGAGTCAGATCTTGTTCGCATTCTCCGCTGACAGCGCTCGCTAAGTGAAACACCACGTCACTCGACTGAATTCTTTCCGGTTGAGACTGAAGCAAACTCAACAAATCCCCTTCTATCACCTCCACTCCAGCTCCACGCATCCAAGGAGGTATAAAACGATCCACGACACTCAGCGACGACAGTTCACAGTCAACGCCATTGACCAGCAAGCGGTTCATTGAGAGCAAGGCTCGAACGACACGTTGACCCAAAAATCCACCCCCACCGGTTACAACAATTCTGGCCACGTGATGCTCCTTTTCATTAT
>CAJWFL010000031.1:0-16593 GCA_913031455.1 uncultured Gammaproteobacteria bacterium
GCCGCGAGGTTTCTTTATACTATCGGACGTCACGATGGCTGCCTCCGCGGGAAAATCACAATTTTTGATCGCTGTATTACCAGATTATTTTTTTCATTTTTTTTAAATTTAAAAAAATGGAAAAATTAAACTATTGAATTTCCAAAGTATTTATTTTTTCAATTTTTTTGGAATCATTTTTCGAATAAATATACGAGGATCTTTCGGTACCGTAAAGTTATGTGACAAAAGAATAAGGGGAAAAAGCGAATGAGTCTCACGAATCCTGTGTTTATTCCAGGGCCAACGAATTTGCCTGATTCGATCCGGCGCGCTATTGATCTGCCCACGGTTGATCATCGCTCGCCTGCGTTTGCGGCTTCACTCCCGCAGTTGTTCGACGGGTTGAAGCGGATTGTCGGAACGTCTACAGGGAAGATTTTTATTTTCCCTGGAACCGGAACTGGTGGCTGGGAGGCGACGATTTCCAATACGTTGTCTCGTGGTGATCGTGTGCTGGCATGCCGGCATGGGGTATTTTCTGACAAATGGATCCGGCTGTGCCAAAACTTTGGGCTGGTCGTGGATATCATCGACTGCGATTGGCGTGGTCCTGCAGATCCAGCTCAAATCGAAGCAATCCTTAGGGCTGATACGGGACGGCAAATCAAAGCGGTACTCGCAACACACAATGAAACAGCAACCGGAGTTCGCAGTGATCTAGCGAGTATTCGAGAAGCTATTGACCATGCAGGCAGTGATGCCTTGTTCTTTGTCGACGGTGTCAGTTCGATCGCGTCGATGGACTTTCAAATGGATGAGTGGGGAATCGACGCCGCAGTGACCGGCTCTCAGAAAGGGCTGATGTTGCCAGCGGGACTGTCGATTGTCGCACTCAGCCAGAAAGCGAGAGAGGCAGGGCGGAACGCGGGGCTCCCACGGTTCTTCTTTGATTGCGAAATCATGGGCGCAATGACGGATGCGGGTGGCTTCCCCTACACGCCACCAATGCAACTCCTTGCAGGATTAAGCCACTCGCTTGAATTGTTGCTTGATGAAGGCCTAGACCAGGTATTCAGCCGTCACTTCAAGATGGCTGAGGGTGTGCGACAGGCAACAGCGGCCTGGGGTATGGATTTGTGCTGCCAGGATCTTCAATTCGCGTCTGATACGGTGACCACAATCATGGTGCCTGACGGATTCGACGGTGACCAGCTAGTGGTACATGCCTACGATCGGTACAGTATGTCGTTCGGCGTAGGTCTCGGCCAGCTTGCTGGGCAGGCGTTCCGCATCGGTCATCTTGGCGCTTTGTCGGAAGCGCAGGCGTTGAGCGGTCTCGCAATAATTGAGATGGCGATGCTTGATCTCGGATATCCGATTTCAAGTGGGAGTGGTGTTGCTGCAGCTCAAGAGTGGTATCGCTCGGCTTTCAGTGATCATTCTGTCGACGCCTCGGCGCCTGACGAGTCAGCATGCGAGGATGTCGCCTGATGAATGCCCCGATTAAGAAAACACTCAACGCAGTCAAATGCGTTGGCATGGAGACGGTGGTTGGTGCACCTGACCTGACGATTGAGCATGTGATGCAAGCAAGATCACGTATTGCTCCATATGTGCACAACACGCCAATTTTGACTTCAACGTACTTGAATGAGCGAATCGATGCAGAGCTCTTTTTTAAATGTGAGAATTTCCAGAAGGCTGGCGCATTCAAAGTCCGAGGAGCATGTAATTCGGTGTTTGGGTTAACGGATGAGGATGCGATCCATGGCGTCGCAACGCATTCATCCGGTAACCACGCGCTGAGTCTGTCATATGCAGCCGGTCGCCGCGGTATACCTTGTCACGTTGTGATGCCAAAGACCGCACCGCAAGCGAAGAAAGATGCGGTACTGGGATACGGCGGCATCATCACTGAGTGTGAACCGTCAACGTCCAGTCGCGAAGCGGTTTTCGCAGAGGTACAGGCAAACACGGGCGCTGAGTTTGTGCACCCGTACAACGATCCCCGAGTCATCGCAGGCCAGGCGACATGCTCTGCTGAGATGTTAGAGGCGGTCTACGGCTTGGATTCGATCGTTGCGCCGATTGGGGGTGGTGGAATGATCTCGGGTACCTGTTTGACCGTGAGTCACCTTGCCCCAGATATTGAGATCTTTGCGGCCGAGCCGTTGCAGGCTGACGATGCGGCGCGATCGTTCCGATCGGGCCATATCATCGCCGAAGATGCACCAGTCACGATTGCCGACGGTTTGAAAGTGCCCTTGAAGGAAAATACCTGGCACTTCGTTTCGCATTATGTGGCCGATGTGATGACTGCAACGGAGGAAGAGATCATTGATGCAATGAAGCTGACGTGGCAACGCTTAAAAATTGTGATGGAGCCAAGTTGTGCAGTGCCCTTGGCTGTCATTTTAAAAAATCAGGATGTATTTCGGGGTCGACGGATCGGAGTCATAGTAACAGGCGGGAATGTCGATTTAGACCGGCTGCCTTGGATGAAGTGAGAGAATTATGAACAGTGCATTGAATTGGAATAATTTGGAAGTAGGTTACGACATCCCAGCGCGCGTTGGGATGAATGAGAGTGAAGTGCAGACGCCTTGCTTGGTGGTGGATTTGGACGCACTCGAGCGGAACATCAAGAAGATGGGCGATTTCGCAAAAGCACACGGGATGCGCCATCGAGTCCACGGGAAGATGCATAAATCTGTCGATGTTGCATTACTTCAGGAGAAATTGGGTGGTGCGTGTGGCGTTTGTTGCCAGAAGGTGAGTGAAGCTGAAGTCTTTGCCCGTGGTGGTATTAAGGATGTCTTGGTATCAAACCAAGTCCGTGATCCAGCAAAGCTTGCGCGGTTGGCTCGTATCCCGATGTTGGGTGCTCGTACCATTGTGTGCGTTGATGACCTGGCCAACGTTGCTGAATTATCAGCCGCTGCGACGGAAGCAGGGACTAAGATCGAATGCTTGGTTGAGATCGATTGCGGGGCAGGCCGGTGCGGCGTGACCACAACCCAAGCAGTTGTCGATATCGCGGTCGCTATTGATGCTGCCGATGGATTGAAGTTTGCAGGAATCCAAGCGTATCAAGGCGCGATGCAACACCTTGACTTTTACGCCGAGCGTAAAGCGAAAGTCGAGGTGTCTATTGGGATGGTTAAAGATGCAGTTGCTGCGCTTGCTGATCAAGGACTTGAATGCGACATCGTCGGCGGTGGTGGAACCGGCTCGTATTATTTTGAAGGGGCATCGGGTGTCTATAACGAGCTCCAATGCGGCTCGTATGCGTTCATGGACGCTGATTATGGCCGAATCCTCGACGAAAGGGGCGAGCGAATCGACCGTGGAGAGTGGGAGAATGCATTGTTCATCCTGACATCAGTGATGAGTCATGCAAAAGCTGACAAAGCCATCTGCGATGCTGGTCTCAAGGCTCAGTCAGTGGATAGCGGATTGCCAGTGATCTTTGGCCGTGATGATGTCAAGTATGTCAAATGCTCAGACGAGCACGGGGTGATTGAGGACACAGCCGCTGTCTTGAGCGTTAACGATAAGTTGCGCCTGGTTCCAGGTCACTGTGATCCAACCTGCAATGTGCATGATTGGTATGTGGGAGTCCGAAACGGTGTGGTCGAGGTCGTTTGGCCTGTATCCGCTCGCGGAAAAGCGTATTAATTTGCAGGCTCATTGACTAGGTAGGATTGAAGTGACGATACGATTTATTTCGGAGGAGCAGATTACGGATGTTCTGAACCCAGAGAACGCATTTTCTGCGGTGCAGGATGTGTTTGCCAGTATGGAATCTGAGGCCTGGAACTTCCCAGTTGTACGCGAGTCCTTAGGGTATCAGGACGCGTTATATGGGTTTAAGTCAGGCTTTGATCCAGCGTCCGGAGCATTGGGCCTTAAGGCGGGTGGTTACTGGCCGAATAACGGCCCCAAGGGCATTGCAAACCATCAGTCGTCGATCTTTTTGTTTGATCCAGAAACTGGTCAGTGCAAAGCGATTCTGGCAGGAAATACCATCACGGCGTTGAGGACGGCAGCGGCCGCAGCGGTTTCGATTGATCGTCTGGCGATTGTTGCTCCGACAACCTTTGGTTTGGTTGGTACTGGGCATCAATCAGCGTTTCAACTGGAGGCCGCGCTTCGGGTTCGATCATTCCGTGAGGTGTTGATCTGGAATCGGTCTGGTCGTGACCTGTCCAAGCATCATCAAATCGCAGAGAAATATGGTGCCGTCTGTCGGGAGGCAGAGCTTGAACAGGTTGTTCGTTCGTCACAGGTGATCATTACAATCACGTCTTGCTTTGAAGCACTGTTTCTTGGGGATTGGGTGAGTTCCGGTACACATATCGCTGCCATGGGTACCGACACCAAAGGAAAGCAGGAGCTTGATCCGTCTCTGGCATCCCGAGCTCTGCGGTTTACAGACGAAATTGTGCAGTCACGGACAATCGGCGAATTTCAGCATCTGAGTTCTGATGTTGTGATTACAACGATTGGAGCGGTGATTCGAGGTACTGCTTCAGGGCGTACAGACGAGGAGCAAGTGACTGTATTCGACGGGACAGGAGTTGGTCTGCAGGATTTAGCGTGCGCCCAAGCGGTGACCGAAGCCATCGGGGACAGTTAGGTTGCAGACTAGTAATTCGAGTCCTGCAGATTTTTATTCGGACACCCAAACCCTTCCATCAAAGGTAATGTTGGAGTCTGTGTTGTCTGTGCAGACAGGCGACGAGCGACACCATCAATGCCCGACAACCAACCAACTCCGCGAGCGTGTCGCAGACATGTTTGGTATGGAAGATGCGGTATTCCTCCCATCGGGGAGCATGTGTAATCAGATCGCGATCGCGGTTCACACCAAGCCCGGGGATGAAATCATCTGTGCGAGGGAAAGCCACATTATTTTTGCGGAGTGTGGTGGGCTTGCAAAGCTCTCGGGCACGATGGTTTCTGTCATTGATACCGAGCGAGGATTGTTTTCAGCTGATGCAGTGGCCAAGTTGCGCCGTCCGCCGTCATCGTTTGCGCCACGGTCACGTTTGGTTGTCACAGAACAGACATCGAATTTGGGTGGAGGGGCTATTTGGCCGCTTGATCAAATTCAGGCAGTTGCTCACACAGCGCAAGAGCTCGGGTTATCGGTTCACATGGATGGAGCACGGGTGTTGAATGCCTCGGTGGCTACAGGGGTGGCAGTCTCTGACTACGCAGCTGGGCATGACAGCGCTTGGGTCGCGTTTACTAAAGGGCTCGGTTGCCCGGTCGGGGCTGTTCTTTCAGGATCACGAGACTTCATTCGAGAGGCGTGGCACTTCAAGCGCATGTTTGGTGGTGCCATGCGTCAGACCGGCGTATTAACGGCGATGTGCTTATACGCGCTGGATCACCATGTTGAGCGTTTGGCTGAGGATCACTCGCGCGCGAAGCGCATCGAGGCTGCACTCGAGGGGTGCCGACTCTTTTCACGAGTGCTCCCTGTGGAAACAAATATTGTGTTGGCAGAGGTATCACCTGAGTGTGGTCTCGACGCAATTGAGTTGAAAGCTTTGCTTGCCTCACACAACGTGAAAGTGATGGCTGTAGGGAATCACCGGATTCGGATGATTACGCACCTTGATGTCGATGATGTCAGCGTCTCTCGGTTAATCGAAAGCATCGAAGTAGCAGAGGCATCGCTTGGTCGTCGGTGACAAGTGATTGAAATTTAGAGACCATCTGAGTGTGATTGCATGGCGAGGTCCCCATTGGAAAACAAAACCAGTACACTAACGATATGGGTTGATGCAGACGCTTGTGCAAAACCGATTAAAGCACTGGTATTCCGCGCGTCAGATCGTCTCAATCTCCCCGTATTTTTAGTTGCAAACGGATTTCTACAAAACCCACCCCACCCTAACGTTACAGTGGTACAAGTCGCGCAGGGTTTCGATGTGGCAGATCATGTGATTCTGGAACGGATGGAGGCGGGTGATCTTGTCGTTACTCAGGACGTGCCGTTGGCAGCTGAGGTGGTCGATCGCGGTGGGTTGGCCGTCAATCCGCGAGGGACCTGGTACGACAAAGAGTCGGTCAAATCGTATTTGAGGCGCAGAAATGAGCGGGAAGCGATGCGTGAAGCTGGGTTGATTCAAGGCGGCCCGGCACCGTTCTCTGCTAAAGATACCCAGCAGTTTGCGCGAGTTTTTGATCAGTTTCTCGCGCGACTGAAGCGCTAGTGATGTGGCGTTCGAACTCAAGCATCGCTCAGCATCAAGTAATCGAATCCACAATCGATCTTGATTATCCGGTCTCTGTCCGACGATCGTCTCGGCGTCGATCAATTGAGTTGAGGGTAACCAGCGGCTCCCATATTCGCATTTTGTGCCCTTTGGAGCTGACGGATAGTCAAATTGCTGCCTTTGTCAGGGCAAAAGCCGATTGGATCAATTCCAAGTTGTTGCTGAATAAGAAGCGGGCAGCGACTCGAATTCCACAGTTTGAGCATGGATCCTATTGGCAGTATCGGGGGCGGACGGTCTCTCTGGAGCTTGGCCTGGGTTCGAATTCAGTGGTTTTAGAGTCAGAACGCCTGCGTGTCCAAACCAAAAAGATCGGTGCGCATGATCTTGGGAAGTTGTTGAAAGCCTGGTTTATCAGAGAGGCGGAAACACTATTGACTAACCGAACGCGACATTTTGCGGACTGTTTAGGTGTTGAGCCGTCGAAGATTCAACTCAGGCGGTATCGTGCAATGTGGGGTCGATGTAACTCGCGTCATGAGATCGCCTATGACTGGCGGATAATCATGGCGCCAGATCTGGTGATTGATTATTTGGTGATTCATGAGTTATGTCATCTTGCGTATTTTGATCACTCGCCTCACTTTTGGCGTTTAGTTGGTTCCTTACAACCAACCTACGAGGAATCGAAGGCTTGGCTACGATCGAATGCACATTGGATTAAGCAAACGTTTGAGGGTTGCTAGTTAGTTCGGTCGACGAGGCAATCGCTTCTCGGTCCTTGTTATGATGATACTCCTGATACGATCAACCGACCGCTAATCCATTGTTTTTGATTGTCGAAACCAGCCCGCGCGCTGCTGGTCCAATCCATAATTTGTGTGGTAACCGGTCTTCTAGAGGTAGTAACAGATGAAAACGATACTAATTACGGGCGCAACAGACGGTATTGGGCGGCTCGCCACTCAAAAATTAGCAGCGCTTGGTCACCAGATGTTGGCTCATGGGCGTGACCAAAAGAAACTCGAATCATTGACCAATACCGCAGTTGGGCAGATCGAGCCATGGCTAGCCGACCTAGCGAACCTATCGGATGTCCGAGGAATGTGTCGGCAAATTCTGCAGCAACATGAGCGTTTAGATGCGGTTGTGAATAACGCCGGGGTATTAAAAGCACCTGCAACACAAACACTAACGGATCGAGACATCCGCTTTGAGGTGAATACGATTGCTCCTTACCTGATCACTCGCGAACTGTTGCCAATTATTGATACCAACGGCGTTATTCTGAATGTTTCATCGGCAGCACAGGCGCCTGTCGATCTCGAAGCGTTGGAGCAATTTAGGGCGATGGGTGACATGGAAGCCTATGCTCAAAGTAAGCTTGCGATGACCGCTTGGTCGAGATATGTGGCAAATGAACTTACTAATGGACCGAGTGTGATTTCAGTCAATCCGGGTTCCTTGTTGGCGACAAAAATGGTGAAAGAAGGGTTCGGCATCGAAGGCAAGGATCCCAATATTGGTGCTGATATCTTGGTCCATCTGGTGACTGACCTGGTCGATTCGCAGCGAACCGGTGAGTATTTTGATAATGATGCTGGAGACTTTGGATCTCCCCATTCTGCCGTGCTCGATGACGCCTTTTTTCATCATTTGATTGCCTCTCTTGATTCGATCGTTGATTAAATTGGCTCTGAATAGATCGGTGGGCAATACACGACTCTCTGCGGCTTTTTAAGTAACTTTGACTGATCAGAAGAGATGAAATCATTGAGGAAAAAATCTGAATAAATCGAAAGAAATTTGGGCAAAAGCGAATCGAGCCGTGGTCACCACGTTGCGATTGCGAGTGTCGCTTCGTTTCCATTATTTGGACGCGCGATCGATCGCTACGGAGCGCCAGGAACCACTGGAGGACATATTTCGGTGGCTTTTATCGCCCAAGGGGTAACGAAAGTGTATCCCGCTGCAATTACTAATGATGATCACGGATTTCTACTTATAAATTAACAACAATTAGCAAAAGAAGATCAATTTATCCGCTGTAAACTGACCAGTGAGGCAAGAACAGTCGACGGACGTTGTGCAAAAATTCAAAGAAGTCGATATATCTTGTGTTTTTGACGATACCGTTTTAGCGCTTGACCCTGTACCTGTCGATCACGTCTCGATTAAATTCAAGTCCGACGCCCGGACGCTCCGGGATGATGAGACGTCCATTTTTGACACGGTAAGGCTCCACTAACAACGGATCAACCCAATTCATCCACTCTAAATAATCCGCTGTCGGTGTTACTCGCATCAAATGCGCAGAGACTTCGTGATAGAGGTGGGAGGATAAAGGCTTTCTGTGGGCCTCTGCGAGCGTTGCTGTTTTAAGCCATCCAGATACTCCGCCGATTCGCATCAGATCTGGCATGATCGCGTCACTTGATTTGAGTTCGAGACTCAGAGTGGCGTGATCGATTCCATGGAAGTTCTCGCCGAGAATGAGTGGCGTGCAGAGATGTTGACGGAGTTCGTTGTAGTTTCTGAATTCATAGTAAGGAATGGGCTCCTCAAACCAGTAAAGACCTTGGTCATCCAAACCTCTCAAACGCCGACGTGCCTCAGTAAAGCTCAGCACCTGGTTAAAGTCGCACAAGAGATCATCATCGGCGTTCATTTGGGATCGGACCGCATCAATTGCTCTTAAGTCTTGATCCAGCGTCTTTCGACCTAGACGGAGTTTGAGGGAAGAAAAGTCACCCTCGTCCCTGAGGTCTCTTGCTTCCTGCACCAATTGTTCTGGTGTGAGTAACCAAAGCCCACCGGAGTTGTATGCTTTCACATCGCCGAGGGTGCCGCCTAGATGTTCACACAACGGTCGGTCTGCAACTTTAGCGCTCGCATCCCAAAACGCGATATCGAGGGCGGCGAGCGCGTACATGGCGATTCCAGAGCGGCCGAGTAAACTTAATCTACCCATCCCGGCTTCATAAAACGCCGCAGGCGCGAGTGGTTGATTTTCGAAGGGTTTGAAAAGCTCTCGTATCACCCGCTCGATAGGGTCTGTGAAGTCGACGAGGTAGGGACAAATATAACTATTGCCGACGATGCCACTGTCGAGGGTTATTTCAGTAATTATGAATGGCCATTTGTCATATCTGCCGACCGCAGAGACCACAGGCCGTTGTAAAGGTAAATCGATCGAAATAATGTTGATGTTGGAAACAAACGTTTGACTCATAAAAGCCTCGGCAGATCAGTAGGTCACTTTGCCTAACAATTACGACGCTAGGGTAGTAGTGCATTACTACCGAATGCGAGCACTGCGGTGTTTTGTGGTCGGTGCCACAACAGCGTTAGATCTGTCTGAGCCCAACGTTCTCCGCGTTATTCTATTGATCACTCTTAGTTTTGTGGGTGCTTTTATTGATTTATCAGTGTAGTGTCTAAGAGACGCCACACAGGAATAGAGTATGGGAATTAGTAACGCCAATCTTATTGTGACAAACGCTACTTGGGGTGATGTAGCTAATCCGTTAGCGGACGCTTTAGCGAAGGATGGTAAGCGTTATTGGATAGAGGTGGATATATGTCCGCTAAGCATGCTTGAGCTGCCAAATGATGCTCGTCAACGTGCCGTTTTGAGAGAATTTGCGGACTGGGACGATGTGAAAGATAGTCGTCCGTTGAGGGTAGTTGCCGCTAATCCTTACGCACCTGAAGCGCTAGAGCAATTTGAGCCACTGATCAATGCATTGAAGCTGAGGAAGGATCGACTGAAGTATGCCGCACTCGATGACGATACAGCCCTCGCATTTTCAGAGATAGTCAGATTTGTAGGCATCGATCAAGTTACTCCACGAGAGATTTTGACGCCTACAGCCCCTGGGAGCTCTGTTGAGTTATCTAAATTGATCACCGGGGACGCTGAAAATAGTGAGCTCTGTGTGGTACTCGAGGAAACTGAGGAGGCAGGTGGTGTTGCGAAACGACTTATAGCTGCAAATCAGCGGGTGATTCGGATGCCCATATTTGGCCGAACGAAAAATAATCCTGACGTGTTGAGCCTCAGCGATTCTCCCAACTTTATTTTGGTCAACGACCCGTATGCGTTAACTGTGGCTATTCAAGGTTTGAAAAGACAGGCTGCCGATTTAAGCGAGATTGTCTGGGTGGGAACTAGTGCGTTGTTGCAGGCGATGGTTAAGCGTGATTGTCCGGGATCGAAGTGGCTTGATGTCCCCGATTTAAGACATGATGTGATTTTAGAAAAAGTTTCAAAGTACTAGCCGGGGTCAAAGAATGGGTCTGTTAAGCTGGTTTGATGGTGGGAAAACGAAAGAGCGAGACACCGCAAAGAGTGGCTTTGATAAGGCGGTGTCGTCGTCGGGGGACTCGAAAGAACTTAGGGCACTCCGAATCCGTATCGCGCTCCGGTCTAAAACGGGTCTTGATATTATCTTTCGGGCGGCGATGAGGGCGATTGCCAGACATGAGGAAGAGGTTATGATCGCAACCGCCGGGGGAGAAGTTCCACCCCCCACGCCGACTGCTGACAACGAGACTTGTTTTCAGACTATGGCGACGGTAAACGGTCCTGTGACAATCTATATTCCCCTTGAGTTCGCTTCGAGATTTTTCGAATTGGGTATTCGATACCAACAAAAAGAAATTGATACGCACGAAGCACTTGCCGAGGGCCAGGAGATCGCCAACGAATTAGGAACGCTTTTGAATCTCGACCAATACATGGTGCAGCCAATCACACCCCTGGAATTCTTGTTAGCTCAAAATATTATTGGTCCAAATGTCAATTATAAGAGACCGTAGATCAAAAATTTAGATACTGGAGAAACTATGGGTACTGAAGTAAAAAATGAAAAGTTAAAGAGGATCCAGAGTCTGATCTACGAGCTGTCCGCTAGAGTCAGCGAAAATACCGCGAAGGCGGGTCTACATCGCTCGAAAGTTGAAGAAAATCATTTCCATATTCTGGCCAATACGACGGCCAATGGTGTCGCGCTCCGTGATCTTGCAACTAAAGGACTGGAGTCACATCTAGCGATTTGTTTGCACGAGCTTAATGATATTGAGACCCAGGAAGAGGAAAAGAAAATCCATGCAAAATTCGCGACTCTTAAATTACTCATAGAGCATCTGAAAGCGAGAATAGAGATCAACCGCGGTCTTATCCGAATTAATCAATCACTAGTCGAGATCAACAAACAAATGATCGCAGTGAATAGTAGCGCTGCTGGCTTCACTGATGAGATTGTATTAGCCGCCGCATCAACGGACCTTCATCATGATCGTGTTATGCAGGAAGTACTCGATGAAGAATATTCGATATCTCATGAAATGATCGACGAGTTAAATGAGATTTGTGACGGTTTGGTTGAGACCGTCGCTGAGAATACAGCACACATTGAAAAACTGAACTCGGAATCGGATCGAAACAGGTTGGCGATAGCTGGGAACAATAAAAGAATCCACCAGCTAATCGACATGGTGCTCGAAGTTTCAGAATATTCCTGAACGGAGGTAGCTCTTCGTAGTTGCCTCGATCTCGTGAGTGGTGGTTCGAACCGTTGCAAGCTCGTTCACCTCATTGGTTTTTGCGCGGATGCAACATTGCAGCTCGACCATTGAGGTGTTGAATGTGTCGAGAAATCTGCGATACTAACCCCTGGTTTCGTTTATGTTTCCTTTCGTGGGAAACCAGCAAGCGATTTCCGGGCGATCCGTAAGAGTCCCGCTGAGGGCGTCTGTTTTGACAGGCAAACGGATAACAGAGGCCGACCGACCGCTTGCAATTGAGCGTATCCTTGTAATAAGCGAGT
Source organism: uncultured Gammaproteobacteria bacterium (assembly GCA_913031455.1). GTDB lineage: Bacteria > Pseudomonadota > Gammaproteobacteria > Pseudomonadales > Litorivicinaceae > HIMB30. The sequence continues at coordinate 12,044 of CAJWFL010000031.1, forward strand.
CGAAACCAGGAAAGGCTGAGTCACCACTCAGCCTTTTTTATTGAAGTTTGGTATTTCCCGCTATTGGACCCAATCCCGGAATGGGGCTAACTTTCTTTAAAGCAACAGAGAGTGTGATCCATGCAAGGTAACGATAACAAACCAACGAAGGCTTGGTGGGTAAATTGGCTGATCATTGCAGGCACGGTCATCGTGATCATGGTTTTGTCGTGAGATTAAATTTCCTGAACCCCTTTCTCAGTCAGCCATGGTGTTTTGGGACGCAAGTCGATGATCTCCAAGATTGTATCGATCGGCCGACATAATCGGGTCCCCTTGTCTGTCACAACAAAAGGTCTTTCAAGAGTGGCTGGTTGCTCGATGATATATTGAATAATCGTTTCGAAGTCATTGTTGATTAATGCGTTGTGCAGTTCAGATTAAGCGTTAAGCCTAAGCATTTGTCGCCAGTCGAGGCCTGAAGATGCTTTTAATGCGTACACAGTCTGAGTGGTCCATCCATCTTTCAAGTACAAAATGATTTCTGGATTGGTGCCTGAATCTTGCAAAAACGCAGCGCGTCTCTCGATTTACTGCAGTTGCGGTTTTGGTAGATAGTGGCTTGCGTCAATTTAATACCTTCTCGAAATTTCTAAACCAGAACCTGGCTGTAGAGTAGTGTTGGACTATCGCTTTTGCCACTTGTCGTGGGGTTAATCCTATCTCTTAAAATTATTGGCATTTTTCTTGCTCACATCATCTGTGTTGTTTTTTTGACGGAGAATAAAAATGTCAGTATTAACAAAGCTTGAATTTGAGCGTGATCTGAATTGTATGGATATCAGTCTTTTAGCACAGTGCCGGGCTCTTATCAGCGAAGGGATGGCTATGGAAGTTGATCAACTGATTGAAAGTCGCGAAGGTTTTGAATCTCAGGATGAAATCGATAGGGTACGATTGATAAGGGATCTCGCCACCGGATCGACAGCTTTGGTTAACTGATTCTATCTGGATGATGAGATAGCCAATTATCTATTGAATTCTTATGAATCCTGATGATTCGTGCGCATCCAGGGGCGCGCTTAACGGATTGATGATCCAACGACGCCCTGGCTAATAGCCTCCGAAAAGGTAATCATTCCCTTTAGGGGGTGCGTTTTGTGCCGATAGAAGATGTGTTCGATGGAGAGAGCCTGGGGCCGTGCTAAAAATAAAGTTTAGTTTAGCAATTGTTTCTACAATCCTATCGGCTGGATTAAATGCCGACAGTGCGCAGAGACTAGGCTCACAAGCGTCAGTCTTAGACGCGTTGTCTCAAACCCGAGGTAAGGCTGTCTTAGCGTTTATTGACAGTTCGGCAGATCAATCCAGTGCCGTCAGAAATCTCCAGGGCTTACTGAGTACCTATTTGTTAGAGCTCAACGGGACTGATTTGGGACAGGTTCGGCGGAATACGGTCATCCATGTTAGACCTCGGCTTGGTTTGAACAGGCTGAAACTGACCAATGCGTTCGATAAAAACCAATCGACTGAAGTCACCTTTCCGGCGATGCGGTCAGCTGGTGTTTCCACATCGATTATTGACATACAGACGTCACGCCAGTTCAGCTGGATTCAAGCAATAACGCTTTCCGGTGCCGAAGTTCAGTTGATTGAAGACGCACTCAAGCGAAGTCAGCACGGCGGTATGAGGCGCGTTTTGGGTCTGATTCGTGCTCGCGGCAAGGAAATCGTTCCCCAGAAAATCGATCGTGTGAATTGGAGAAGCGGTGGGCCTGCGATTGGCAGCTCGGATCCCGGATCTGATTCAGGCAGCTCGTCGTCAGGCGAAAGCTTTTCCGAAGCTACAATCGACGAGTCAAACACCTCTAGTGTGAGTGGTCCAGAATCAGTTGACACCTCAGAGCCGTCTGCAGCACCTGCTGATGATGCTGTGTCTGAGGCTGCGGAAGGTGAATCATCTTCCAGTGTTTCTGCTGACCGTCGAAGCTATTATTAATCGATCGAATCGCAGTACACTTACGGATCCAATTCACAAAGGATCAGATGTGTCAGAGTCAATCGAAGTCGTTGTGCGTGGAGGCATTCTTTGCGCTGATTTCAACGAGGGGTGCCTCATCATTGATACGGGGTCTCCGGTATCATTAGGACCAGACATCTCGGTGCGCGTGCTGGGCTCAGTGGTGCAGTTAAATTCAAGGTTTGGCAGTTATGCCTGGACTGAGATACAGGAAAGTTTGCCATTTGATGCTGTCGGATTGATCGGTGTTGATGCGTTTTCTGACGCTGTGTTGGGGTTTGACGTTGCAAATAATACGCTCGCGCGGCTGGACGTCCCAATTGACGGTGATGAAACTGCATTTGTCATGGGCTCACCTGCGGTTTCTTGTCAGATTGGAGAGGAGCGGTTGAGCTGTGTTCTAGACACTGGTGCTGGGTTGTCTTACCTCAGGAGTGAGGCCACTGGTGTGTTCGGACAGGCACTGGGGAAACAGCATGATTTTCATCCGATGCTCGGAGAATTTGAGGTCGAGACAGTTACCTGCTCGCTCGTTGTGGGCGATCAATCATTAACCGAAACATTTGGTATCGCGACCGGTGAACTTCGTCAGTTAATGGACACCGCTAATATCGATGCCATCTTCGGCACAACGTTTTTCCAGCGGTCACTGATTGAAATTGATTTTCAGAACGAAATTGTAGGAATGACTTTTGATTGAGCTATAAGAGTTCGAGCCGGCTAAATCCGCCTTCGATGTGACGGGCCATTAAGATTGAAGCCAATTCATCATCATGAGCCTTGAAGGCCTTGACCAGTTGCTCATGCTCTTCGATTGATTTCTGAATATTCTCGTGACCGGCTAGGCTCCGACTTCTGAACACCAGTGATTCGCGCATCACTTGATCAATTAAGTTCATCAGGCGAGGGGATTCCGCGACTGTATGGACGACTTTATGGAACTGGATATTCAGGTCAAAATAATCGGTGAGGTCGTCGCTTCTAGCAACTCGTTTCATGTCTTCATGAAGCTGCTCAAGCTTCAAGAGGTCTTCCGTCTGGAATCTTGTAGCGGCCGTAGCCGCTGCTTTGCCTTCCAGCATCGCTCGGATTGAGAAGATTTCTTTTACCTGGGATAACAGTAACTGACGCACAACAATTTGCCGGGCACTGATTTGTTCCAGAAGTCCAACCGCGATGAGTTCTCGGATCGCTTCGCGAACAGGCGCCCTGGACATACCAAGACGCTCTGCAAGATCGCGCTCTGTAATTTTATCTCCGGCTTTTAAAATGCCCTGCAAGATGAATTCTTCAGTTTTTTTTCGGGCCTTGAGGCTGAGTGAATCCGTCATACTCGTCCGTGACAGTTAATATTTGGTATACCTTATAACGATTTTGAATAAAGTAAATCAAACAAATTTTTTAAAAAAAAGATTTTGGTATTGCAAAAATCTTGAATAGAAAGGTATAACGGCTTGTACTGATGTGACGAAATTTCGTCCTATAGGGCAATAATACGGAATAAATAACAATAACGAGGATTAAACCATGTTGAAAAAAATAGCCGTGGCAGCACTCGGTTTGACACTAGTTGCTGGGACAGTTCAAGCCGCCGATAAGATGAGGATATCTCTTCAATTACCGCTCAAAAGCCATCTCGGACAAAATTTACTCGTGTTCGAGAAAGAAGTCGAAGCTCGAACTAACGGCGCTATCGATGTAGAGATCTATGACAGCGCTCAGCTGTATAAAGATAAAGAGGTACCGGCGGCGGTCGGTTCTGGGGCGATTGAGGCTGGTGTTGCATCCTTAACTCGATACGTTGGCGATGCACCCGTGGTTGATGTGTTTTATATGCCTTTCCTGTTGAACTCAGAAGCGAAGGTGCGAGCCGCAGTTGCTGAAGGTAGTGTTGTGAGAACGACGATTGAGAAGGAAGTCGCAAAGACAGGTGGTCAGATTCTTTACTGGCAGGCATATGGTGGGGCAATCCTTCTGTCCAAGGGTGGGCCAATACGAACGCCTGCGGATATGAAGGGAAAGAAAGCGCGTGTTTTCGGAAAAACACTCGGTGATTTCGTGACAGCGGCAGGCGGGGCGCCGACCCTGATATCTGGATCAGAGCAGTATCTGGCCTATCAGCGCGGTACGGTTGATATCGGCATGACAGGTGTTTCAGGTGTGAAATCACGGAAGCTTTGGGAAGTGATGGATACAATTACGGTGACCAACCATGCGGATATTGAATTTGTTGTGGTCGTTAACACCAATTGGTGGAACGGTTTGTCATCGGAGATTCAAGCGGATATCCGAGCAGCAGCCAACGTTGCACAGGATAGTGTTCGCGACGCGATGACTCAGATCGAGGCTGACGCCTACGCAGCAGCAAAGGCAAATGGAATGACCGTTGCCGAGCTGACAGATCAAGAACTCGAAGCGTGGAAGGCTGTGTCTCAGCCTGTTTACGATTCGTATCTCCAAGCGACTGGTGATTTGGGCAAAACGATTTTAGACGCGGCGAGCCAATAATTTCGTTCCAAGGTGCGGCGCTCTTAGGAGGGCCGCGTTACAT
>CAJWFL010000032.1:0-16526 GCA_913031455.1 uncultured Gammaproteobacteria bacterium
AAAGCACGGAAAGAAAGCGCATGATCAAGCGACCAGATTACCCGCCTGCGGACACACAAATCGTGATGCGTTCGGTCCTGATTGCCTTGGTTCCAGGGATCATTGCGATGACTCTTTTTTTCGGAGTCGGAGTCCTATTCAATCTGGCAACAGCGATTCCCGCCGCACTGGCCGCGGAAGCTATGTGCCTAAGTCTTCGTCAGCGACCAATTTTGTCGCGGCTCAATGATTTATCTGCCGTTCTCACCGGTGCCCTAATCGCACTCTCACTGCCGCAGGCGGCCCCATGGTGGTTAATCATACTGGCCAGCACGTCGTCGATCGTGCTCGGTAAACACCTCTACGGTGGGCTTGGACAGAATCCTGTCAATCCAGCAATGCTCGGGTACGCACTCATGCTGATCTCCGCGCCAGTGACAATGACAACACTGTGGATCGATCCGCTAGCGACGCCTGACCTAACAACGGCATGGTTGGCTTATCTTGGCCAGTCGAGTGATGCCGTCACGGGAGCAACCATGCTCGACCTGTACCGAACCGAATTCCTTGTACTCACAGCAGCGGAAGCATCACAGAATCCACTGTTTATGCAGGCTCATCTGGGCCTCATTTATGGTTATGAATGGGTCGCTTTGGCATATCTGGTCGGCGGCTTATGGCTGATCTATCAACGTGTCATTACGTGGCACACACCTGTGGGACTCTTGGTCACACTGGCTGTCGTCAGTGCATTTTTTAGTTTTGATCCAGATACCGCGACACCGGTTTGGATTCATCTCACTGCAGGAGCTGGAATTTTCGCTGCATTCTTTATTCTGACAGACCCAGTCTCTGGTGCGACAAGTCCGAAGGGACGCCTGTGGTTTGCGATCGGAGTTGGCATTCTCACATACCTCATCCGGACGTATGGACTGTATCCAGATGCGATCGCATTTGCGGTGTTATTAATGAATTTCGCAGTGCCCATGATCGATCACTACACCCGACCACGTATTATGGGTCGTAGCTCGAGTATTCGAGGTTCCGGGGGTCAATCATGATCTTCCGTCTGACCACATTCGGTCTGATCACTAGCCTGTTTGTTGGTGTCATTTACGTCATCACTCAACCCTTAATTTTTGAATCCAAGGAACAAGCTCGACTCGAGCAACTCTATGCACTCGCAAAGCCGTTATTGGCGACCGGCGAAATCGAGGCTTCAACCACTCAAATATTACCAAGCGGCGCACCTCCAACACTGACCAATCCGATCGAAGTCACGGCAATCACCAATGCAACTGCCCAAGTTGGCACCGTCATTCCTTTTAGATCGACAGAAGGCTACAGCGGAACCATCCACATGCTCATGGTGCTCGATGACAGGCAACGCATTGTTGGGGTTCGCGTCGTTGATCACAAAGAAACACCTGGGCTGGGTGACAAAATCGATACCCGCAAGTCTGATTGGATTCTTCAGTTCAACGGTCTGTCTTACGGAGATCTGTCGCCGAGCGACTGGGCCGTCGATAAAGATGGTGGACGATTTGATAGTTTTACTGGTGCAACCATTACACCACGTGCGGTCGTGAATGCACTCAAAGAGACACTGAATTATCTTGATGCAAATCCACAAATTCTGGAGACCAAGCAGTGAAAGTCATGACTGTGTGGCTCGACGGCCTGTGGGATCGAAATCCGGGATTGATTCAACTGCTCGGTCTATGTCCCCTGTTGGCGGTTTCAAATACCATCGATAACGCGGTGGGGCTCGGCCTCGCAACGATCTTCGTCTTGGTGTTATCGAATGCATCAATCAGCCTCATCAGACATTTCGTCGAAGACGCAATCCGCTTACCTGTTTTCGTTTTGGTCATTGCGGCCTTGACCACCTGTGCAGAACTTTTAGTTCAGGCATTTGATTATCCGCTTTATCAATCGCTCGGTATCTTTTTACCGCTGATCGTGACAAATTGTCTAATCCTCGGACGCGCCGAAGCACTCGCTCGGCGTGAACCATTTGTGATAAGTACCATGGATGGGCTCGCACAAGGACTCGGTTTCTTTATGGTCTTGGTAAGTCTTGGTGCCCTCCGTGAATGGGCATCCTCGACCTTGATTCTGGCATCCCTACCACCCGGTGCATTCATTGCGCTTGGTTTGCTGGTGGCGCTACATCAAATGATCCAATCTAAACTGAAACATCGAAGAGCGAAGGTGACCGAGAACAGCAAAGACCGTCGCGTACGAACTACTGGAGATATCTCGTGAATAAAGCAATTCGAACGGAAATCTTCACACGCCTTCGGGATCAAAATCCCAATCCAAGCACCGAGCTTGAGTGGAATACGCCCTTTGAACTGCTGATTGCAGTATTACTGTCCGCACAAGCAACCGATGTATCGGTGAACCTCGCCACACGGAAACTCTACGGGATCGCGAATACGCCAGCCACTCTGCTGGCGCTTGGGATCGACGGCGTTAAAGAGTGCATCAAAACGATTGGCCTCTATAACTCCAAAGCAGAGAACGTGATGAAGACCTGCGCCATTTTACTTGAGAAGCACAATGGCGGAATACCGAGAACGCGCGAGGAGTTAGAGGCCTTACCTGGTGTTGGGCGCAAAACAGCCAATGTGGTTTTAAATACTGCCTTTGGCGAACCAACCATGGCGGTTGATACGCATATTTTTCGACTCGCAAACCGAACAAGAATAGCCCCGGGGAAAGATGTCAGGGCCGTCGAGGATCGACTTGTACGCATGATTCCCAAAGATTTTCTCAAAGACGCACATCATTGGATGATCCTGCATGGACGCTACGTCTGCAAAGCTCGAAAACCAGACTGTGCGAACTGCCTGATTTCCGATCTTTGTGAATACAAAGGCAAACCGAGCCTCTGAATTATTTCCGTAACGAACGACCTTTCTTCGCCGCGGTACGCAGACGCAGCGCATTCAGTTTAATAAAGCCTTCTGCATCCTTTTGATTGTATGCGCCGGCATCGTCTTCGAAAGTCGCAATCGCTTCATCAAACAACGACTGATCAGAACGGCGACCGGTGACAGCAACCGATCCTTTGTACAGCTTCAAACGGACATCGCCATTGACGACGGCTTGCGACTCATCGATTGCCGCTTGCATCATTTTGCGCTCTGGTGACCACCAATAGCCGTTGTAAATCAAATCGGCATATTTGGCGATCAAATTATCTTTGAAATGCGCGACTTCACGGTCCAACGTGATCGATTCCAGTGCACGATGTGCCTTGAGCATGATGGTTCCGCCGGGTGTCTCGTAACAACCACGGGACTTCATACCAACGTAGCGGTTTTCAACGATATCCAAGCGACCAATGCCATGACGACCACCGATCGTATTTAGCTCAGCCAGCAAGGTCGCAGGAGACATCACCTGACCGTTGATACTGACAGGATCACCGTTCGTGAAGCCCAATACGATTTCGTCTGCTTGATCTGGCGCAGCCTCAGGAGAAACAGACCAACGCCACATCGCTTCTTCAGGCTCAGCCCAAGGATCTTCGAGAATCGCACCTTCATAACTAATGTGAAGAAGGTTCGCGTCCATCGAATAAGGCGACTTCTTTCCGCGTTTTTGCTCAACTGGAATGCCGTGTTGTTCGCAATAGGCAAGCAGTGTTTCACGCGATGTGAGATCCCAATCACGCCAGGGTGCAATGACCTGCACAGCCGGATTCAGTGCATATGCGCCAAGCTCAAAACGAACCTGGTCATTGCCCTTCCCTGTGGCCCCATGACTGATTGCATCAGCACCCGTTTCTTCAGCGATTTCAACCAAACGTTTCGCGATCAATGGTCGCGCGATGGAGGTTCCAAGCAAATATTCGCCCTCGTAAATCGTATTCGCGCGGAACATCGGGAAAACATACTCAGAAACAAATTCTTCGCGTAAGTCTTCGATGTAGATTTCCTTTACGCCAAGCGCTTCGGCTTTTGCTCGGGCTGGCTCAACTTCCTCACCCTGCCCTAAACCAGCTGTAAAAGTGACTACTTCACACTGATAGGTCTCCTGAAGCCAACGCACAATCACGCTGGTATCAAGACCACCGGAATACGCCAAAACGACTTTGTTAATGTCCGACATTGAGAGAAATCCTAAAAAATCATGAAAAATCAGACGGCGCATTATACCAGAGCGCGCGAAACTTGCAGAGTGTTTCCATTGAAACGGATGAATGAACAGTCATTTTCCTCTACCCTATAACTCATTGAACAAGGATTGATCCGTGCAACTCACCCTCACACGTCCTGATGACTGGCACCTGCATTTACGCGATGGCGCAGCGTTAACAACGACCGTCCCAGATACTGCTCGGGCTTTTTATCGTGCGATCGTGATGCCGAATCTCAAACCACCGGTAGAGACAGTGGAGGCGGCGATCGCGTATCGTCAGCGGATATTGGCCGCACTGCCTACAGGGATGACCTTCGATCCGTTGATGACGCTGTATCTCACACCGGATTTGAGCTCCGCGATCATTTGGCAGGCCGTGGCGTCTGAGCACGTATACGGGGTCAAACTCTACCCTCAGGGCGCCACAACGAATTCAGAGGCTGGTGTAGCGAGTCTCGACGGTATGTTATCGACACTGGAAGCGATGGCCGAAACCGGATTTCCGCTGTTAGTCCACGGCGAAGTAACCGATCGCTCAATTGATATCTTTGACCGCGAGGCAGTGTTTTTAGATCAAACGCTCGGTCCGCTGATGCAACGCCTACCGGACCTCAAAGTGGTCCTTGAACACATCACCACCAAAGACTCCGTTGATTTTGTTAAAGCACACCCGAATATGGGTGCGACGATCACCGCGCATCACTTGATGTATGAGCGTAACGACATGCTTGCTGGTGGTATTCGTCCGCACCTTTACTGTCTACCCATTCTGAAACGAAGCCTACACCGCGATGCATTAATCAAGGCGGCAACATCGGGGGCATCACAATTTTTCCTCGGTACCGATTCTGCTCCACATGCAATCGGTGACAAGGAGTCAGATTGCGGCTGTGCAGGATGCTACACCGCACCTGTCGCACTCGAGCTGTATGCCGAAGTGTTCGAGGCACAGGGTCAACTCGATCGACTCGAAGCATTTGCGAGTTTCAACGGTGCTAACTTTTATGGTTTGCCCAGAAATACAGAGACCCTCACTCTCACAAAAACTGAGTCATTCGTCCCAATCACTCGACCTTTTGGTGATACTGAAGTCCGTCTGTTACGTGGCGGAACAACAGTCGCCTGGAGTCTCACATGATTGAACCGGATGTTGTCTCCGATGATGGTCATTCAAATGATCTGAATAAACCGAAAAAGAAAACGCGACTGGGCGAACGGTTTCGAGGATTTCTACCTGTTGTCGTTGATCTCGAAACGGGAGGTTTTCATTCCGAAACGGACGCCCTCCTTGAGTTAGCAATGGTCATCCTCGACATGGACGAGGATGGGACGTTATTTATTCGGGAGCATGTGCATGCGCATATCGAACCCTTCGAGGGCGCGAACCTCGAGCCGGCAGCACTCGAATTCACAGGAATCGACCCATACCATCCGCTGCGAATGGCCGAAAGCGAAAAAGCGGCGTTAACCAGGATGTTCAAGCCGATTCGCGATGCGATCAAACACCATGGCTGTAATCGTGCCGTACTCGTCGGGCACAATGCACACTTCGATCTTGGTTTTCTGAATCAGGCAATTAAACGCTCAGGGGTCAAACGAGCACCGTTTCACCCATTTTCTTGCTTCGATACAGCGACCCTCGGTGGGCTTGCGTACGGACAAACTGTGCTCGCACGCGCCTGCGATGCAGCGGGATTGAAATTTAATCACGACGAAGCTCACTCAGCGCGATATGACGCCGATCTCACTGCGCAACTCTTCTGCGAGATCGTCAACCGATGGCGTGACTTGGGCGGATGGAATCCACACCAAGATTCAGCCGGCCAATGACTCAAGATCAAGCGAGCGAGCAGCGATCACGGCTTGTGTCCTAGAATGAACTTTCAGCTTTCTCAAAATCGCAGTGACGTGGGCTTTCACGGTGGCCTCACTCACATCCAACTCGTAGGCGATTTGTTTGTTTAATAAGCCTTGCATGAGCATGATAAGGACACGGAACTGCTGTGGCGTCAAAGAGGCAATACCCTCAGCAATCTTCGCTTCTTTGTCATCGACAACAGGGGCATCGAGATTCACATCTTCAGGAATCCACGCTTCACCTTCCAGCGCTGCCTGAACGGCCTCAACCATCGTTTCGAGCGCCACGCTTTTTGGAATGAAACCAAGAGCGCCGTATTCGATAGAACGACGAATCACGCTGTGGTCTTCATTTCCGGAGACAACGACGACAGGCATTTCAGGGCTTTGCCCTTTCAGATAGACCAGGCTTGAGAAGCCACTCGCGCCGGGCATTGTCAGGTCAAGGAGCACTAAATCCGCATCATTATGCTCTGAAGCCGCATCTTGCAATTCAGCCATCGTTGACACCTCAACGATATCGACTTGCTTGGCCACCTTGGAAACGGCTTGCTTTAGAGCCGCACGGAATAGGGGGTGATCATCCGCGATCACAATCTTGCAATGATGCATAACGTAAATCCGTTACTAGTCGAGGCTTTAAGATAGCAAACTTTAAACGTTTTGCGAAAACTTCAGCACATTCGCACGATTAAAAAAACACCGGCAGAGTAATGACCCGGCGGGTGCTGTCATGCGGAACCGCGACTAACGATTCATACGATTATCGATCAACTCATCGACAACAGACGGATCGGCAAGAGTCGACGTGTCACCCAAGGCTCCGTAATCGTTCGCCGCAATCTTTCTCAAAATACGGCGCATGATTTTACCGGAACGCGTCTTTGGAAGACTCGGTGCCCACTGGATGAAGTCGGGCGATGCGATCGGTCCAATCTCAGTGCGCACATGATTACGTAATTCGGTGCGTAGCTCTTCAGTAGACTCAATACCTTCCTGAAGCGTGACATACACATAAATACCCTCGCCTTTGATGTCATGCGGATACCCAACTGTAGCTGCCTCCGCAACAGCCTCATGAGCCACCATGGCTGACTCGATCTCGGCGGTACCCATCCGGTGGCCAGAGACGTTCAACACGTCATCGACACGGCCCGTAATCCAGTAGTAGCCATCCTCATCACGACGCGCACCGTCACCTGTGAAGTAAAGATTCGCATAAGTTGAGAAATAGGTTTGCTCGAAGCGTTCATGATCACCCCAGCAACTCCGACCGGATGACGGCCATGAGTCAAGAATCACGAGGTTGCCGTCGGTCGCGCCTTCAAGAATATTACCCTCGTTATCAATCAAAGCCGGTTGGACACCAAAGAATGGACGAGCAGCTGAACCAGGCTTGGCGGCAGTCGCTCCCGGTAATGGAACAATCATGATGCCGCCGGTTTCTGTCTGCCACCAGGTATCAACGATCGGACATACTCCTTTTCCAAAGACACGGTGGTACCACTCCCAAGCCTCTGGGTTAATTGGTTCACCAACTGATCCCAGTAGCCGCAGTGACGACAGATCCGAATCACCCAAAACGTCTTCGCCCTTGACCATTAATGAGCGCACCGCAGTCGGCGCGGTGTAGAACTGGTTGACCTTGTGCTTCTCAATGACATGGCCCCAGCGCGATGTATCTGGGTATGTCGGAACACCTTCGAACATCAATGTCGTTGCACCGTTCGCGAGCGGCCCATACACGATATACGTGTGGCCAGTAATCCAGCCCACGTCAGCGGTACACCAGTAGACATCGCCCTCTTTATAGTCGAATACGTATTGATGCGTGAGCGACGCATACACCAAGTACCCACCAGTGGTGTGCTTGAGCCCCTTCGGCTTACCTGTCGAGCCAGAGGTATACAGAATAAACAGCGGATCTTCCGCGTTCATTGGCTGTGGGTCACAGTCGGTCGATTGATCGGCACAGACATCGTGGTACCACACATCTTTAGGACCCATGGCGACGTCACCACCTGTGCACTTCACAACGATGACTTTCTCCACGCCCCGACATGCATCCGTTGCAACCGCTTTATCCACATTGATCTTCAATGCAACAGCACGACCACCGCGGCGACCCTCGTCCGCTGTGATAATCACTTTCGAACCGGATTCTTCAACTCGGACAGCCAATGCATCCGGTGAGAACCCACCGAACACGATCGAGTGGACAGCACCAACGCGAGTACAGGCCAACATCGCGACAGCTGCTTCAGGAATCATCGGCATGTACAGAGTGACCACGTCACCCTTCTTCACGCCTTGCGCACGGAGACCGTTGGCAAAACGGCAGACGCGCTCGTGGAGATCGCGATATGTAATTTTTTCATCAGCGTTTGGATCATCACCTTCCCAGATAATCGCGGTTTGGTCGCCACGAGTCGCTAAGTGGCGGTCAAGACAGTTTGCTGAGACGTTGAGCACACCGTCTTCGTACCAACGAATATCGACATTGCCAGGAGCGAAGGATGTATTTTTGATTTTTGTCGGAAATTGGATCCAATCAAGGCGCTTTGCCTGTTCATACCAGAATGCCTCTGGATCCTCGATGGATTGGCGATACATCGCTTCATACGTTGCTTCGTCTGCCCACGCATTCCCTGCAAATGCAGGATCTACCGGATAGACCTTGGAATCGGTCATGGAAACTTCCTCAATAAAAAATCGCGAAAAGATTTTCGACGTTTTACGAACAACACCCAATACGACAATCGTCGTGACTCAACTAAAGAGATATTTTGGATCATAGAAATGTTTTGACCTTTTCGATCATCCTCGGGATCTCTGTATCCATTGAAAACAGCGCCATGAGCTTCGCATCCTGGTTCATTAGATAAATGCGTGACGAGTGATCGACCGTATAGGTTGCGGGGTCGTCGCCAACTTTTTGCGCATACACTTGATACTGACGCATCACCGCTTCAATTTGCGTCCGGTCGCCGGCGAGTCCTCTGAAAGACGGGTCAAAGACCTCTGCGTACTCGGTAACCGCATCGATCGTGTCACGCTGGGGATCCACTGTCACAAACAATCCGGACACACGCGTTTTATCGTAATCTAATCCTTCGTAGATTTGTGCCATTCGGGCCAGCTCTGTTGGGCACACATCCGGGCAGTAGGTGTATCCAAAGTAGATCATCATCAAGTCGGTATCGAGTGTTGATGTATCCAGTGGGCCAGTTGCTGTTTCTAGAACAAAGTGCCCACCAATCTGTGCCCCCGGCATCCCTTGCTCGCCGGTCGTCAGATTTCGAATGAACGGGAAGGCAACCAGCCCAGCCATCAAACACGCCACAAGCAATGGGGCATAACGCTTCAATGCAACAACCTCCTATGTGTCTGCAATTTTCAACAATTGAGCGGGTGGGAGTTGGCGCGCTTGCTTTGCTGACCAGCGACCAATCGCACCAACGATAGCACCCGTTAACACCGGCGCCAGCACCCAAATTTGCCATTTGGAACGCCATGCTAAATTAAATATTTCAGTATAAACGAGCCAACCCAGTAACTCAGTACCAACCGCCGCCAATAAACCACTCATCAATCCCAGTGTCAGAAATTCAGCCCATTGTGATTGCGACAATAGGCGATCGGACCCACCCAGACTTCGGAGGATTGCGGACTCTTTTCGACGCTCAGGTAAAGACGTCTGAATGCTTGCTGCCAACACCAGTACCCCGCCGATTAGTACAAAGTAGAGAACCACGCTGACGGCTTGCGACACGCGATCGAGAATCCCTCGAATCTGATTTAAAATTGCATCCACTGATAATAACGTCACCTGCCGGAAAGCGCCGCTAATTGCTGCCGTATCCTCTGACGGATTTGGTAGCCATAAGCTTGTCAGACGGGTCGATTCAAATGGCTCGAGAGTCCCTGGCGAAAAAATCATAAAAAAGTTCGGCAACATCGAATCCCACTGAACCACCCGAGATCCAATGACTGTCGCAGAAATTCTATCTGGACCGATGGTGTAATGAATCACGTCACCAATGTCTAAATTGAGTTCGTCAAATAGCTTCGATTCAACAGTCACCAAACCTGGACCATCAGTTGTGGTAAAAAATCGACCCCGATCGATCTGATTATCACGACCAAGAACACCAGATTCGGTCAAGCTGAGTTCCCGTCTGACCGAGCCAGGCGGTTCAGAGCCTCCCAAGTGCTCGACCAATGGTAAGTCGTTCACTGTCTCTAGTCGGCCACGGACGATCGGATATAACGGAGCCAGTTCGCCACCCCGTTGATTCACTGTTTGAATAAACAATGTTTGATCTTGATCAGTGATGTTCAATGCAAACGTATTGGGCGCGTCGGTAGGCACCTGCGTTTCCCATGTCGTAATCAGATCGAAACGAATCAAAGCAACCATGGCGATGGCCAGCGCTGTGAGAGCAAAGACCATCAACTGACCACCCGATGCCTGCGGATCTCGAATCAGTTGCTGGATACCAAAACGCCAAGCAGGACCGACATGCTCCAACGGCCCAAGACCCCAGATAACAATCCGACCCAAGCCGGTGATGAGGCCGACCAAGATAATGACGGCGATCACAACCCAACCGGTGAGCAATAAATCATCGCTATACAAGTAGCCAAGCGCACCAATAGCGCACAGAGCGAATCCATAACGCCCAAATTGACCGAGCCCTGACACGTGATAATCACGCTTTAATACGCGGATTGGCGGGACTTTGGCCAGTAAAATCAATGCTGGCGCTGCAAACCCAAATAAGGTGATAAATCCAGTCAAAAAACCGAGCATTGCTGGTTTTGCGGTGGGCTCAGGCAAACTAATCGTCAGTAGGCCCGCAATCGTATCAACAAGCACAATCTGTAGCCCATAGCCAATCAATACGCCAAGTCCACTGGCCAGGCCACCGAGAACAACAAGCTCAGTCGTAAAGATCCGTAATGCCTCTGCTCCACTCAAACCAAAGGTTCGAAACAGGGCACTATCAGCAATGTGGTCTGAAGCCCACCGGTTCGCTGTCATCGCAATTGCCGCGCCCGACAAAAGCACTGTCAGGAGACCCGCGAGTGATAGATAAGTAGTCGCTCGCGTCAGTGCATTGCCGACTTCAGGCCGACCTTCAACAACTCCGCGAAGCCTTTGACTGATATCGAGCTTGGGTTCAATAAACGCCTTCAATTGCTCAATATCACCGTCTGCAAACAACGTGATGTAGCGCACTCGACTGCCGGGCTGGATCAATTGTGATGATTTGAGGTCTGCTTGGTTCATCAGAAGTCGTGGCGTCAGCGAAACAAATGAACCACCTCGGTCTGGTTCAAATACCAATATCTGCGTAATTTGAAGTTCTGTTTCGCCGACAGACACCATATCACCCACATCAATATCGAGCTTGGATGCCAGTTGTGGATCAGCCCATGCAGTGCCTGGTTCCGGGATCCGTAACACGGGGTACCCGATACCCGCACGACTATCGGCAATCTCGAGCTGCCCTTTCAGCGGGTAGCCATCGGTGACAATTTTCAATCCAGTCAACTCAAAATCGGACTGACTGCCAATCACCGACGGAAATTCAATCGTTTCAGTGGCTGAGACACCCAAAGCATTGGCTCGGGCGAGCCATTCAGGGTCAATGGGTCGCGGTCCTCTGAGCTTTAAATCGCCGCCAAGAAGCATCGCAGCATCTGCTCGCATCGCACGATCGATCCGGTCAGTCAGCACTTCGGTGGTCGTCATCGCAGCAACAGAAACAACCAGAGCGAGCGCGAGAAGACTCAATTGACCACTCACGAACTCCCGCCATAGAAGACCCAATGCGATCATGCAACAACCTCATTCAGTTGACCATCTTCCAGATGCAACACACGTTCACACTGAGACGCAAGCCGTTCATCATGCGTCACTAGGATCAAAGTAGTCCCTGTTTCTCGATTCAGTTCGAACAGTAATTCAGAAACCGCGTCACCGGTTTTACGATCAAGGTTACCAGTTGGTTCGTCGGCAAAGAGTAATGCCGGTTGATTGACAAATGCCCGCGCAACAGCGACCCGTTGTTGTTCACCACCCGATAACATCCGGGGCCGATGATGAGTCCTTTCGCCCAAACCAACACGCTCGAGCCATCCTGTCGCGCGATGTTTAGCATCGGCCACAGATAAGCCCGTTAATTCCAAAGGGAGCATCACGTTCTCGAGCGCAGTCAAACCTTGAAGTAACTGAAAGCTTTGAAAAACAAATCCGATCCTACCTCGACGAATCGCGGCACGTTTGTCTTCGGAGAGTACACTGAATTGATCGCCCTGAAATAAAATCTCACCTGCTTCCGGAATGTCCAGGCCAGCCAACAATGACAAGAGCGTACTTTTGCCCGCACCCGATGGACCAACAATCGCTACACTATCGCCAGGGTTGATCTTCAGTTCGAGTGACTCCAGAACTGACAAGCGCTGGCCGCTTTGGTCTTCAAACCCATGCGAGACATCACGAACATGAAGGACTGGTTGTGCAGACATTGCGAGTAATTTTCCTATGGTTGTGTTTCATCACGCCGGCGATGGGAGCCCCGACGCTACTGGTCGTTGGCGACAGCCTCAGTGCAGGCTATGGGCTTGACCGCGGGGAAAGTTGGGTCGATATCCTTGCCGCCAACCCTTCATCAGTATTGGGGGCACATGGTCAAATTTTAAACGCTTCAATTTCCGGTGAAACCACCACTGGTGGACTCTCGAGGCTTCCGGGTCTCCTCAAGCGTCATCAACCCGATATCGTGTTAATTGCACTCGGTGCCAATGATGGCCTACGAGGTCTACCGCTGAAAACGATGCAAAAGAATCTGCGGACGATGTTTCAACTCGCGTCAGAAGCCGGCGCGAGAGTCCTCTATGCAGGCATCGAATTACCTCGGAATTACGGTGGTCCTTTCGTGCGTGCATTTCGCCAAGCTCAAGATCGAATCGCTCAAGCCACGGGGGTTGGTTATCTACCCTTCTTTCTCGAGCCAGTGGCGCTTCGACGCGAACTGTTTCAAGACGACGGCCTGCACCCGACAGCCGAAGCACAACCAATCATTGCTGACTATGTTGGAAGTTTTCTTCAGGAATCTCTGTCGAAATAACCAAGTCGTGTTAGATCGTCCACAAGACGTATCAAGTACCGATCTGTCATCGCAGACACATAATCTGTCACCCGCATCAGACGTGCATACTTCGTGTCGTTCGGCCGTGGTCTGAATTTACCAAGTCGTGCCACCGCATCCCGAGCCTTGGAGCTGATATAGGTGCCATCACCACCAGCCTGTGCGAGCGCCTCAACACCATCAATGAGATGAGTCAATACCCCGCGTAACAGACGGCCACTCTGTCCTTCATACGATTGTTTGGTTAGGTCAACATAGACCCGCTCACGGGCCAAATTCTTTGCTCGCTGAATCACTTCACCAGCAGATGCAAGACGCCAGTCGAGCAATTCCTCGTCGAAGGTTCCACTCACAATCGCATCATAGTGAGACCGGAATCGCGCTTCCGCTTCATGCACCAATGCATCGATCGCAGCGGAGCGGAGGAGTTCCAGTTTGGCCTCAGAATCGTCGAGTAATTGTTCATATAGATTTCGTCTCGCACCGCGGTCAACCAGTTCCTTCATCAAGGAGGACACCTCTTCATAGTCGAGATGCCCAAGCTCAACCGCATCCTCAAGATCAATCAGCGCGTAACAAATATCATCGGCAGCCTCAACTGCGTACACCAAGGGGTGACGAGCCCACACATCAGGCATGACTTCAAGCAGTCCAAGGTGTGCGGCCAACTCCCGCATCAATGGAAGCTCTGCTTGATTCACTCCATGTTTCCGCTTGGTTTGCCCGAAAGCAGATTCTGCTGTGAATGGATATTTGACAAAGGTACCCAGGGTGGCCGCCGTTAATCGCATCCCACCATCGAACCAGTGTCGCTCAAGACATGTGATGACTCGGAAGCCTTGTGCATTTCCTTCAAATCCAAGAATATCAGCTTGCTCACCACTCGAGAGACCCGCCAAATATTCGGGATGCGATTCGAAAAACTGGCGCATGGATCGCTCGCCAGCATGGCCAAATGGCGGATTTCCGATATCGTGCGCAAGACAAGCCGCTTGCACCAAGGCGCCAACACTCGACGCAGCGTGTTGGTCAGATAATAACCCCTCACCACGCATCCAATTTCCGAGTCGTATACCCAATGAGCGCCCAACAGAAGCAACTTCAAGCGAATGCGACAAACGGGTATGTACATGATCATTATCTGATAATGGGTGCACCTGCGTCTTGACTGCCAAGCGCCGAAACGCACCTGAAAAAATCAATCGATCATGATCACGCTGCCACTGACTCCGCTCGTCTCCAGGAGATTGCGGGGTCCAACTGTTGTGATGATCGACACGCGCCGTTGAGAGGAGATCAGTCCAATCCATCATACGTCAACCATTCCCTGAAACCGCTCGCAGTCATCAATCGTGAGTTTTCGTTTCGGGTACAAATCAAACCGGATCGTTTTTGCCTTGATTTGGGAAGAAGGCACACGACCACCGAGGTTATCTGCCTTAATCGGACGTTTCACAACCACTCGCGCGGCATCAGAATCCAATGCAGCATCTAACAGCCGCTCAGGGTGATCATTGGTCTGTTCGAGGGAATGAAGCACCTGCATCGTCAACGACGGCGCCGCTCTGCGCTCTTTGGGAAACATGGGATCGAGGTAAATGACACCATGCGATACTCCTGAGACACGCTCTACGCTGTCGGCGTGCCTGAATTGAACACGTTCACACCAAGATGTGTCAGCATCCGCAGCCCGACGTAATGCGTCTCGGAGGAGCGCTGCGACCACCGGGTGTTTCTCCATCGCAAAAATCTCGCAACCCACATTAGCGAGCACACTTAAATCACCGCCAAGCCCGGCAGTCATATCGATAATTGAAGGACGAAGTCCTTTTTGACACCCCATTGCGCGGGTCAGCGCTTCACCGGTTACTGCTTTGACTCGGCGAGCCTGCGCTCCGTGGAGAAAATCAACGTGCACACTTGAGCGTGCATCAATGACAGCGGACTTTAACGCCAATCCTTTATCATCCCACCAGAAATAATGACCCGAATCAGGTGGTGACGTCTGCCAACGAACCGATAGCCACGGAATGAAGTCCATCGCCTCATCTCGGGTCACCACTTGATGGAGCGGATCGACACCACACCAGTCCATCACAACCTCACTGACCCGTCACGAAACGCCAAGCGTTGTCAAAAAGACCCATCCACGGAGTGACTCGCGGCGTACCCTTCGGTGCAAACGATAACTGTGATCGCAAAACGACTCGCTCGGGATGTGGCATCATGATCGTCACTCGACCATCTTCCGAACAAAGACCAGCAAGCCCCTGAGCTGATCCATTCGGATTGCTCGGATAACGTGTTTCCGCACATCCTCGATCGTCAGTATACAGCAAGCTACCCAGTCCCGAATCTAGGAGGGATGTGACCTCAGAAGCGGTGTGTTGGAAGCGACCCTCACCGTGCGCAACAGCGATTGGGAATCGTGTTCCTTCAAGATCTCTCAAGAGAACTGAGCAACTTGTTGGCAAGGTTGCCAGTGTTAAACGTGCCTCGAATTGCTGCGACGCATTACGTGCCATGGGTTTAAAGTGTTTGGCGTCAGGGATCAGTGGGGCAAGCTGAGCCATCATCTGACAGCCATTACAGATTCCAAGTGATACGGTGTTTTCCCGCTCGAAAAATGCTTGAAACATCGCCGATAGCTGATCGTTAAATAGAATGGTACGCGCCCAACCTGAGCCGGCACCTAATACATCGCCATAACTAAATCCGCCACAAGCGGCCATGGCATCAAACGATTCAAGGGTTTGTCGACCACTCATGAGATCGGAGATGTGTACATCGATAGCCTCAAAACCACAGTGATCGAATGCATGAGCCATTTCGATTTGGCCATTGACTCCTTGTTCGCGCAAAATTGCCACTCGCGGGCGAGAATTCGATACTCGGCGTGTCTCCGGAATCTGACCCATCTGCGGAATCACAACCGAATTCAAGCCCTCATGCGATCGCGCGATTTGCAGTGCTTCTTGATCAATGCAGTCTGGATTATCGCGTAATCGTGCCATTGCCAAACTGACTGACGACCACGCCTGTTCAAGCGCAACACGCGTCTCATTCAGAAGCACCTGTTCGTTTTGGATAATTGATAGTGATTGAGATTGGTCCGGCTCACCTAAAACATAAGCCGAAAGACCGGCTTCCGAACACATGTTCACCACTAACTCGACATCTGAATTGGCCACTTCAATCACGCAGCCAATCTCCTCGTTGAACCAAAAAGCGACGGGATCAACGTCCATTGGAGTCATTGCTTGCAGACCCGCTCTTGATGCAAAAAGCATCTCAGACACAGTCGCTAATAAGCCACCATCTGACCGATCGTGGTAGGCAAGTAAGCGACCATCCGCAATCAAGTTTTGAAGCAGCTCAAAA
>CAJWFL010000033.1:0-15937 GCA_913031455.1 uncultured Gammaproteobacteria bacterium
GAAGGGAATCGAGCTTGGGGCGAAAGATGTAATATTTCCGTCGCGAACACGGCCTGATCTTGCGCCGAGAAAAAGGACAGCCACCAAGGCGAGCCAGCCGCCCACGCCGTGAACTACAACCGATCCGGCGAAGTCATGAAAACCTGACCCGGTGCTGTCTTCTATCAACTGCTGGAAACCAAAATTACCGTTCCAGATCATGCCTTCAAATAGTGGATATATCAGCGCGACGATTGAGACATTGGCGAGCATCATTGGCCAGAAGTTTCCGCGTTCGGCGATTCCACCCGATATGATTGCGGGAATCGCAGCAGCAAAAGTGACCAGGAAGAAAAACTTCACAAGCGCAAAGGCGTTGCCGTCCATCATCTGGTCAGCGCCCATCAAAAATCCGGTAGTGTAAGCAACCTGATAGCCTATGAAAAAATAGGCCAGAGTTGATGCACCAAAGTCAGTTAAGATTTTCACTAGCGCATTGACTTGGTTTTTGTGGCGAACCGTTCCGACTTCCAAAAATGCAAAGCCAGCGTGCATGAAGAGCACTAAAATCGCTCCCAACAAAAGAAAAAAGGTATCCGTTCCAGCAACGATGACGTCAATCCGTTCAGCAAGGCCAGTCAGAGTCGGCTCCATAAGGTCTCTCCGTTATACGCACCATGATGGTGCAAATTAACTCATAGTAATCTGTCTGCGCATAATGTTCGCTCAATATGCGCGAATTTGGTGCGAAAAAAGCTTGCTGGGATGGGGTAGCGAAATGTGTGCCAAAAAAAGGCGGGATAGACCCGCCGAAAGATCGCAACCGTTCATTCTATGCTGCTGATTGCCTTCCTGTGCTGTGCGCCATCCACGATAGGGTCGTGTCGAGCATTCGATTAGAGAAACCCCATTCGTTGTCATACCAGGAGACAACTTTTGTTAATCCACCGAGGACTTTGGTGTGATTTAAATCGACGATTGAACTCGCTGGATTGTGGTTAAAATCCTGACTCACCAGTGGCAGCGTATTCACAGCTAATATCCCGTTTAGCCTGTCGAGTGCGGCCTTCTGGAGCGTCTGGTTGATCTCATCTTTTGATACTTGGGTCTTGAGTCTACATGTCAGATCCACTAACGATACATTGATTGTTGGTACCCGCACCGCCATGCCATCAAGCCGTCCGTTGAGATGCGGTAGCACCAATCCGACCGCTGCCGCGGCACCAGTTTGAGTTGGAATCATTGAATGTCCTGCAGCGCGACCCCGGTAGGGATCGGAGTGATAGACATCAGTCAGTTTTCGATCATTTGTGAACGCGTGGACAGTGGTGATTTGTCCATCGACTAGGCCAAAGGCATCATCGAGCGCCCTAGCGAGTGGTGCGAGGCAGTTGGTTGTGCAACTGGCATTACTAATCACCTGCATGTCATCGGTGAGCACGGTATCGTTCACACCATAGACAACGGTTGCGTCGACATCCTTTGCGGGCGCACTGATAATAAATTTCTTGGCACCAGCCTTGATGTGGGCAAGGCCTGCATCTTTTGATGTAAATAGCCCGGTGCATTCGTACACAATGTCAACATCGAGCCGATCCCAGGGTAAGTCTGCTGGGTCCCGAACAGCGAGCGTTTCGATACATTGACCGCGTCGATTGTCAGTCCATTGTCGATGTGCTCAACATGAAATCCAAAACGCCCATAAGTCGTATCAAATTGTAAAAGATGTGCATTGATCTCTGGACTGCCGAGATCATTGATTGCGACGACTTGGATCTTTGTTTGTAGATTTCTTTCATAGAGCGCACGGAGAATATTGCGTCCGATCCGTCCAAATCCATTAATTGCTACTCTAATCATGTCATCCTACCCATGTTTGTGCGTGCATTGCGCGACGATTGTTTGTAATATTACGTAAATTTACGAAAAAAGAGATCGATCTGCAAGGGGGATTTTGGTGTTAGCCCAAATTGAGTCATCGCTTGATCAATTGAGCCGTTCTGAGCGCAAAGTGGCAGCGTTTGTTCTGGGCGACGCGTCACGCGTCTTGTCGATGTCGATTGCTCGGCTGGCGCAAGAGGCTGATGTGTCTGAGCCGACCGTTAACCGCTTTTGCCGCTCATTTTCAGCAACCGGATTTCCTGACTTCAAGCTGAAACTGGCGCAAAGCCTCGCAAGTGGACCGACGCTGACGACCTCGATGGTCGCTGACACTGACGCAATTCCTGAAATCTTCGCGAAGCTGACTGACAAAGCGATTCGCTCGGTCCATGATCTGAAGTCATCAATCGATGTGCTCACCCTTGAGCGTGCGGTCGATTTGTTTTGCCAAGCAAGGCAGGTTGCATTCTTTGGGATGGGGGCAAGTGGCTCTGTTGCACGTGACGCGCAGCACAAATTCTTTCGATTCAATGTGCCGGTTGTTGCTTATGAGGATGGTTTGATGCAACGCATGCATGCGGCAGCAATGAAGACCGGAGATTTGGCTGTTGTGATTTCGCATACCGGTCGGACCCGCGCGATGGTTGAGGCAGCGACTTTTGCGCGTGAAGCTGGGGCAAGTGTGTTGGCGATCACGCGTTTTGACACACCGCTTTCACGGGTTGCGACACTCACTGTTTCGGTTGATGTGAATGAAAATACTGAGCTGTATATCCCAATGATATCGAGGCTGATGCAGTTATTGGTGTTGGATGTGTTAGTAACCGGCGTTGCGCAAAAGCGGGGAACAGATTTTCAGCCACATCTTGCGCGGATCAAGCAGGCACTGGATGGAACAAGGCTGCCTGACTAAGATGTCTTTTGATTGTCACAATATCTTGTTAAATTACTACAAAGGACTGAAATGATCATCAAGGTAGAGTTGTGAGCATGCGTCGAACAAAGATTGTGGCCACACTGGGGCCGGCATCAGACCGCCCCGGGGTCTTGAAAGCGCTTCTAGAAGCCGGTGTCGACGTCTGTCGGTTGAATTTTTCTCATGGCAGCGCTGATGACCATCGTCGGCGATCGAGTGAGGTGCGGCAAATCGCAAAAGATCTCGGACGAACAGTTGCGATTCTTGCTGATCTTCAAGGACCGAAGATCCGGATTGCTCGATTTAAAGAACAGTCGGTGATATTGGGTGTTGGCGCGCCATTTGTACTGAATGCCGACTTGAATCCGAATGACGGCGACGACACGCAAGTCGGGTTGGATTATCGAGAGCTTCCAAACGATTGTCGTCCGGACGATGTGCTCTTGCTTGACGACGGACGGGTGATTCTGCGCGTCGTGGAAGTCACCGGATCTCAGGTCGTGACGGAAGTTCTAACCGGCGGAAAGCTGTCAAATAACAAAGGAATCAATAAGCAAGGTGGTGGGCTATCAGCCGTCGCCTTGACTGACAAAGACTACAGAGACATGGATGTGGTCGCAGAAATTGATGCTGATTTCGTTGCCATCTCCTTCCCACGGGATGCAGAGGATATGCATTTGGCACGCGTTGCTCTGATTCAACGTGGCTCCCATGCTGATTTAGTGGCCAAAGTGGAGCGTGCTGAAGCGGTTGCTTCCGACGCTGTCCTTGATGCATTGATCTCTGCAAGTGATGCCGTGATGGTCGCGCGCGGTGATTTAGGAGTCGAGATCGGTGATGATCGACTGATCGGCGTGCAGAAGAAGATCATTACTCGCGCACGGGCACTGGATCGTCCCGTGATTACAGCAACGCAGATGATGGAATCCATGATTTCCAGCTCAATGCCAACACGTGCTGAAGTGTTTGATGTGGCGAACGCCGTGTTGGATGGAACAGATGCGGTGATGTTGTCAGCGGAGACGGCTGCTGGCGATTACCCGGTAGAAACAGTCTTGTCGATGGCCAAAACGGCAGCTGGCGCCGAGCAAACTGAGCAAGCACGGGCTCTCGGTGCCAGAGTCGAAGCCCAATACGGTCGTCGTGACGAGGCAATCGCACTGGGTGCGATGTACATCGCAAACCATTTAAAAAAATTAGCTGCGATTGTGTGTATCACTGAAAGTGGTTCCACGCCCCTGTGGATGAGTCGCTCAGGGGCTAGTCTTCCAATTGTTGCACTCTCGGCGCAACCAAAAACCTTGGCTCGCATGTCGCTATTCCGGGGTGTCATGCCTTTGGCTTTCGACCCACCCACTGATGAGTCGATGAGCTTTGTCGATCAAGTTGTCGTTAGACAGGTTGCCGACTCTCTGGGTCTCCCTGTCGATAGTCAAGTCCTTCTAACCCGAGGTGATCGTTTGAATACGCCAGGCGGCACGAGTACCTTAAAAATTGTATCTGTAGAAGAGGCTAAGCGAATCACAGATGGTGATTGAGTCAAAAATCCCGAAAGAAGCGGAAATCCCCCCCACTGATTTTGTCATCGTTGGTGGTACTGGAGATCTCGCACTCCGAAAAATTTTTCCTGCATTATTCCATCGATTTTTGGATGGTCAGATCCCAGAGAGTTGTGCTCTGATTGCTGCAGCACGTCATACGTTGCAAAAAAAAGACTTCTTGGATCGATTGAGACCGTTTTGTGACGAAGTGATCACACCCGATAACGAAGCTGATTGGTTCGCTTTTGGTGATCGAGTTCAGATTATCGGATTCGATGTTCAAACAGGTGAAGGCGCAGAGGATATTGAAGTCGCTTGCATTGCGACTGCCGCTGTACCACGTGTTTTTTACTTTGCGATTTCACCGACGTTATTTGCAGATGCCTGTCAAACACTCGAGCGAACGGGCCTCAAAACAGAACAAACTCGTTTGGTTGTTGAAAAACCAATGGGCCACGATTTACAGAGTGCGGAAGCCCTTGATGACTCAATTTTAGCTGTTTTTGAAGAGCGTCAGATTTACCGAATTGATCATTATCTCGGCAAAGAAACGGTTCAGAATTTGATGGCGCTTCGCTTTGCGAATTCGATCTTTGAATCGCTTTGGTCGAATGCACACATTGATCACGTGCAGATCTCTGTCGCTGAAGAGGTCGGTGTTGGTTCTCGCGCATCTTACTATGATGATTTTGGTGCGCTTCGGGATATGGTTCAAAATCATTTGTTGCAGTTGTTGTGTCTCGTTGCAATGGAGCCACCATCAAAATTCGTCGCCGATCAGGTGCGTGATGAGAAGCTTCGAGTTCTCCGGGCACTGAAACCTATCACACGAGATAATTTCGATCTCTGCGTCAAATTGGGTCAGTACACCAAAGGATTGGTCGAAGCGACTCCGGTGGACTCCTATACCATCGAAGTTGGACATGGGAGTGACACTGAGACCTTTGCGGCGTTGCGCTGTGAGATTTCCAGTTGGCGTTGGTCGGGCGTTCCCTTTTATTTGCGGACTGGGAAACGTCTCGCAGGACGTGCAAGTGAAATCGTGATTACGTTCAAGCGACCTCCACACAATATTTTTGAAGATGGCCCGCGCAGTTCTGAGGTGATGGAACCAAATCGTCTCGTGATTCGGTTACAACCAAACGAAGGATTAAAGCTCAGCATGACCAGTAAAGAGCCAGGACCAGGTGGCATGCGATTGTTCCCTGCAAGTCTCAACCTGTCTTTTAATGAAACCTTTAAGACTCGCTTACCCGAGGCATATGAGCGTTTACTGATGGACGTTGCTCGCGGTAACCAAACCCTCTTTATGCGATCGGATGAGGTTGAAGCCGCCTGGGCGTTCATTGATCCGATCGTTCATGAAGCGAAGCGTCGCCAGCCAGAAAAATATACCGCTGGTACTTGGGGCCCTGTCTCCTCGTTTGAGTTAATGACTGAATACGGACATCGTTGGATTGAGCCTGAGGTGGATGGATGAGTCTGACTCAAGCCATTACTCGTATGCTCAGTGAAACCATTGCTCGAAAGGGTGTTGCGCGTATTGCATTTCCTGGTGGACGAAGCGCCATCGATCTGATGTCCGAACTGTCGAGAGCGTCGATTGATTGGTCATCTGTTCGCGTGACGCTCGTTGACGAGCGCGCAGTTGATGAATCATCAGACGCGTCAAATGCCAGACTGGTGAAGTCGATACTGTGCGTCAATCGTGCGAGCGATGCGACGTTTGAGCCGATGTTGATTGGAGACGATGCCGCGTCGTCTGCCGATCAACTGAATCAAAGGCAATGCCCTCTTGATATCGCGATCCTTGGTATGGGAGACGATGGACACTTTGCCAGTCTTTTCCCAAGTGAAATGGCTGGTCCGGGGTTGGACGATGGACAAGCAGGTTTTGTCGCAACACCCGCTATTGGATCACCGGCTGTGCCACGAATTTCGATGACACTGAAACACATCTTATCGGCTCAGTTGGTGGTTTTATTGGTCAGCTCAGAGGCAAAAGAAGCCAAAGTGATGGCTGGTTTACGATCAATTGACGCGATGAATCCCATTAGTTACTTGCTCGCCTCGGATGATCCAATCATTGTTGAATGGCCAGACCGAACGTTGACAACGATACAGCGAGGCGCGATTTATGAATCGTAAAGACGTTGTGCAATCTGTTCTTCAATCCATCGAGGCTCGCAGTCGGAACTGGCGAGCATTCTATCTTGATGGAATTCGGGAGATGGCTGATGCATCGGATTCAGATCGTGGTCAGATGAGTTGCTCCAATCTTGCGCATGCGGCTGCGGGTGCACTAGAGGATCAAGCGACGCTGTTAACAGTGGATAGCACGCGTGCAAAAAATCTGGCGATTGTGACTGCATATAATGACATGCTGTCTGCGCATCAGCCGTATGAGAACTATCCCGATCGAATTAAACAGACAGCGAGATCACTCGGGGCGATGGCGCAGGTTGCTGGCGGTGTGCCTGCAATGTGCGATGGTGTCACGCAAGGGCGTCCTGGGATGGAGTTATCATTGTTATCGCGAGATGTGATCGCGATGTCGACGGCCGTTGCACTGAGTCATAATGTGTACGATGCCACTGTGGCTCTCGGCATTTGTGACAAGATTGTGCCTGGTCTCTTGATGGGTGCTTTGTCGTTTGGTCATTTACCGACGGTGTTTATTCCGGCTGGACCGATGCAAACGGGCATCAGCAATGACGCCAAAGCTCAGGTACGGAAAGCCTTTGCCAAAGGTGAGGTTGGTCGTGAAGAGTTGCTCGCCTCAGAAGCCGCCGCCTATCACAGTCCCGGTACTTGCACATTTTATGGAACGGCGAATTCCAATCAGATGTTGCTCGAGATGATGGGGGTGCAACTTCCAGGCTCGAGCTTTATTAATCCAGGTGACGAAATTCGAGGCGCATTGACTGATGTAGCTGTTGAGGCTGCTCTCAGTGCATCACGTGGGAGTGATCACTATTTACCGATTGGCCTTGTGATCGATGCACGAGCCATTGTGAATGCAATTCTTGGATTGCATGCAACGGGCGGATCCACCAATCACACCATGCACTTGATTACGATCGCCCAAGCTGCGGGCTTGTCAGTCACTTGGAATGATTTTGCTGCATTATCGAAAGTGACTCCGCTGATTGCTCGCGTCTATCCCAACGGATCGGCTGATGTGAATCATTTCCATGCAGCAGGAGGGATGGGCTTTGTCATGCAAGAACTATTGGATGCAGGTTTACTCATCGGTGATGCTTTATCGATGACTGGTCGCACCATTGCTGAAAGCATCTCGGAGCCAACGATGACTGAGGGTCGATTACAATGGGTCGCTGCACAGCAAGCATCACTTGATCCATCAATTTTGAAGCCGGTTGATGCACCGTTTCAGGAGACTGGTGGGCTTGTGCATTTGACCGGTAATCTCGGTGAAGCGGTGATCAAGACGTCTGCGGTTGATGCTGATCGACAGGTAATTGAGGCTCCATGCGTTGTTTTTAATCACGAAGAGCAGGTGAAAGCAGCGTTCCAGGCCGGTGAACTGAATCGAGACGTGGTAGTTGTTGTGCGCGGTCAGGGCCCGAAGGCAAATGGTATGCCCGAACTGCATGGATTAACGCCATCTCTGTCTGTCTTACAAGACCAGGGGTATCAGGTTGCGCTGGTCACGGATGGCCGAATGAGCGGTGCGAGCGGCAAAGTCCCTGCTGCTATCCATGTGTCACCTGAGGCAAAGGATGGTGGACCGCTCAGTCGCATCCAAACCGGCGATGTGATTCGATTGGATGCATCGACTGATCAATTGACGGTATTGGTTGATCAGGCCACCTTCAATGCGCGTCAACCAGCCCCAGTGCCTGAGCCTCAACATCCCTATTCCTGGGGCCGTTCACTCTTTTCAACACTCCGGCATCAGGCCGGCCCAGCAACCTTAGGTGGTGGGTTACAATTACTTCGGGAGGCTTGATGCATCCTGTTTTACATGAAGCGCTATCGCGCAGTCCGGTGATGCCCGTATTAGTCATCCCAGAGATATCGATGGCAGCACCCTTAGCTGAGGCGCTGGCTTCAGGTGGTCTAACTGTGTTCGAAATTACGCTTCGAACAGACTGTGCATTGGAGGCAATGGGTGCGATGAAAGACGCAGTACCTGAGGCCTTAATCGGTGCGGGAACAGTGACCAACGCTGACCGAATGCGACAAGCGAAAGATTGTGGTGCTGACTTTGTTGTGAGTCCCGGAACCACCGGTATGCTATGGAACGCCAGCATCGAATATCAACTACCGATTCTTCCAGGATTTTCCAGCGCATCTGAAGCCATGGCCTTGATGGAGTTGGGAAGTCAGTGCGGGAAATTTTTCCCTGCAGAGGCATCGGGTGGCGTGAATTACTTAAAGTCGCTTGCAGGCCCTTTGCCTGATTTTTTGGTGTGTCCAACCGGTGGTATCAAAGCGGAGACAGCCGGTAACTATCTGGCATGCCCTAACGTCGTATGTGTTGGTGGAAGTTGGATTGCGTCGGGTGATTTATTGGCTCAAGGTGATTATGCAGAGATTGAGGCGCGCGCTCGACACGCTGGTTTGCTTCAATCCCTTAAATCTTAATTTGCGGCATTTTTCTGTTTTATGTTCTCGTGGGTTGAATTGTTACTTGCAAAAACACTGACAGCAGTCGATGCGAAACCAATTGCCGCAACAATGACAAAGACAGCGTCCAGTGCGGGCTACGAGCTTGGACTGTTGGCTGCCGCCGGATGTTTAACAATCATTCCAGGCGCAATCGTGATTTATTTCGTGCGGAACCACATTGCGAAGGGCTTCACCCTAGGGAGGGTGTGATGCTGGACTGGATGGCTTGGACGACTCCGACAGCGCTAGTCTTTGTATTTGTCTTCGGATGCATTGGCTTGCTGGCTTTTCTTGAGGCGAGAACGCCAGGCGGTGATCCCCGACATGGCATTTTAGGAATTGAAACGACGCGTGGTGATCGGTTGTTTATCTCCATTCTCGGCACAGTATTCATTATGCTGGCATGGTTAGGTCTGTATGGAACGCCTTTGTGGGGTGGTCTGGGTCTTGCGATCGTGTGGTGGGTCTTTGTTTGGAAGAAGGTGTGATGAGCCAGTTTATTCTTGCCATTGATCAGGGAACGACATCGAGTCGGGCGATCGTTTTTGATCAGAATTTGAAGCCTGTCGCGACAGGCCAGCAGGAATTTCGGCAAATGTTTCCGGAATCCGGTTGGGTCGAACACGATCCCGAGGAGATCTGGGGTTCCACTGCAGCCGTGTGTCGCCAAGCAATGGAGCATGCCAAAATATCGGCTGAGCAGATTGCGTCGATCGGTATTACAAACCAACGTGAGACAACAGTGGTTTGGGATAAAGCAACCGGTGAGCCGATTTACAATGCGATTGTCTGGCAGGATCGGCGGACTACTGATTTGTGTCAAAAACTCCGCGCCGAATCGCGTGAGCCCGTCATCGCTGAGAAGACTGGGTTGTTATTAGACCCGTATTTTTCGGGCACTAAACTGGCTTGGCTCCTTGATCACGTGGAGGGCGCTCGTGGACGTGCAGAACGTGGTGAACTTCTTTTCGGGACCATTGATACCTTTTTGATCTGGCGTCTGACCAATGGTGCTGTGCATGCCACCGACGCGACGAATGCATCAAGGACACTGTTATTTAACATTCGTACCGGAGAGTGGGATGACGAGTTACTTCAATTGTTGAACGTTCCTCGCTCTGTACTTCCCGAGGTCAAAGATTGTGCTTCGGATTATGGGACAACCCGCGCTGATTTGTTCGGAGCTCCGATTCCGATCAATGGTGTTGCCGGCGACCAGCAGGCAGCGGCCATTGGGCAATCCTGCTTTACTCCAGGTATGTTAAAAGCGACATATGGAACCGGTTGTTTTGCGCTGTTGAATACAGGAACGACTTGCGTCAAAAGTCGGCATCGGCTGCTTTCAACTGTTGCCTATCAGCTCGATGGAAAAATGACATATGCGCTTGAGGGCTCGATTTTTGTGGCTGGTGCAGTGGTGCAATGGCTCCGTGATGGGCTCAAAGTGATTCGTCATGCATCTGAGACAGAAGCACTTGCGAATCAGGCGAAATCGGAAACACACGTTGTCCTTGTTCCTGCGTTTACCGGACTTGGTGCCCCGTATTGGGATAGCGAGTGTCGTGGCGCGTTATTTGGACTGACCAGAGACACGGGGTTCGCTGAGGTGGCCCGAGCGGCACTTCGCTCGGTTGCCTATCAGACCCGCGATCTGTATGAAGCCATGCGATCCGATTGGGAAGAGGCATCAGGCGATCGCTCAAGCGACGCCGTACTTCGTGTCGATGGTGGAATGGTTGCGAATGATTGGATGGTTCAATCGTTGTCCGACATTTTACAAGCACCTGTGGATCGACCCGAAGTGATTGAGACCACAGCGCTCGGTGCTGCATGGCTTGCTGGTATGCATGTCGGTTTGTATCCAGATCGAGACGGCTTTGCTAAAACCTGGGCCTTGGACCGTCATTTTGAGGCGGAGATGAGTCAGGCGGCCGCTGATGATCGTTATGCGGGATGGCGCGACGCGGTTAGCCGTGTTCTGTCGGATCGAGGAGATCGTAATTGATCTAGGGCTTGGTAATCGGTTTCTCAAACACTTGATAGTGACCGGTCGTGAATCCTTGGTTCAGATAGGTCGAGTGCGCGCGTTGATTTTTCGTATCTGCATAGAGCCTGAGCTCGACCACTGAGTGGTCTCGTGCTTCATGGGTGACGTGATCTAGAAGTGCTTTGAATACGCCCTGGCGGCGAGCGTCTGGTGATACGTAAACACTTTGAATCCACCACATTTGGCCATTGCGCCAGTCAGACCATTCATAGGTCACCAAGATCTGACCAATGACCTGGTCTTGACGGGTTGCGACCCAATACATTCCTTTATTATCGTCTTCGAGAAGTGCAGAAACTCCATCGCTTAGCGTCTCTTCTGATAGCTCGATACCCTCGGTTTCTCTTGCGATGGCGCGATTGCAGTCAACTAGGGATTTGAGGTCTTCAATCGTCGCTCGTCGGCATTGGATCATGTTGTAGATGCTCAAAAGTTGTACACTATGGGAAATGGAGACCAGTATGGCCAAGAACGAGCATACCCTCAAACTCGAACATCATGTGTTTGAACCGCAACGCCACTTAGGAGTTCCAGATATTGTCATGTTGCATGGAATTTGCGCTGGAGCTTGGGTATTTCCTAATGCCTTTCTCGAGCCGTTGTTGGATCAGGGTTATCGGGTTCATACGCTCTCTTATCGAGGGCACGGTGAGAGTGAAGGGCGCGGGCGTATCCATCATTGGCGTTTGAGCGATTATGTAAGTGATGTTGTCTCGATTCTCAATGAGTTGTCAAAACCAGCAATTGTAGTTGGACATTCCTTGGGTTCGGCAATCGCTCACGTATTGATCCGCGATGAGTATCCATTGGCTGCAGTTGTCCTCTTAAGCCCAGTTCCCCCCAAAGGGTTGTCGACAATCTCGTTACGGATGCTCTGGTCTGATCCAATCGCGTATCAACAGCTCGCGATTGCATTCACGGTTGGCGTGCATCAGGTGTCAGACCGCGTAGCGGCAAGGCTTTTATTTTCGAAAACTGACGTGACCGATGATGTTCGACGGTTCATGAGTCAATGTTGTGATGAGTCTCCTTGGCTTGCCTTTGATTTACAGGGATTTTCCCGAATTGCCCCACTTAAGTACGATCGTCGCCGGATGCCTCCGGTCGTGATTGTGAGCGGTGATGATGATCAGTTGATTCGTCCAAGAGATGCCACTGAGTCTGCGCGGCTGTATCAGACTGAAGTGCATTGGGTCGGTGGTGGTTCACATATGTTGATGTACGACGAGGGAGCCAACAGTGTTTCTCAGTGGATCGGACATCAGTTAAAGCAGGTAGTTAAATGACATGCTAGAACAGATGGCTTGGTCAACTCGCTTTTTATATAACTAAAGGAAATGTCCATAATTATTTTTGTTATATATAATACGTAGAGTGAATTGCTTGTGCGGAGGCACGTTTGTTGTTGGGGACTGATTCACGGTGTGCATTTGAAGCTGTCGTTCTAGGGATTGCCGATGGTTTCATGGTCACCATGCCTGTCCAGTTTTCTTGGACTTTTAGGCGGCCTTCGGGTCGCCTTTTCTTTTTCTAATTACGCTCTACGAATTCCCAAGTGTTACCAACAAGATCTTTAACGAGAACGCAGTGGCCAAACGACTCAGTTCTTGGGCCATGGACGATTTCAACTTGTTTTTCCGCGAAACGTGTTAAGTCGGTTTCTAGGTTCTCGGTATCGATGAAGACAAATACTCGCTGACCTGCCTGTCGGCCGACGAGGGCCTCGTCGCCTGACTTGGGTGTGGCAAGATTGAGCGATACGTCGTCAGTCGACGAAGCGACCCGCACGATTCGTTTACTTTCAGAGATCCGGGTATCTTCGACGAGGGTGAGGCCAAATGAATTGGTGTAGAACGTGATGGCGCGATCGAGGTCATCGACAAGCAAAGTGATTCGATTCGTTTGCATACTTCTCTCTGTGTGAGCTTGGGATCAGTTATTCGGACCGAATTAGAGAGAATTTCAGCGTGGGTTGCAACTGCCGCGATGAAGAGTGGAACGTCGATTGACGCAATGACTATGGCTCGAGTGATGCCCGATCATTGGTATCGAGGTAAGTGAAGGTTGATTAGCTGAGATCTAAAAGCATCAATACTGGGATTGACCACAACACGATTTCCGATCCAATCATTTTTAAATAGCATTAACGAATTAGAATAGTTTTTTACGATAGTAAAGTAATATGGAAAACCGCCTAATTTTTACTGAATCGGCCTTTTTGTCCAAAAAATTATCGTGATATACTTCGAAACTAGGACAAACGCCGGTCTCCGGTATCCCCAAGGATTGGGAACTTTAGGAAGGATTCGGGCATCGACATGGAGGTCGAATTTATGCTCGAGGACTTTCGTTAACACGCCGTCTCAGGCGTTTTAAGATTTCTGAGTGAATTACTCTCAAATGCTAGTAACCGGTGCTATTGCGGTTAATCGTCGTAACTGCATTCTTTAAGCTCACGGGCGCTGCGTTCAGTTGGCTAGCATTTTTCGTCGGTATTTAGTCCGTTTTAATCACAAGATCCGCTGGTAAGGCGTGTTGAAAAATCCGGTGTGCATTAGGTAAGTTATTAACGCTGATTTTCGCGTGAGCGGCTTCTCGGCTGTAACCGTGAAACAACCATCGATCCATCAATCGGCGTTCAATGGTCACAAGATCTGTTTCAAGAAAAATTGTGTAATCCCAATGGTGACTCAGTCCTCGCCAGTCAGGCTCATCGAGAAGTAGGTAATTGCCTTCCAGCACAACAATCTCAGTGGTCGCAGGTACGAGAGATCCACAGTTGATTGTTTTTTCAGATGAGCGATCGAATACCGGAGTGTAGATATCGTTTGGCTCTCTGAGTCTCGTCACTAGAGATCGGAAGCCCTCAACACCGAAGGTTTCCGGTGAACCCTTCCGATTCGAAAGATTCACGACTTCGAGGGTTGGATTATCCAGATGAAACCCATCCATCGACAGACATGCGCAATTCAGGATGTTGTCAGCCAACGCGTGTGCGAGCGTTGTCTTACCAGAGGCAGGTGTGCCGGCAATCGCAACCAGTTTTCGCGATGCGTCGGATGCCTTTAAACACTCCAGTCGTTGAATAATTTGTTCGCTTGTCTATGGCATCAAAGTTAAATAATTTCGGTACCTGGAGATCTACAGAGCAACAATTTTGGCGCTGTTACGCATCGATCCACGTCACAGCGATGATGTCACCAAACGTTTTGGTGTCTCTGATGCTGTGACTGTGATGGGAGAATCGTTTAGCCAGTGGGTTCTTGAGGATCACTTTGCAAATGGCCGTCCTCCACTTGAAATGGTTGGCGTAGAGATCGTCAATGATGTTGAACCTTATGAAGACGCAAAGATTCGTGTGCTAAATGGTGGTCACACTATCTTGATATACCTTGCAGCTTTGAAAGGGCATCATACATACGATGCTGGGATTCTTGATCCTGAGTTACGAGAGTTTTTTAGGGCGTATGAGACCGAAGAGGCGATTCCCGCGATTGATGATTCTCCAATCGACCTGGCAGCATATCGAGATATCATTGAGTCTCGATTTTCGAATCAGCATATTGGTGACACTGTCGAACGAATTTGTATGGACGGTGTTAGCAAATTTCCAATTTTTGTGTTGCCAACGATGAAAGGTACGGTTGATCGAGGACTGGTTCCCATTCATTCAATTCATGGGATCGCATCATGGTATGTTTTCATGCGACGTGCTGGCGCTGGGATGATCCCGTTTCGGTACGTTGAGCCAAAGTGGGATTGGATTTCACCGATGCTCGCGAGAGGACAAGAAGAGAGATTCGCCAGAGAGGCTGGCTTATGGGGTGACATCCCTGATCGTTGTCCCGAGTTTGTCACACCCCTCGTTGCTGAAATTGCGCAACTCGACCGTGTGTTCTCAGATCAAGCAGAAGGAGTCACTGGGTGATTGTGATTGGTGGTGATGCCATCGTTGATTTGATTGACCGTGGACAGCGTCTGTTTGAGGCTTGTCCGGGCGGCTCAACACTGAACTGTGCGTTGGCTGCCGGTCAGTTAGGATCTCAGGTGTTGTATGTGTCGACGCTCAGCGCAGACTCTTATGGTGATTTGCTCGCTAATCGATTGGCAGAATGCCACGTTAAATTGAGAGCCAATGAACGATCCTCGGCCTATACGTCGCTAGCAATTGTCTCCCTAGATGAAACCAATCAGCCAAGTTATGCCTTTTATCGCGAGGGGACGGCTGACAGGGATGTTTCTGTGGCTGATATCGTCGCTTCGTTCCCAGAGACGATGTCGATCTTTCACGTGGGATCTTGTGCATTGATTCCTATAGAGGATCAGGATGCGTGGCTTCAAGTGGTTATGGCAGCTAAAGGCCGTGGTGCACTGATCTCAATCGATCCGAACTGTCGTCCGTCGATGACTCAAGACCCAATTGCTTATCGAGTTGGAGTTGCACGCTTTTTTCATCTGGCTGATCTCATCAAATGCAGTGACAAAGATCTCGAGTACCTGCATCCCGAATGGTCCGATCGCGCGCTTGCGACCTTTATCCGAGACCTATTCACCGCAAATGTGCGTCTACACTCAAGGCGCAGAGGGGCTTCGAGCATCTACAAAATTGGGTGTTTCAGCGCAGGTTTCTGCATCGTTACCAGGCCCCCTGTCAGATACAGTGGGCGCAGGGGACTCGGTACACGGGACATTACTTTCAGAGATCGATGGTCGGGGTTTGGTTGGGCAGCAATTATCTGAACTCAACGAGTCACAATTAACTGAAATACTGCTGCTAGCGGCACGCGTCGCCGGTGTGAACTGTACACGCGCAGGCTGCCAACCACCGACGCGGGCAGAGGTTGCGGAGATTTTTGGCTAGCTTCTGGCAGCTTCTTCAAAATCGGCAATCGCTTTGTCAGCGAGCGTCGATTCAAAGAAGGCTCGGGCAATCGGTTC
>CAJWFL010000034.1:0-15720 GCA_913031455.1 uncultured Gammaproteobacteria bacterium
AGCAATTCGAAGCCCAAGAGTAAAACGGGCACAAAAATTATCCCACCACCAATGCCAAATAGGCCCGCCAGAATACCTGCGACAACACCCAAGGGCAGGTATAGGAATATTTCTGTCACGCAATTCCCACTTCGAGTGATTCGCGCAAATTTGGTGGTACCAACAGATTCAGGTGCTTATCCATGAATGCCTGAGCGACAATCCGGAGGACTTGGATGCCAGATTCCCGGGTTAATGCCTCCTCAGCGAGCATTCGACATTCCACGGAGCTGAACTCACCTAATGCACGCTTCACCTGAGCCAATGCCGCAGACGACATGGATAACTCATTAAACCCAAGACCAACCAATAAGACTGCCGCCAGGGGGTCCCCGGCCATCTCACCACACAAGGCAACCGGGATTTTTGCCTGAATACCCGCCTTAGATGTCATCTCAAGCGCACGCAAGACAGCTGGATGAAATCCATCAAACATGTCGGCAACGCGCGCATTTGTTCGATCAACAGCCAACAGGTATTGGGTTAAATCGTTTGAGCCTACTGAAAGAAAATCAGCCTCTTGAGCCAATTCAGAAGCAATATAAACAGCACTTGGAACTTCAATCATGACACCAACTTGTGGAGCCACAACTGCGTACCCTTCGGCGGTTATTTCCCGAACCACGCGTTGAATGAGTGCCTTTGATGCCCGCAACTCCTCAAGAGTAGTAATCATTGGTAATAAAATACGCAGATTGCCAAATCCTGAATTCGCACGCAGCATGGCTCGAATCTGGGTCAGAAAAATTTCCGGATGATCGAGAGTGACACGAATACCGCGCCATCCCAAAAATGGGTTTTCCTCTTCAATCGAAAAATAGGGAAGACTTTTATCGCCGCCAATATCGAGTGTCCTCATCACGACTGGTGCCGGGGAATAAGTTGCCAGCTCAGCTCGGTATTCACTTTCTTGCTCATCCTCTGTTGGAAATCGAGATCGCGCCAGAAAAATAAACTCGGTTCGATAGAGTCCAACACCATCAATCCAGCTTCGCTGTCTCTCTGATAACTCACCGAACGGACCTGCGTTAAACATCAGATGAACATGCTGACCGTCTGATGTCGTCGCAATCCCAGATTC
Organism: uncultured Gammaproteobacteria bacterium; assembly: GCA_913031455.1. Classification (GTDB taxonomy): domain Bacteria; phylum Pseudomonadota; class Gammaproteobacteria; order Pseudomonadales; family Litorivicinaceae; genus HIMB30. The sequence continues at coordinate 1,121 of CAJWFL010000034.1, forward strand.
AATCTGCTCGAGATCCATTTCAAGACTTGCAGCGTCATCGAGCGCTCTTTGATATTCAGACAGCACATGCTCTGACGGTTCAACAATCACTTCTCCACGCCAGCCATCGACGATCAAGTGAGCCCCTGAAATATCGCCCAACGGTAAATCCACAGCCCCCATGACCGCGGGAATCCCTAAACTTCGAGCCAAAATAGCCACATGTGAATTGGCCGAGCCCTTCACAGAAACAATCGCCTTAAGCGAATGCGTTTGGACTTCCCCAAGCATAACAGGCGTCACATCTTCCGCTACTAGGATGACGTCATCTGGATAATCAAGAGACTCCGATTGCTCGTGCAACAACTTTGCTAAGATCCGTCGTCCTAAATCCAGCAAGTCCGTCGCCCGCTCTTTGAGGTACGCATCATCCATCGCCTCAAATCGTGCAACCAGATCCGATACAACGTGTTTGAGAGCCGTGGGGGCGTTCTCCCCCGACCGGATGCGCTGACAGACCTCACCACTGAGTGTGTGGTCTTCTAGCATCCTTAAATAGGTATCAAACAATGCTGTCTCTTTACGCGCTAAATGCTCGGACAATGAATCGCTAATCTGACGAAGCTCTGCTTTGACTTCACCCAGTGCGGTTTGGAACTCCTCAAGTTCATGCTCGGGGTCGTCAGTCTTCGCATCCTTGACTCGCCGTAAATTAGCAGGTGGCTGACGCACAAATGCGGTGCCGGTGGTTACACCTGAAACGCCGGCAACTCCCTTAAAATGAACGTCAATCGGCTGTTCGCCATCAATATTACTGAGATGCAGTCGGCCAGAAACCTTCGCGTGCGCGATCAGGGCTGAGATCTGTGCGGCGACGGTGACGAGCAGTGCCTCTTCATCATCACTGAATTTCCGCTGTGTTGTTTGCTGTACAACCAACACGCCAAGAATTTCGCGTTGATGGACAATTGGAACACCGAGGAACGATTGAAAAATCTCCTCACCGGTTTCCTGTAAAAAACGAAACGCCGGGTGATTCGGGGCATCATCAAGATTGAGTAATTCACCACGGCTGCCGACTGTACCGACAAGGCCTTCTGTCCTTGCAAGGCTTGCACTTCGCACTGATTCCGGGTTTAAGCCGTCTGTTGCCATTAAAAGCCAACGATCTGTCGATTCATCGAGCAAATACACAGAGCACACACCAGTCTGCATCGTCTGCTTGATGCGTGCCACAATAATTGTGAGAGCTTCATCCAAAGTCGCGGCATCGGTCACCGCCTGAACAAGACGCCGAAGAATATCTAGCATGCCATCGGACCGAACCAACGTAATGCGGGTGCAAGCTCCATCATTGCCTGACGATACACGTCCCGTTTAAACGGAATAACCTGCCCCAGGGGGTACCAATAGCTGACCCATTGATAGGCATCGAATTCCGGATGATCTGTTGCATCAAGATTCGGCTGAATAAACGGATCATTCAGTGCCAGCAAGTACCAACGTTGTTTTTGCCCCACACAGGTTTTTTTGCCACGGGGCCGAATGAGGGATTTTGGTAGCCGATAACGAAGCCAGCCTGCGGTTTGCCCCAACACAAATACCTGATTACTCGAGATTCCTAGCTCCTCGTGAAGCTCTCGATACATGGTCTCTTCAGGAGTTTCACCAGCTTTCATGCCACCCTGAGGAAATTGCCATGCATCCTCCCCGCACCGCCTCGCCCATAGAACAGAGCCGGTCGGGTGCGCGAGGATAATTCCCACGTTAAGCCGAAAACCGTCCTGATCAATCATGACTTGAAACTCCCTAAAAACCCTCGCATTCTTTCAACTTTTCATACATCACTCAAATTAAACAAGACAAATCCTATGCAACTTGCCATTTTCGACCTCGACCACACGTTACTTCCATTCGACAGTGACAAGGGCTGGAATCAATTTCTGATCGACGTTGGGGCGGTCGACGAAGCCTATTATCACGAGAACAACGAACGGTTCTATCAAGACTACCTCGATGCATGCCTCGATATACGCGCTTACCAGCGGTTTGCATGCGAGGTGCTGCAAAACTACCCAATTGACCAAGTAACTTCTTGGAGACATCAGTACGTTCAAGAAATCGTTCGGCCGCAATTACAGATCAAGGCTCTCGACTGCATCCAAGCATATAAAATTGAAGGTTTTCACACACTGATAATCTCAGCGACAAATACGTTCATTATCGAGCCGATCGCCCGTTTGCATGACGTCGACGGTTACTTGGGATGCGAATTTGAAATTGTTAAAGGTCAATATACCGGCGAATTGACAGGGATTCCGACTTATAAAGAGGGCAAAATTATTGCCTTAGACGCTTGGCTTGAGTCACAGAACGCGAGTGCATCGACTATTCATTTTTATTCAGACTCAATTAATGATCAGCCACTACTTGAGCGAGCTGATCAAGCATTTGTTGTTGATCCAGATCCGGCCTTGGCTCACCTTGCTAACGATCGAGGGTGGCCAGTCATACAATTTTCAGACTAAGCGGAGTATCATGAAACAGGTCGGTTATTTCACTCATTCAGATTGCATGAGTCATCACATGGGACACATGCACCCAGAAAGTCCAATGCGATTGGAGGCGATCAATGCGCGGCTCCAAGCCCAAGGACTGATGCTTGATTTGACACAATTCGATGCGAAATCGGCTGAGCTTAATCTCATCGAGAGAGCGCATCCGCGTCAATATGTGCATGAAATCGAGCAAACTGGGGTTGATTTGGTAGATGGTGATTTAATTCCACTGGATGGCGACACGTCGATGGGCCCTGGATCACTGCGAGCGGCACTGCTTGCCGCCGGTGCGGGATGTCAGGCGGTCGATTGTGTGATGGCTGACGAGATACAGCGTGCTTTTTGTGCAACACGGCCTCCAGGTCATCATGCTGAAAAATCATTAGCCATGGGCTTTTGTTTGTTTAATAACGTGGCAGTCGCAGCATTGCATGCCATCGAAGAGCATGGCTTAGAGAGAGTTGCCATTATTGATTTTGACGTCCATCACGGTAACGGAACAGTTGATATATTCGAAAATGACGAGCGCGTGATGGTGTGCTCTTCCTTTCAACACCCATTTTATCCAAACCGACACTTTGATACTCCGGGCGAACATTTGGTTTTGACACCAATTCGCGCTGGAGCTTGTGGATCAGAATTTCGAAATAAATTCGAACACGATTTTTTTCCCGCATTGGAAGAATTCAAACCCGACCTGATCCTAATATCGGCAGGCTTCGATGCACATACGTTGGATCCGTTAGGTGAGCTCAATTTAGTGGAAGACGATTATCGCTGGATAACGGCACTGATTAGCGATATTTCAAAACGTCATAGTCAATCACGTATCGTATCTATCCTCGAAGGTGGGTATCATCTCGAGGCGTTGAGCCACAGTGTGTGTGCCCACATCGAGACTTTGCTTCATGACTAATTTATCTGACTATCAACAAGTATTGACACCAAATTATGGCCTGCCTCCGACAATCATTGTCAAAGGACGAGGCTGTGAGCTGTTTGGACAAACCGGTGAGCGCTATCTCGATCTTGCTGGTGGTATTGCTGTCAGTGCACTAGGCCATTGCCACCCCGATGTCGTAGAAGCACTGACTCAACAAGCTAATAAGGTATGGCACCTCTCAAACGTATTGGCGAACGAACCTGCGATCGAGCTCGCGAAAGCTCTGGTGGCATGTACATTTGCTGATCGTGTTTTTTTCTGTAATTCCGGCGCCGAGGCCAACGAAGCGGCAATAAAAGCGGCACGAAAAACTGCTTTCGACCTCCATGGTCCTGAAAAACATGAAATCATTGCTTTCAATGATGCGTTTCATGGGCGCACCATCGGAACCATCACAGCCGGAGGTCAACCCAAGTATCGCGCTGGATTTGGGCCCATGCCGGCAGGTTTCACACATCTTCCTTTCAATGATTGCAATGCCCTGAACACTCAAATTTCTGAGAAGACGTGTGCCGTCATGGTTGAGCCGATTCAAGGAGAGGGTGGTGTCCGTCCAATCTGCCCCACGTTTTTCGAGAAAATTCGTACTGCCTGCGACCAAGTTGGTGCTGCATTAATTGTTGATGAGGTACAGACAGGGATGGGGCGGACAGGCAAGTTATTCGCCTATCAACACAGCGACATTACCCCAGATATTCTAACAAGCGCGAAGAGTCTTGGGTGTGGTTTTCCAATCGGCGCGATGCTCTGTCAGGAATGGATTTCGGAGCATCTCATTGCTGGCACCCATGGAAGTACATATGGCGGAAATCCACTTGGAACGGCAATAGCTGCCCGAATACTCGAGATCATTAATACACCTGAGCTTCTGAGTAATGTGGTGGCTCGCGGCCAACAATTAATACAAGGGCTCAACCAACTGAATGAAAAATATGGTCTGTTCAAGACGATCCGAGGAAAAGGGCTTCTGATCGGCGCTGTTTTAAAGGATGAATACGATGGACGGGCTGGCGAGCTCTCGGCCCTGGCTATGCAAGAAGGTCTAATGACACTTGTTGCTGGGCCGCGTGTGCACCGATTTGCGCCACCCTTAATCATCTCGAAAGTTGAAATTGATGAAGCGTTGGATCGGCTTGACTGTGCATATGCTCAGTTTAACAAACAGGCTTAACTCAGCCGAATAGGCTACACTGGACGGTATGAACATATCTCGAATCACACCACGGCTTTTGCTGGCAGCTTTCGCTCTCTCGATTTCCCACACGTCGATTGCATTCGATGTTGCTGGACTAAAAATCGGAGACACTGTGGATGACTTCCAGGGCTTGGAAAGTCCTGCGAAAGAATTTTTGACAATTACTCACGATCCGGACGGCAACATTGTTCGCGTTTTTTATCGCCAAGGGGGCCTACCGAATGACGAAAAAACGCAAGCCAAATTAGTCAACCGCATCTGTAACAAGTATGGACGTGTCACACCTTGCTACTCAGCACTCTCCGAAATCGAATCGAACGACAAACGGTTCCTACGATTCTTCAATCTGTATCGTGATGACAACGAAACTCAAGAACTGCGCGCGCGGATTCGTCGTACCAAAGCGTTTAGTTTGACTCCAGATTTGACTGTTGAAATCGATTTGGTGGATTCAGCTTACGCAGAAGCGTTGCGTGAGCAAAAGGCGACTGCATCTGATTTGATCGACTTTTAGAGAAATTAGCTAATCCGAAAACACCGATTAGCTCTTTGTTTACTTTTGACGTGACTTTTCAATCAACTCATCGAGTAGTTGAAATAACCGAGATTCGCCGCCCGCTTGTGACACGCCTGTCACAAACTGTCCATTGACAACGAGTGCGGGAACGCCCTGTATCCCATAAGCACGGACTCGTGCATCAGCAAGACGCAGTGCACTCTCCGTCGCAAATCCAGCAAGCTCGCGTTTCACGACCGCAGGATCCACCCCATATCGCTCGAAAAATGCAACGACATCGTCCACGCGCTGCAAACGCTGCCCCTTGCGATGAATCGCATTAAACAGTGGCTCGTGGATCGTCTCCAGAAGTCCCAAATTCTTCGCAACCCAGAACATCCTCGCATGCATTTCCCAAGAACGCCCAAACACAACGGGCATTCGCGTGAACAATACATCGCTTGGTAGTTTTTGGACCCATGCCTTCAAGGCCGGATCCAGCGTGTCGCAGTGTGGGCATCCATACCAAAACAGTTCCAAAACCTCGACACGCGAAGGGTCTGATGTGACCACTGGTTTGGTGAGGGTCTGGTAGTGAACTCCTTCCTGAAATCCTTCAGCAGAACAGGCTTGATTCATCATCAAACCCAAGCCGAGAACTATCGTCGAAAGGATGCGCTTTAACATTACTGAAGACCTCCGACATAGCTCGCAACAGCTTTAATATCTGCATCTGACATATTTTTAGCGACACCATTCATCATGACATGCTGACGTTGACCGTCACGATATGCCTTTAACTGCGTCTCCGAATACGCTGCCCATTGGCCCTTGAGTGATGGGAAAACAGCTGAAGCTACTCCAGCGCCGGTCGGCCCATGACATGCAGCGCACGCACTGATTCCTTTCTCAGAATCTCCAAATCGATACAACTGCTGACCACGGGCAACTAAATCTGCCTCTACGGCACCTGTTGATGGCGTCTGCGCTGAAAAGTAAGCAGCGAGATCGGCGATATCTTCATCTGATAGAGCTGCAGCGAAACCGGCCATGATTGCGTTTGCGCGGGAACCGTCACGATATGCTTTGAGTGTCGACTGCAAATAAGTCGCGTGCTGGCCTGATAATTTTGGATAATCCGCGACCGCGCTATTACCACCTGAACCGTGACATCCAGCACAAGCCACACTCTTTGATTTTCCTTGGTCAGCGTTTCCGACATAAGTGGCAGTTGCTGAAGAATCTGCAGCGAAAACAATTGTCGAGGCGAGGGTCAATCCAATAACCGTGATTAAAGACTTCATTCTTTTCATCTCTTTGTTGGGAAAGCGATAGGTTTTTCGATGACGTATTATACATAGCACTTGAAATTTATGCAGTGAAGGATTCAATTACCGTGCGCGATACACAGCTCGACCCAAGACTGGCTCAGACCAAGTTCCTCACTAGCGCACCGACACTGGCTCATTGTCCTCCTGAATGCGGACCCGAGATCGGCTTTTGTGGTCGTTCAAACGCAGGTAAATCCAGTGCACTGAACACATTAACCGGACAAAAAAGTCTGGCCAGAGTCTCGAAAACACCGGGGCGCACACAGCTGATCAATTTCTTCGAAGTTCCTCACACGGGTGGTTTCTTAGTCGACTTGCCAGGCTATGGATTTGCCAAAGTTCCAGAAGCAATGAAAAAACAATGGCAACAACATCTCGGTGATTTCCTTGCAGAACGCCGAACACTTACCGGAATTGTACTACTAATTGACGTCAGACATCCAATAACAGCACTCGACGAACAGATGTTGTCTTTCGCCGACCATCGGGACATGCATACGCTCCTGCTTTTAACCAAAAGCGACAAATTGAGTCGAAATCAAGCCGCTAAAGCTCGTTTAACAGTGCAAAAACAGCGCCCGCAATCACTAGTGCTCAACTTTTCCAGTCTCGACAAGACAGGAATCACCGAGGCATCTGCTTGGATTACTCATCATTTGGATGGAAGCAAATAATAAAAAACCCCGGTAGCTCACACCGGGGTTTCAACGTCCGACAGGGGTAACGTCGGAACGACGACTGAGGGAAACTCCTTGTCTAGTTATTGAGACAATACGGATCTGCAAAAGTTCAACAATCATCAAAAAAATTTAATGCGCCTCAAACCAACTTTCGCCACTCCCAATCTCGACGATTAAAGGAACCGCCAGCTCAGCTGCCGCCTCCATCTCTGTTCGGACAATCTGTCTAGCGCCATCTAAATCCTGATCACGAACCTCAAACACGAGTTCATCATGCACTTGCAGTAACAAGTTACAGCCTAAATTTCTGGTCGCTAGCACCTTTTGAACCCGTAACATCGCGCGTTTAATGATATCCGCTGCTGTCCCTTGCATTGGAGCATTAATCGCTGCCCGCTCAGCAGCTTGGCGAATAGGCGCTTGGCGTGCGCCAATATCAGGAAGCGTAAGCCGCCGGCCAAACACCGTCTCGACATAGCCTTTTTCACGAGCCATTGCGCGGGTCGAGTCCATGTAATGTCTCACTCCAGGATATCGCTCAAAATATCGATCGATATAGGCGGAAGCCTCTGCACGCTCAATTCCAAGTTGGCGAGCAAGGCCGAATGCGCTCATCCCGTAGATCAGTCCAAAATTAATAGCTTTTGCACGGCGTCGCTGCTCATCCGTAACGAACATTGGCTCGAGATCAAATACCTCAGCAGCGGTGGCTCTATGGATGTCATCGCCACGAGAAAAGGCATCGACCAAACTCTGATCACCAGACAAGTGCGCCATAATCCGTAATTCAATCTGTGAATAATCAGCAGCCATCACTGACCATCCATTCGGAGCAACAAATGCCTTTCGGATTCGTCGTCCCTCTTCGGTACGGATCGGGATGTTTTGCAAATTCGGGTCCGATGATGACAATCGCCCGGTCGAGGTCACAGCCTGATGGAATGAAGTATGAACGCGTCCATCCGCTGGATCACAGTCATCCGGCAACTTGTCAGTGTATGTTCCTTTGAGTTTTGACAAACTGCGGTGCTCAATCAATAGCTTCGGCAACAGATAGTCGAGCGCTAGTTCTTGCAAAACCTCTTCATTTGTTGACGGTGCACCTTTCGGTGTTTTTTTCAATACAGGCAGCTTCAACTCATCAAACAAAATTTCTTGTAACTGCTTAGGGCTCGCCAGATTGAATGGACGCCCAGCCAACGTCTGAGCTTCTGACTCCAATTCTTCCAGTCTTGTCCCGAGTAACTTTGATTGTGATCTCAATATCGCGCTGTCGAGTAATGCTCCGTGATTTTCCATTTCACGAAGCACAAGCATTACTGGTAATTCCAAATCTTGATAAATCGATTGTAACGATGGCTCATCGCCCAATCGCCGTGAAAATTGGTTAAACAGTCGCAATGTAATATCAGCATCTTCAGCTGCGTACTCAGATGCCTGTTCAAGCGGCACCGCTGCAAATCCAATTTGTTTGGCGCCTTTGCCACACACATCCTCGTAAGAAATAGTATCAACACCCAATGACCGTTTCGCGAGTGAATCCATGTCGTGGCGACCACCGGCGGCATCTAGTACGTAGCTCATTAACATGGTGTCAGCCAGCACACATTGTGGGATCAAACCAACAGTCTCCAGAACCGTTAAGTCGTATTTCAGGTTATGACCAACCATCGTCAGAGTCGGGTCTGCTAGCAGATTCGACACGTGGTTCAGAACCACTGTGATATCAAGTTGCTCTCCAGTTAAGTGTGCAACCGGGACATAACACGCCTTGCCTTCTGCAGGCGCCAGTGAAATTCCGACGAGCTCTGCATGCCTCGAAACAAGCGATGTTGTTTCCGTATCAAGCGCAAATACTCCCACCTCACGGCACTGGGATAGCCAAAATTCAAACCGATCGAGAGTAGTTACGAGCTCGTAGTCAGTATCAACCGCAGCCGGAATCTCAACTGATGTCTGAATCGATACGGACGCATTTGAGAGTTGTTTTAAAAATTGATTGAGTTCGAGCTCGGTATACAACGCGGTGAGACGCTCAAGATCTGAACCCGAACGGGATAATTCCTCAAGCCCGACTGGTAATTCACAATCCGTCTTAACGGTGACCAAAGCCTTGGACAGTGGTAAGACGTGCATGTGCTCCCGAAATGTCTCACCGATCTTGCCTCCAATATCATTCGCGCTGGCAACAACCCCATCGAGAGTTCCGTAGGCATTCAACCATTTCGCAGCCGTCTTCGGGCCACACTTCGGAATCCCAGGTACGTTGTCGACGCTATCGCCTGTCAATGCGAGAAAATCAATAATGCGCTCTGGTGGAACGCCAAACTTTTCCGAAACACCAGCAGGCGTCAGAGTGGTGTCACTCATGGTATTCACGAGCGTTATTTTATCGGTCACGAGTTGTGCTAAATCTTTGTCTCCAGTTGAAATAAGAACGGTCTCTCCAGCCGCCTCAGCCATCTTCGCAAGCGTCCCAATCACGTCGTCAGCCTCGACACCCGGTACTGCAAGTAATGGAAATCCTTGCGCTTTGACAATCGCATGTAGCGGTTCTATCTGCTCACGAAGCTCATCGGGCATTTTTTCTCGATTCGCCTTGTATTCAGTGTACATATCGTCACGAAATGTTTTTCCTGACGCGTCAAACACAACAACCATCCGCTCGGCACCGGTGGAATCTGCCAGCTTATTAAGCATCGAGATCACGCCACGTATTGCACCGACAGGCTGGCCGGTACTCGTTGTCAGTGGTGGTAAGGCATGGAAAGCGCGATATAGGTAAGAAGACCCATCGACTAAAACCAAAGGTGCAGGCATTCAAGCTCCTGAGAGTGTTGCTTTTGTATCTCTCGATGCATAATACCGCGCTTAGATAGGACGCGGCGATGAGTGTTTACACAGAGTTAAACCTGCAGGATATGCAGGATTTCACCAAACAGTTTGATTTTGGTGCATTAAAAAGCTTTCAGGGAGTGGAAACAGGTGTTGAAAATACCACGTATTTTGTCTCATTTGACCAAGCTGAAACCGTTCTTCAAATATTCGAAGAACAGGGATTTGATGAAATTCCTTTTTTTATTGAACTCAATCGTCGTCTCTGGGAAGATCAAGTCCCCGTCGCAACACCGCTTGCCAATCGGTCTGGCGACCGACTCTTTACGATCAAAGGGAAGCCGGCTGCTTTATTCCAGCGTATTCAGGGATCAACCATTTCCCCGATCTCTGTCGAGGCGTGCGGACAAATGGGTGAAGCGCTCGGAAAAATGCATGCCGCAACGCAACGATATACAGATTTAAAACGCGAAAACCATCGGTGGAATCAATGGTGGGAAAGTAACGTGGAGCGAGTCATCGATTTGGTACCTGAAGAACACAGAACCACGCTCGAACAACAAATTATTCGCTCGCGAGAATTTGTCGATGCCTCAGTGTCGCTACCTCAAGGAATCATCCATGGCGACCTATTTTGCGACAATGCTCTATTTCATGGCGGACAACTAGCCGGCATTATCGACTTCTACAATGCGTGTGATGGATGCCTACTATTCGACTTGGCTGTCACTGTCAACGATTGGTGTTCCACCCCAACCGGACGTCTCGATGCAGACAAAACCACAGCACTCTTCAGCCAATATCATGCGTTACGGCCACTCAAAGACGAAGAAATTTCCCACTGGCCACGAGCCGTGGAAACGGCCGCACTTCGGTTCTGGATGCTGCGTCTGGTTGCGCTCGCTCGAAAACGTGAAGGCGGTCCAAAGGCACCTCCTCACGTGAAAGATCCCAACGATTTCTTGGTTATCTTGGTTGCTCGACATGCAGACCCTCAATGCGATCTCATATCAGCGTAGAGCCTGTCAGTCGGTTGTGGCATCTCGCTTGGCCTCTGATCATCGCCAATATTGCTACACCACTTTTAGGACTCGCAGATGCCGCCATTGCAGGGCATCTTGATCAAGCTTATTACCTAGCAGCCGTCACGGTTGGTGCCGAATTACTGGTTATCTTCTTTGGCACATTCTCGTTTTTACGCATGGGTACCACTGGTCTTGTCGCACAGGCTGTCGGCTCAAACGATCAAGCCCATGCTTTCCGAATCGTCGCAAATTCTGTTTTACTGGCTTTAGGAATCGGCACCCTGCTTCTACTTTTGGGGGCACAAGCGATCGATCCTCTATTGCAGTTAGCAGAACCCTCTGCAGAAATGACTGATCCTCTTCAAGAATATTTAGCAATCCGGCTATGGGGGGCACCAGCAAACTTAACGCTCATTGCCTTGACGGGCTGGTTCATTGGCCAAGGGCTCACCCGCGTCGCTCTCTATCTTTCTGTTGGCATAAACGTCTTGAATATTGCGTGTAACTATCTGCTTGCAATCGAGCTGCAATTGAATAGTTACGGAATTGCTCTTGGTACAGTCATCTCTGAATACGCCGGGGCGGTTATTGCCGGCTGTGTGCTTTGGAGAAAATTTACGCTTAGCCGAATTGTCATTCATTCAATTCAGGCATCTGGCCTATGGTTACAGCTTGTAAAAATCAATACCCCCTTGATGCTTCGTACCATTTTGCTGCACAGTGTTTTTGTGACTTTATCTGTATTCGCGGCTCGACTCGGCGTCCAAGAGGCTGCTGCAATCGGCCTAATTTTGGTACTTCTTGCGACAGCTGCATACGCTCTGGATGGGTTTGCCTATGCATCCGAGATCGAGGCGGGCCAAGCTCTTGGGGAGCGGCAGTTTATCAGGTTCAGAGAAAGCCTATGGGCTGGAGCCATTCTTTCCCTCGTCTCGACAGCCATCATCGTTCTCATTGCAAATTTATTCCACAGCCAACTCTTTCAAACACTGACCGATTTCCAGAATGTGGTGGCCGAAGCCAATGCCCTGATGACCTGGTTTACATGGATACTTTTGGCGCTTTGTTGGTCTTATTGGCTCGATGGTGTGTTTATCGGAGTTACTAAAACAGTCGACATGTGCCTTGCTATGTGCATTGCAACGGCTTTCGGATGGTACGGGAGTCTCTGGCTGATAGGAACAAATTCACTGAATCAATTAATGGCTGGCTTTCTCATTTTCTCGGCCGTTCGGACCATTACTTTGGCTGTCCGCCTTCCAGCTGTCATCTTCGAGCTTAAGCATCTTTCGATTCAGACGCATCCAAAATCCTGACCGGTTGAATATCTTCATCGAACACTGGATCTGTGTAATTGACCCGCGTGACTAACTCGGTTTGTTCGGGGGCCTGAAGTGCAATTACGTCTTGATGGCCGCATGAAACGCACTCGCGACGCATCACTTTTTCACTCTCGTCTTCCCAAGCCCTCACTTTGTCTTGCGCCCCACATTGCTGACAAACAGCTCCAGCAATAAAACGTTTCAGTGCCATGATTGACTCCTATGCTCTTTGGGAAATAGTGTGGGACTTTCAGTGCACCACAAGGATCATTATGACCATTCGCGTATACGATAACCAACACCCCGAAATCGATGAATCTGCGTGGGTAGACCCATCTGCTGTCGTCGCTGGCAAAGTCTCTTTAGGCCGAGATGTATCCGTTTGGCCTCAAGCGGTCATTCGTGGCGATGTGAACTTCATTACTGTTGGCGCGCAGACCAATGTTCAGGACGGCGCTGTTCTGCACTGCACTCACGATGGACCCTACACCCCTGGTGGAAAATCACTTCAAATTGGAGAGCGCGTGACTATTGGGCATCAAGCATGTTTACACGGCTGTACGATTGGTAATGAGGTGCTCGTGGGAATTGGAGCGACAGTGCTCGACGGAGCAAATGTCGAGGATCAGGTAATGATCGGTGCGGGTAGCTTAGTACCACCTGGAAAAACCCTTGAATCTGGGCACTTATACGTCGGCGCACCTGTCAAAATTGCGAGACCGCTGAGAGACAGCGAGAAAGAGTTTCTCAAGTACTCAGCAACGCACTACACCAAACTCGCGAATAAACATCGAAAGGTAACGGGCTAACTCGAGGCCCGTTCAACTTTTTTTGCTTTCTCGATAACTTGAGCCGCTAAGTCAGCCTTATATTGTGCAAAACGATCGCGAAGTGAGTGGTCGGCTGTAGCTACGATTTGAGCCGCTAAAAGCCCCGCATTGTAAGCGCCGTTAATCGCAACGGTCGCCACGGGAACACCTTTCGGCATTTGAACAATAGACAGCAAGCTGTCTTCGCCATTCAAGCAGGTTGCTACAACAGGTACGCCGATCACTGGCAACTCAGTCGAAGCAGCAATCATTCCTGGTAGATGGGCAGCACCGCCGGCGCCCGCAATGATCACATCAAGACCGCGATCACGTGCCGATTTTGCATAATCCATCAAACGATCTGGAGTGCGATGAGCCGAAACGACCGTCGACTCAACGCCAACGCCTAACGATTTCAGTGCATCAACAGCACCTTCCATGACAGGCCAATCTGAATCTGACCCCATGATGACGCCAACTTTCACTGTCATTGCGGCGTATCTCCTCGAACAACTAAGCTTCCGCGAACCGATTCTAATTGTTGAATCAATTTATCGTGATTGTTACCTATCAAGGTAAAGTGTCCCATCTTTCGGCCTGGACGACACTCATCCTTTCCATACAGATGAATATGCGCATCAGGAAGTTGCGACAAGTCTTCCAACCCTTCAATCACTGGCGACCCAATAAAACCTAACTCCCCAACCAAATTGGCAGTCAACGCAACACCGCGAAGCTCGACCGCCCCAAGTGGAAGGTCCAAACACGCGCGTAGCTGATTTTCAAACTGACTTGTGACACATGCTTCAATGGTGTGGTGCCCAGAATTGTGCGCACGTGGCGCAACTTCATTGACCAGTAAATTACCATTATCGGTCACAAAGAGTTCAACTCCGAAAAGACCATTGGTTCCGAAAGACTCGACAGTTTGTTTAGCAAGCTCTTGTGCTTGTACTCTCAACGCATCACTGACTCTGGCAGGGGCAACGAGATAATCGAGTAGATTTAATGCCGGATCGACAACCATTTCGACTGGATCGTAAGCAACCATTTCACCCGATGCTCGGCGAACCACCATGACAGCTAACTCGGTTCCGCCACCAACAAATTTTTCAAGAAAGCTTGTTGTTTTCAGTCGTGTATCCCAATCACTAGCAGATCGGATTACGTGAACACCACGGCCGTCATAACCGCCGGTATGCGCCTTTTGCACACAAGGCAAACCGAATGCTTCAACCACGGCAAAGTCTGGATCATCGCCAATATCGATGAATTCAGCTGTCGGAACCCCACTGGCCTGATAATGGCACTTTTGTGCGAATTTATTTTGGATTAAACGAATCGTCGCTAGTGCTGGAATCATCTCAACACCTTGATCAGCAAGCGTCATTAAGATATCGGCGCCCACATTTTCGAGATCAAAGGTC
>CAJWFL010000035.1:0-15499 GCA_913031455.1 uncultured Gammaproteobacteria bacterium
AATTTATTAGGGAGTCAAAGCCGTGAGCATGAATCCGATCATCGAAGCGCTCAATAATGAGCAAATGAAGACAGACTTACCTGCGTTCGCGCCCGGTGACACGGTCGTGATTCAGGTCAAGGTGAAAGAAGGAACGCGTGAGCGTCTTCAAGCCTACGAAGGCGTTGTCATTGCGAAATCGAATCGTGGTTTGCATTCGAGCTGTATTGTGCGAAAAATCTCGCACGGTGTCGGCGTTGAGCGTACTTTCCAACTGCACTCGCCTCTCATCGATTCAATCCAAGTGAAACGTCGTGGGGATGTTCGCAAAGCCAAGCTTTATCATCTCCGTGAATTGTCTGGTAAGGCAGCACGTATCAAGGAAAAGCTGGATACAAAATAATCCGGTTGAGAATTCGAGGGCAGAGCTGGATAGCTCAGTCCTTGCGCAACCGCTTTGAGCTTTGACTGTATTCGAAAAACCGGCCTGGTCGCCGTTTTTTTTGTTGAAGTGATCGACGTTCGTTTGGTTTGGCAGGCCTTTATCTGCAAAATCAAATAGGCGTTTCAGAGCATGCTACTCTAGGAACATGGCAATTCGTTTAGATCTTGATGCTTACTTGGACGCGCTTTATCTTGAGCGGGGTTTATCTGAACCGACATTACGCGCTTACCGAGTCGATCTTGAAGGCGCGGATAGTTACGCACGATCGCTGAACAAAACCATCGATGAGTTGTCGGATGCCCAGATCAATGACTTTATCGGATCACTCTTTGCCGAGGGTCTAAAAGTGACGTCAATTCAGCGCAAACTGTCCGCATTGCACGGATTTTATAAATATCAAATCAGGCATGGGCGTCGAGACGATGATCCAATGGCGCGAATATACAGACCATCTAAGGGTCGGCCTTTACCAAAGACTCTTTCGGAAAGCGATGTGTCGAAGCTACTCAAAGCACCAAACACGGACACATTGATTGGATTGAGAGATCGAACGATGTTAGAGGTTCTCTATGCATCTGGCCTGCGTGTCAGCGAACTCTGTGGTCTTGAACGATCAAGTATTAGTTTGGAGCAAGGTGTCATCCGCGTTCTCGGAAAGGGTAGCAAAGAACGATTAGTTCCTTTGGGTGATGCCGCGAGAGATTGGTTGCAACGATATTTTCTCGAGGCGCGCCCAGAATTTCCTGATCCGGGAGGCCCCGCGGTCTTTCCGGGGCGATTCGGGTCACCCATGACGCGCCAGACCTTTTGGCATCGATTGAGGCACATCGGTGAAGTTGCGGGAATTTCAACTGAGTTGAGTCCGCACACATTACGCCACGCTTTCGCCACCCATTTAGTTAATCATGGTGCCGATCTTCGCGTTATTCAGTTGTTGTTGGGCCATGAGGATCTATCAACAACACAGATTTACACTCATGTTGCACTGGAGCGACTGAAGCAGTTGCATTCCGAACATCATCCGCGGGCTTGAGTTACAATTTCGGATTCATTGAATGAGGGCAAACTATGCGTTGGATTCTATCAATTGTCGCACTGATTTCTGTGGCTGCGACCGCCGATCAAGCAGCGATTGAAAAAGCCATTACAGGCATCAATCCGATGATTCAAATCGAATCGGTTAAGCCAGTCGACGATGCGCCATTCTTCGAGGTGACATTAAAAACTGGTGAGCGAATTTACACCGATTCAAAAGGATCACATTTTGTTGCAGGTGATTTGTATCAAGTCGGTAGTGGTCGTGTAAAAAATCTCACAGACATTGGTCGTCGCGCTGATCGTCTGGAACTGCTGGCTCAACTCGACGAGTCGACGCTCGTGACATTTTCCGCAAAAGGCGAAGTCAAACATCGTCTTCTTGTTTTTACCGACATTGATTGTGATTACTGCCGACGCATGCACAGTGAAATCGAACAATTGCAAGAGAATGGTGTCGAAGTGCGATACGCAGCCTTCCCACGTGCGGGAGTTGGCTCCGATTCGTATAACAAGTATGTGTCCGTTTATTGCGCAAAAGATCAAAATGCGACGATGACGCTGGCAAAGGCTGGTGAAACGCCGGAAGTGGCAACGTGTGACAATCCAGTCGCCGATCAATATCAATTGGGACAAAAGCTGGGAATCACTGGCACTCCCACGCTCATTTTTCAAAGTGGGGACATGCAGCCAGGCTATGTACCATGGAATGAGCTCTTAAAGCGTATGAATCGACAGGGTTCTTGAGCTACAATCTCGTGCTTTGAACGGACTGAGTACGAATAAGTGGACACACAATTTCCGCGCATTGAGCGCCTGCCTCCCTATGTTTTCAACGTCATTGGTGAAATGCGTCAGAAAGCAAGGGCAGCAGGTGAAGATGTCATTGATTTTTCGATGGGAAATCCGGATCAGCCGACCCCGGATCATATCGTCAAAAAGTTAGTCGAAACGGCGAATCGTGAAGACACGCATCGATATTCTCAATCCAAGGGAATCCCGCGCCTACGTCGCGCAATGGCGAACTGGTATCGGACGCGTTATGACGTGGACCTCGATGCTGAGACTGAGGTCATCACGACCATCGGATCGAAAGAGGGTCTTGCGCATCTTGCCATGGCAACCTTGGGCCCCGGTGACGCGGTGCTCGTGCCAAATCCAGCCTACCCGATCCACCCTTATGGATTTGTGATCGCAGGTGCTGATATCCGCCACGTCCCACTGCTGCCAGGCCAAGATTTCTTTGCAGAGTTAGTTAAAGCGATCGAGACCTCTTGGCCTCGACCGAAAATGTTGGTTTTGAATTTTCCGGCGAATCCGACCGCAATGTGTGTCGAAATTGATTTCTTCGAAAAAGTGGTCGAGATCGCTCGCGAACATAATATTTGGGTCGTTCAGGATCTGGCTTATGCTGACATCGTATTCGACGGCTATATAGCGCCGTCGATTTTGCAGGTTGATGGTGCCAAAGAGATTGCTGTGGAATTCTTCTCGCTTTCGAAAAGTTACAACATGCCTGGATGGCGAGTCGGTTTTGCCGCCGGGAATAAGGAGTTAATTGGTGCTTTGGCTCGAATCAAGTCATACCTCGATTATGGAACATTCACGCCGATTCAGGTGGCTGCTATCGCTGCGCTTGAGGGTGATCAAACGTGCGTACATGAAATCCGCGATATGTATCAGGCGCGTCGTGATGTGCTTTGCGAAGGCTTGAATGCACTCGGATGGCCGGTCGAAAAGCCGAAAGCAACCATGTTCGTGTGGGCAAAAATTCCGGAACAGTACCTTGAGATGGGATCACTGGAGTTTGCCAAGAAATTAATTCGTGATGCCAATGTCGCGGTGAGTCCTGGGATTGGTTTTGGCCAATACGGTGACGACCATGTGCGCTTTGCCTTAATTGAAAATGAACATCGAACACGTCAGGCACTTCGTAATATCAAACGCCTATTCCGCGTTGAATCGACAATGACAGAAACTTTCTAAGGATAGATTTTGAAACCTATTTCTGTTGGCCTTGTGGGCCTTGGCACCGTAGCACAGGGTACCCTGAATGTACTCGCCAATAATTGTGATGAACTGGCGCGTCGGATTGGTCGCGAAATTCAAATCACGCATGTTGGTGCAAGGAGAGACCGCGACGGCGCGAATTTGTCAGGGATCAAAGTCTCACGTGATTTAATGGATGTTGCCCGAGATCCTGACGTTGAAGTGTTTGTCGAGCTAATTGGCGGGTGTGATTACGCCCGTGAGTTGATTGAGGTAGCAATCGAATCAGGCAAGCATGTTGTGACAGCGAACAAGGCGTTGATAGCAGAGTGTGGGAATGCATTGTTTGAGAAGGCACAGGTCAAGGGTGTGACAATTGCGTTTGAAGCATCTGTTGCCGGCGGAATCCCTGTCATTAAGGCATTACGTGAAGGTTTAGCGGCGAATCAAATACATTGGCTTGCTGGAATAATCAACGGCACCGGCAACTTTATCCTGACTGAGATGCGCGACAAAGGGCGTGATTTTTCGGACGTTTTGGCTGAGGCGCAAGAACTTGGCTACGCCGAAGCAGATCCGACGTTCGATGTTGAGGGTATTGATGCCGCGCATAAGCTGAGTATTCTCGCGTCGATCGCATTTGGGATTCCGCTCAATTTTGAGGCTGTGTATACGCAAGGAATCTCTACCATCGATTTAATGGATCTTGATTATGCTGAAGAGCTTGGTTATCGCATCAAGCACTTGGGTATCGCACGCCGCACAGAACAGGGTGTTGAAATGCGAGTTCACCCGACATTGATTCCTGTGTCACAGTTACTAGCGAATGTGAATGGGGTGATGAATGCAGTGCAGATTCATGGTGATGCGGTGGGATCAACATTGCATTATGGACCAGGGGCAGGCTCGCTACCGACTGCCAGTGCTGTGGTCGCAGATTTGGTCGATGTGGCGCGAGTTTTGACAGCAGATCCGACCAATCGTGTTCCGCATTTAGCATTCCAGCCGAGTCATCTCGATGATCTGCCGATCTTGGCAATTGAAGAGACGGTCTGTCCGTTCTATGTGAGGCTCTCAGTTCGTGATGAGATCGGAGTCCTTGCGCACATCACGCGAACGCTCGCTGATCATAATGTGTCGTTGGAAAGCGTTATTCAGAAAGATGGGGTCGAGGGTGAGCCTGTCGCTTTGATTCTTTTAACTCACGCTGTCCGTGAAAAAGATGTTTTAGCAGCTTTGCGTTTGATTGAACAACAAGCGTTCGTTGATGGAAGCCCTGTTGTTCTCCGCTGTGAGGCTTTAGGGGGTACTGCGTGAACTTCGTTTCGACTCGAGGCCAAGCTCCTGTGTTAGGTTTTGATGACGTTGTACTGACTGGCCTTGCTTCTGATGGTGGACTCTATGTACCTGAATCGCTGCCAACAATTTCTGAAGCAACTCTGAGACATTGGCAATCACTTCCATATGACGAGCTTGCGATTGAAGCGATGTGGCCATTCGTTGAAGGATCCATGCCACGAGAGACTTTTGAGTCGATGGTGAAAGATGCCTACGGTTCGTTTCGGCACTCAGCGATCGCGCCAACAAAACAACTCAGCCATGACACTTGGCTCCTCGAATTATTCCATGGACCAACGCTAGCCTTTAAAGATTTCGCACTCCAATTGCTAGGGCGATTACTCGATTATTTCCTGGCTGAGCGTGGCGAGCGTGGCGTAGTGATGGGCGCAACATCTGGTGATACCGGATCTGCCGCCATTGAAGGTGCTCGACATTCGGAGCACCTTGATGTGGTTATCCTGCATCCATACCAACGCGTGAGTGAAGTCCAGCGGCGACAGATGACAACTGTGTTGTCAGATAACGTACACAATGTGGCTGTCCGAGGGAACTTCGATGATTGCCAGGCGATCGTCAAAGCATCGTTCATGGATCAAGCGTTCGTGAGTCCAAATCGTCTATTGGCGGTTAACTCAATTAACCTTGCAAGAATCATGGCGCAGACGGTGTATTACATTTACTCCGGACTGCGATTAGGTGCTCTTGATCATGAGATCGCATACAGCGTTCCATCGGCGAACTTTGGTGACGTATTTGGCGGATATCTCGCGAAACAAATGGGATTCCCAATTACACACTTCATTGTCGCTACTAACGCAAACGATGCCTTAGTGAGAGGGTTAAGCGGCGATTTATCTAGAAAGTCGTTGGAAAAGACATTGTCTCCCTCGATGGATATTGTTGTGAGTTCAAATTTCGAACGGTTATTGTTCGATCTTCATGGACGTGATGGTTTGAAAATGGCACAGGTGATGGACTCATTCCAGACTGGTGCGGTGCAGCTGGACGACTCAGTCGTCGATCAGGCCAAAGCACTGTTTTCAGCGCATGCTGTCGATGATGAGCAAACTTGCGCCACCATCTCTCGAATCTTTGAAGAGACAGGTGAATTAATTGATCCGCATACAGCCACAGGCGTTGATGCCCTGCGAGTCACTCCCACCGGAATGACGAAGGTTGTCTTGGCGACAGCGCATCCAGCAAAATTCGCTGAAGCGGTGGAAAAAGCAGGTTTTGATGAGGTACCACTCCCTTCTGACATGACAGATTTACTCCTGCGTGAAGAGCGCTATACAGTTCTCGAGAACGACCTGAATGATGTTCAATCATTCGTTCGTTCTGTGATGGGATAGTGCGCGAGTCGCGATCGATTGACGCCTCGGTTTTTGCCGAGGCACGTTCTTGTGGCCTTGACCCTGTGATTGCTCGGATTGTTGCTGGACGGATCACGAGTGACACTCCGTTAGAGGCGATTCTCGCCCCTCAACTTCAACATATTGCTCCGCCGTCATTACTGACCGATATCCATCGCGCTGCAGACCGATTGCAACAGGCCATCGGTCACAAAGAGCGAATCGGTGTGTTAACGGATTACGATGCAGATGGTTTAACAAGTCATGCTGTGATCACCGAATCACTGCTCCGCTTTGGTGTATCGAGACAAAAGCTCACGCATTGGATTGGGCATCGGCTCGAGGATGGATATGGAATATCAGAAGCCTTAGTGGATCGTTTATTGGACAGTACACTATTACCACAGGTTCTGATCTCGGCGGATTGCGGATCATCTGATGAGGCACAGATCGCACGACTTCAAGCGTCAGGGATCGACGTGATTGTGACCGATCATCATCAAGTCTCTGATCATGGCCCACCTGCCAGCGCCTATGCTGTTGTCAATCCAAATCGCGCGGATTGTCACTACCCTGACAAGGCAATTGCCGGATGCATGGTGTCATGGCTGGTGATGAGCCATGTTCGCCAAGGACTCATTGATCAGCAAGCGATTGCTGCGGATACGCCAAAGCTGGGTGATCTCGTCGACTATGTGGCTCTTGGTACTGTGGCTGATTGTGTTTCACTCGGTTCGAGCGAAACCAATCGAGCGATTGTGAAAGCCGGCCTGTCATTAATTCGAAAGCAACAACGTCCATGTTGGCAGGTCGCAGCATCACAATTGACTCGGTCATCTCGAGATATAAATGCAGATCTCCTCGCGTTTCAGTTGGCGCCTCGATTGAATGCCCGTGGCCGGATTGGTCATTCACTTCGAGGTTATGAATATCTGGTTGCAGAATCGCTCGCCGAAGCGACCAATGCATTCCTTGATTTGGATGCGGATAATCAAACCCGTCGTATGATTGAGAAACAGATGATTGAACAAGCCAAGCCACTGGCTCATCGGCAACATTCACATGGTGGATTCGTGTTGTGCGTCGTTCTGGAAACTGGGCATGCTGGTGTTCAAGGGATTGTTGCGAGCCGATTGGTGGAGGCAGAAGGTCGACCGTCGATCGTGTTGACCCCCGGCAATGAGCTGGCAATGTTGACGGGTTCAATGCGCTCAATACCCGGTGTCGATGCCAAAGCATTACTCGATCTGGTGAACGCAAAGTTACCAGGTGCTTTGTTGCGATATGGTGGGCATACCGGAGCTTGTGGTCTGACTGTCAGTAAGGATGCGCTCCCTGATTTCAGTCGCGAATTACAAGAAGCTTATCGAACGACCTATTCGCATATTGGGCCAAAACCTCGGTTTATGATCGATGGAGAGTTACTCCCTGAGCAACTCAGCGTTACGTGGGTCGAACAAATGGAGGCGCTCGGTCCATTCGGACGAGGCTTTGATCAACCTGCCTTTGTCGGAGTTTTTCAAGTTATCGCGGTGCGCCCCGTCGGGCAAGAGAAAACGCACCTCGGCTTATCGTTGCTGACTGAAGGTCGCCAAGTTCGGGCGATTTGGTTTTCAGCTCTCGAACCGCATCAACCAGCACCTTGCAAATCCGGTGATTGGATTGAGTGTGTTTATAGCCTTTCAATCAACACATTCCGTGGTCAGGAAGTCTCATTAATGATTCGTCATGGTGAGCTGAAACAAGAAGGAACAATGCATGTCTGAAGAGACTAGTGGGCAGTCAAAAACACTGGTCCGTGGTTTATCGATCTTGAACGCTTGTTCAAGTTCACGTTCGGGGCTGACTCTGGTTGAAATAGCAGATGCGACAGATCTTGCCCCTTCAACAGTCCATCGGCTGTTGGCAACACTTGAGGCACAGGCATTTTTATCAGTCGATCACGAAACTGGTCGCTGGCGAATTGGTGTTTCTGGTTTTCGGATGGGTAATGCCTTTGTACGATCGCGTGATTATGTTGCGCAACTCAGGCCACTGACGATCGAACTCTCGGATCGAACTGGCGAGACTGTCAACCTCGCGATTCTTTCGGGTAGCAAAGCGCTTTTTGTGTCTCAAATTGAGAGTGCGAATATGATGCGTATGGTTGCACCGCTTGGAAGCTTGTCACCACTTCACGCGTCAGGCGCCGGTAAAGCATTGTTGGCTGCACTCGGCCAAGAGGAGCGTGCTGAGCTCCTGGATCAATTGAATTTTGACGCAATGACACAAAACACACTTGGGTCACCCACATCGCTGTCTGAAGAGATTGATCGTATTATCGCTGAGGGCCGGTCGTATGATCGCGAAGAGCATGTCGATGGAATGAAGTGTGTAGCGGCTCCCGTATTTGGAGAACTTGGTGCGCCGATATGCGCGCTGAGTGTCAGTGGACCGAGTGTCCGCGTGACAGAACCGGTTTTGGTTGGTCACGGCGACGCGGTGTCAAAAACGGCACAGATGGCAACACAACTTTTAGGCGGTGTTGTTCTTAAACATTGGTCGAGTGATGCCTGAAGTCATTCTTTCCGTTAGCGGTCTTGAGAAGTCCTATCATGAAGTGGTGGCGGTGGCCGGTCTTGATTTTGAGATCGCAAAAGGTGAGTGTTTTGGATTGCTCGGACCCAATGGTGCGGGCAAAAGTACCACTCTTGCGATGCTCGAAGGCATGGAACATCCCACGCGAGGAACTGTTCAATATTACGGCGGTCCGCTCCCGTCGGATTATCAAACCCGGGTTGGTATCCAGTTTCAGGCCACAGCCCTTCAAGATTTTTTAACACCCTTTGATAATTTGAAGCTGTTCTCAAGTTTTTACGATGCCCCGATCCCGATGGATCAATTGATCGACCAGTTCCGGTTGCAAGAATTTCTGCATCGAGACTCACGACGTCTCTCAGGTGGGCAAAGACAACGATTACTACTTGCTTTAGCCCTTGTACATAACCCGGAAATTGTTTTTTTGGATGAGCCGACAACAGGTCTGGACCCTCGATCTCGTCGTGATTTGTGGGATGTGGTAGCGACTTTGAAAGCGGACGGCCGCACTCTGATTTTGACAACACACTATATGGAAGAAGCTGAAATTCTATGTGACGAACTAGTGATCTTGTCTCATGGCAAAACGCTGCTTCAAGGTCCACCGAAACAACTCATTGCCGATGCCCGCGTTTCCGACTTGGATACACTCTTCTTGTCATTGACTGGCGAGACGCTGGTGAAAACGCAAGAGGTGATTGAATGACATCAATCATGCGGTCAGTGCGACGAATGAAGGCAGTTTTTTTTGCGAGAAACCTCGAATATTTGAGAGATCGAGCAAGTTTTGGCTGGAATCTCGTCTTCCCAATATTAATTGTGTTTGCGCTGGCTGTGGTTTTTTCCGGACCACCAAGAGCATTGTTTGCTGTCACCGC
The DNA here is from genome assembly GCA_913031455.1 of uncultured Gammaproteobacteria bacterium. Classification (GTDB taxonomy): domain Bacteria; phylum Pseudomonadota; class Gammaproteobacteria; order Pseudomonadales; family Litorivicinaceae; genus HIMB30. The sequence goes on from CAJWFL010000035.1 coordinate 9,597, forward strand.
GGTCGCATCAGATAGCCTCCCAGAGCTTCTCGAGTTCCCAGGCATTGAGACCATCAGTTCAGACCGCAGCAAAGCACTTGATCGATTATCTCGACAACAGACAGATTTGGTGGTCGAGGTGGTTGAGGATTCTGTCCGTTATTGGGTGAACGGAAATTCTGCCTCAGGTGCGATTTTAGAGCTTCTTCTCAAATATACCGAATCAAGATCACTCGAGCGTGGCGAAACTGACGGTGAAGCGATTCGATATTTGGATTGGGTTGTACCCGGTATTCTCGGAATGAATATGATGTATAGCGCGTTATGGGGCGTTGGCTATGTGGTTGTTCGTTATCGACAATCAGGGTATTTACGACGCTTGAGAGCAACACCGCTGACAAAATTTGAATTCCTCTCGGCTCAGGTCCTTTCCCGATTATTGGTCACTCTGACTGCAAGCACGATCGTCTTTGTTGGGACGAATCTGATTTTAGATTACAAAATGGTTGGGAGTCTTGGACTCCTATTTTTAATCGCTTTGGTGGGCGGCTTGGCAATGATTACCTTGGGACTTGCGATTGCATGTCGAACTGAGAGTAAAGAGTTTGCTGACGGATTACTCAATGCCATTACATTCCCGATGCTGCTCTTATCGGGTGTTTGGTTTTCACTCGATGGATCACCTGATTGGGTCCAGATGATCGCGCACGTTCTTCCTTTAACCCATGTGTTGGAGGCGGCACGTGCTGTGATGCTAGACGACGCTGGAGTGACTGATATTGCGATTCATCTCGCAATCCTTGTTGGGTTCTGTACTGTTGGTATGGGGCTTAGTATTAAACTGTTTAAATGGTAATGAGATGACACAGTCTGCGTTGATCCAAGGAGGTTCAGGTGGCTTGGGACGAGCCTTAGTAAATCGGATTCTTCAGTCTAATCAATTTGATCAAGTCGTCGTCACGGGGCGTGATATCGAGTCAATCGACTCAAGAGATCCGCGTATCATGCCGATCGAACTTGATCTGTTATCTGATCAATCAGTTGTCGATGCGTCGACAGCCGTTGCATCACAGATCGATAAACTCAATCTAGTCGTGACCACTGCAGGGATCTTGCAAGATGAATTGCTTGGTTTAAAGCCCGAAAAAAAACTCGCAGATCTCAGCCGGTCGAATTTGCAAACGGTGTTTTCCGTGAATTGCTTTGGACCATTTCTTTGGTATGCAGCGCTTGGTCGTTTGATTCGTCATCGAGAGCCAATCACAATTGCGACTTTATCAGCTCGAGTCGCTTCCATTGGCGATAACCGGTTGGGTGGTTGGCATAGTTATCGTGCAAGTAAAACCGCACAAAATATGCTGACAAAGAATTTGAGTTTGGAGCTTTCGAGAACCAATCCACATGCGATCGTCGTTGGTCTGCATCCGGGGACAGTTGATACGGATCTCTCAAAACCGTTTCAGGCTGGGGTTGATCCCGACCGATTATTCACAGCGGAACAATCAGCCGGATATCTTTGGGATGTTCTGAGTGAGCTAACACCAGAACGATCAGGTCAAGTGATCGCCTGGGATGGCCAGACGATCACACCATAGGGTTATGCAGTCGCTTGTTCTGCGGTCAACTGAGTGAAATGAAAATGTTTTATCCACTCGTGATTATTGATTGCATACTTTCCGGCCCCACTCAATCCAACAGCAATAGCCAACGCGACAAGTAGGATGGGAAATTCCCAACCACCGCCCTCGGCTGAGAATACCCAGTCATTGCCGAGGTGCATCCAAGTAGCACCATTCAGAATTGGTAATGAAAGCCACGCGGCTGGGCGAGTGAAAGCACCGATTATTAGGGCGATGCCTCCCAAGATTTCACCCACGATAACCAGATACGCAGCGATTGGGGGAAGTCCAATGCTTGCGAAAAATCCAACTGTGCCGTCAATCGTGAAGATCTCGACTTTTCAAAAGTAGCTGTGTGCAAACAAAATCATCCCGAGGACAATACGCGTAAGCGTAAGTCCAGGTGGTTGATTTAACATGGTTGTCTCCTGTGTTTCATGTTTAGACAATGATTATTACCAATTATATGGAGTTAAAATATGATTAAAATCACTTGTTTAATTCTTTTTTGGAACTAATATTCTTAGGAGCACCGAAGGTTTAATGGAGAGGTTATGGATCGTTTATCGCGCGTACCAATTTTTGTCGCTGTGGCCCGTCACGGAAGTTTTGCTGAGGCAGCTCGTCGATTAGGAATGACTGGTTCGGCGGTGAGCAAACAAGTTCAGCGTTTAGAAAATGATCTTGGCGTTCGACTATTCCACCGAACAACCCGTCAGCTCAGCCTAACTGACGAAGGCTCATTCCTTTTCGAGCGCTCAGCTCCTTTAGTTGAAGGAATCGAGGAGGTGGGTGAAATGCTCGCTGGTCGTAAAGCGAAGCCAGAGGGCTCGCTTCGGATTTCTGCTCCCGTCGCGCTCGCCCAGCGCGTACTCAAAGAGCCACTGACATCATTTGTCTCGCATCATCCAGGAATTAATTTGCATGTCGAGCTATCAGATCGATTTGTTGACCTGGTTGGTGAAGGGTTCGACTTAGCGATTCGTATTGGTCACCTTGAGGATTCCTCCCTGGTCGCTCGTCGGCTATCGGATGTTTTGATGGTTCTTGTTGGTGCACCGATTTTGTTGGCTGAGTATGGGACACCAACGACTCCTGAAGATCTAGTTGATATTCCTTTTATTCACTATGCATCGGAACGCGTTATCCAACGGTTGAAGCTTCAACGCGGTCATGAGGAGCCAGTACAAGTCATCACGCAAGCGAAGCTATCAACAAACAATGATCAAATGATGGTGTCTTTTGCGCGAGCGGGCCAAGGGCTCATTTTGCTTCCTCAGTTTATGGTTGAGACCGAATTGGAGGATGGGCGATTACGTGAAGTGTTACCTGAATATCGGTTATTTCCAGAGCGAAAGCTGTATGCCGTCTTTCCTCATGGCCGCCACTTACCTCTAAAAACGCGTGCGTTGATTGATTTTCTAGTGGACGAACTTGCATAAAAACCCAAGCAGCTAAGGCTCCGGTGATTGGTCGCGAAGACAGGTGTTTAGTCGTCGTTACGATTGACGTTGGCGAGAGCAACCGCAGCCATATTAAAGATACCCCGTGGAGAATTGGACGCAGTGGCAACGTGTGCTTCCTTTTCAAGACCCAATAATAGTGGCCCGACGGTCACGCCGTTACCCAGCACTTTGAGCAGATTCCTCGCGATGTTGGCCGAGTCCAAATTTGGACAAATCAGCAAATTGGCTTTTCCTGTCAGCTTACTGTTAGGAAGCAGATCGAGACGAACTTTCTCATCCAACGCCGCATCTGCATGCATTTCGCCGTCAGCTTCAATATTTGAATAACGATCCATAAACATGGTCGTGGCTTCGCGAACTTTCTTGGCCGATGTCGTGTCGGATGAGCCAAAGTTTGAATGTGACAAGAATGCTGCCTTTGGTTGAATACCAAATCGGCGGATTTCATCTGCCGCAAGCTTGCCAAGTTCGCATAAATACTCGGCTGTTGGGTCAAAATTGACGTGCGTATCTGTCAGGAAAATAGTCCCCTGTGGCAATATCAAAACAGTCATAGCGCCAACGACTGGCGATCCATCTCTGCGCCCGATAATTTCTTCGGCAAGCCGAAGGTGCTTGCCGTAAGTGCCAAAGGTCCCACACAGCATGGCATCTGCATCACCGCGACGGAGTAACATTGAAGCGACGACTGTGGTGTTTGCTCTGACACGTGTCTGTGCAGCCTTGGGTGTCATTCCTTGCCGGGCCATCAGAGCATGATATTCCTCGCCGATTGGGGTAATCACCGCGTCGTCGAGGTTATCGACGATTTGAAAATCCTTGCCCGCTTGGATTGAAAGACCCATTGATTGAATTTTCTCTTCAATGACTTTGCGACGACCAACGAGCGTGACGTCAGCAAGGTTCTCGGAGACGATTAACTGGCAGGCTTGCAGCATTTTTCCGCCTTCGCCTTCGGCCAGCACCAAGCGACGTTTGGTCGCTCGTGCTGCCTCGAACATGGGCTTCATGAGCATTCCTGAGCGGAAGACGAATCGACTTAAATCGTCACGGTACGCATCTAAATCCTGGATCGGGCGCATTGCGACACCCGATTTTGCTGCAGCCACAGCAACTCCGGGTGGAATCTCCATGATCAAACGCGGATCGAACGGCTTTGGAATCAGATACTCTGGACCAAATGTCAGCTGTTCGCCTTGATAGGTATTTAACACTTCGTCTGATGGTGGCGAATGAACCATCGCTGCAATTGCTTCAGCACATGCTGCCTTCATCTCTTCGTTGATGACTGTCGCGCCGCAATCCAATGCAGCGCGGAACAGAAATGGGAAGCAGAGTACGTTATTGACTTGGTTCGGGTAGTCTGACCGACCGGTCGCAATTAGCGCGTCAGGACGTACTTCTTTCACAACCTCGGGCATAATTTCTGGTGTTGGATTTGCCAATGCAAAGATGACAGGCCGATCCGCCATATTCTTGATATCGTCTTGGTCGATGACCCCAGGTACGGATAATCCAAGGAACGCATCCGCTCCAACCAGCGCTTCTTTAAGTGTCTTCAGATCAGTTTCTCTGGCGTATTGCGTTTTGTACTTATCCATCGGTTTTTCACGCCCAGTACGTAGCACACCATGTTGGTCACAGACCGTAATATTTTCTTGTTTTACGCCGAGGGTTTTTAACATATTGAGGCAGGCCAGAGCCGCCGCACCTGCGCCTGAACAAACGAGTTTGATTTCACCCATTTCTCTGCCGAGGTATCGCATTGCGTTGAGCATGCCAGCACCAACGACGATTGCAGTTCCGTGCTGATCATCGTGGAATACAGGGATGTTCATTTTTTCCCGTAGACGGGTTTCAATTTCGAAGCATTCGGGCGCTTTGATGTCTTCCAGGTTGATTCCGCCGAACGACGGTTCAAGCGCTGACACCACATCGCAGAATCGATCCACATCAGTTGTGTCAACTTCAATATCGATCGAATTAATGTTGGCAAATTTCTTAAAAAGTACTGATTTACCTTCCATCACTGGCTTGGAGGCGAGCGGTCCGATTGCACCAAGTCCTAGAACTGCTGTTCCATTCGTAATCACGGCAACCATGTTGCCTCTAGCGGTCAATTCAGCAGCCTTACTGGGATCCTCTGCGATTTCTGTACATGCATACGCAACACCGGGGCTGTATGCCAGTGCTAAATCCCGTTGTGTCGCCATCGGTTTAGTTGCTGCGATCTCTAATTTTCCGGCAGGCTCAGCACGGTGATACCGCAACGCTGCTTCACGGAGGTCATTCGACATAGAAATGATTTCCAATTTGTAGAGGGGTGGTTTTGCGGTAGTGTAACTCACTTGGCAAATTAGTTAAGAGGACAATGGAAACGATACGCCAAATGGGGATTGGTTTTTGGCCTATCGTATATTGTTGGATCCATCCTGTCGATGTTTTTGCCCGAGAGTGAGTCGACAATTGAAGAACGGCTCTTTTCGGAAATCACCTACCAAATGAGTGAGCTCAAAGATGTCACTGATCATCTGGTCCATATTCGAAATACCATCTCAGGGACGATGCGGCAACAGATCGATGATCATTTACAACAGGCTGCCGAATGGCTCGTTAGCTTTCAACCAAGCGGAGACACCCATGAGCATCGCAAAGCGTACCTGATGCAGCAAAGTGATGACGTGACGGAACTTGTCACGAAACTCAGCCAAGTTCGGGATTCGATTTCTCAGTCGAATCTCTGATCGACTCAGTGATAAACTAGTATTTTGGCAGGATGGATTCTATGAGTACTCGTCTTCGTTTTTCGTATTCAGACCTTCATCAAACGATTGCTGAT
>CAJWFL010000036.1:0-15459 GCA_913031455.1 uncultured Gammaproteobacteria bacterium
TTATCAAGTACCATCACGGTCTCGGTGGTGAACCCAGTGGTTACCAATGCTTGCTCGCCGACAGTCGGTCTAGGCACCAGTGCCTGCGCGATAACGCCAACCAATCACTCGATGCGTGTACTGGCATTCGGGCTCTGTACCGCTGCGCCGACCAGACCGACGTCATCATCTGTATACGATCTGTCGAATTGCCAGTTAATTTATGATGGACGGGCATCTGGCGGTATTTCAGTGTCCCTGGCTGGCGGTGGCTCAGTGAGCTTTGGGAGTGCGCTTAGTATACCTGCCTATGGAACCTATACGCATGGCGTTATATTAGTTGATAACGCTTTCACAGTGCAGGGCGAATTGGTTCTCAGTTCCGGTGCCACACCCTACTGTTACATCGAGACTGGAATGACTATAAGTTGTTACGCGGCTGCACGAACTGCGCCTGACGTGACAGATACTATCGGTAACTTTTTTGAATTAACTCCTGCTATCTATAGTTACACATTTTCCGATGATGCAGTCACAGTCGATCTAGTAACTAGCGAATCTGCCGACTCTACCCTCTCAACAAGTGACGTGACTTCAGATGCAATCTTGGCAATCCAAACCTTTACGTCACCGCAAACATTCAACGAATCGAGTCAAGAAATCGATATTGGGGTCAAAATATCTGAGGCAGTGACAATGACTAATACAACAGCGGACACGTCACCTTTCTCAATTCGATTCACTGTCCAATAACATTTTTGCCTGAAATTGGGATAATGTTGGAGAAATCGTTTACCGCTCTTCTTAGGGTTACCGTTGATATCATCAATGCTAACTAAAGCAATTTCCGAAAATCCTTAACTGTATTGATTGATTCTTTATTGTCGCCATGAACACACAGCGCATCGACCGGTATTCGGATGGTCGAGCCATCACTCGCGATAATCGAGCCATCGCCAATAATACGCTCAGCTTGATCCAATATTTGCTGTGATTCCTGATAGACCGAGCCATCAATTGCCCGCGATTGAAGCCGCCCTTCAGGGGTATATCGCCGATCAGCAAAGGCCTCAAAAAGAAGCTTAACCCCTATTTCTGCGGCCATCTCCGCATGCTCTTCATGATCGGCTGTTCCGAGAATCATTAAGGGAATATCGAATTGTGATTGGGCCAACATTGTCATGAGCTCAGCCATCAAACTGGGATCATCCATCATGCAGTTGTATAGCGCACCATGCGGCTTCACATACTCAATTTGCACACCTTCTGCTGAGGCAATTGCCTGAAGCGCACCGACTTGGGCAATCATGTGCAACACGGCTTCGGAGTGGGGCATTGAAAGTGGCCTACGCCCAAATCCCAAGAGATCTGGATAACTTGGATGCGCCCCAACGATGACCCCACATTGTTTCGCGAGTCGCACTGTCGCACGCATGGTCAACGGGTCTGATGCATGACCACCACATGCAACATTGGCCATGTCGATATGCGGCATCAACGCGGCATCGTCCCCCATTGACCAAACACCAAAACTCTCACCAACATCTGCATTTAGTTTCATGATTGCCCTCTTCACGGTCTCTTCTATCGAAAGTCGCCAAAAAATTCCTGATATTTTAAAAACTCAGTCGTTGCCTGGTCTCGCTTGATCGGTCTGAACGATACGACCCTGCCTGCCGACCTCTGTGCGAGAAGGCTCAGCGATCTGCGAGTCAAGGTTCCAATCATCGGGTAGCCGCCGAGTGACCCATGATCTCGCATCAGAACAATCGGTTGACCAGCGGGTGGTATCTGAACACCACCGAGCGGGATTGGTATCGAATACCGCAGCCTCCTGGCAGAAATACCGATTTGCCCTTCCAGTCGATAACCCATTCGGCTTTGCTCCCTCGCGACCACATAGCTTTGATTGAAAAAGTGATCAATTGCGGTCGAATCAAAGTGATCAGAATTACGCATGATCAGGTCACACATCAACGGCGCTCGATAGGATTCGAGATAGCGTCGTGAGATTAATCGAAGTGGCTTTAATTGGCTGGTCTCATGAGATAAAGCGTCACCGGCAGCCAAGGCGTTTCCGGAACCATCAGCACCGCCCAAAGCATCGCGCTGACATGTAGCCACACTGCCAAGAAAAGGCATCATATCAAACCCGCCTTCAACCGCAAAATAGGTAAAGAGGCCACTGCTGAGACGACCAATTTTGAGAACTTCTCCAGCATTGACAGGGTAACAGCCGGGGCCGATTAAAGGCTGCCCATCGAGCGTAAAGTCACCCCAGGCTCCAGCGATCGCCACGTTCGCTGACTTGGTGAATTCTGCCACAAGCCCTCCGCCACCGATCTCGATGAAAGGTGAGTTGACTGGATTACCTAGCATCCAATTTGCCCAACAGGCAGCGATGCTATCCATCGGTCCGGCGTGCGCGACCCCTTGGCTTGCAAAACCAAATCGACCGAGGTCTTGGATGGTATGCATTAGGCTCGATTGCTTAATCCGAATCATCTAAGGCCTCAATCGCTTGAAACTCATCCATTGAGATCGATTGAAATCGAACCAAACGACCCATCGAGAACTTGGCATCAATTGAATCCCGAGTGACCGAGACAATTGATCCAGGCATCCGACCGATAATATTCCACCCGCCAGGCGTTTCTGTGGGATAGATCACCGTTTGGTTCTCGGCGATTGCAACAGACCCTCGAGGTATTCGAGTTCTTGGGGTGTCTCGCCGAGGTAACTGAATTCGGGGATCAGTTTCTCCAAGATACCCAAATCCGGGAACAAATCCGGTCGCCAGAACACGATAGTCTCGAGAACAATGTAACTCGATCATTTGCTCAACCGATAACCCTGTTGCCTCACCAATCGACTGAAGATCTAACCCAAATTCTGGGGCATAACAGACGGGTATTTCGATGACATCTGAGTCACACGAGTCCCACCCATCCAGCGATTGACTGAGCGCGTTGGTTAACGAATCGATCAAACTTGCTTCGTCAATCAGCGCCGGGTGAACAACCAGGCTCAATACACCAAAGCCGTAACAATGATCGATCAGCCAAGCTGGCTTTTCCAAATCAATCCAGTGCGAGATACTCTCCACAATAGACAGCGTTTCTGTCGCGACAGGATCACCAAGGCAGATCTCAAGCGTATCTTCTGAGATCCATTCAATCCGCTGTTCAAGATTCACAGCGCAGTCCAACCGCAGTGCTCGTAAAAATCATCTCTTTCCAGGCTTGATCGTCTAAAGCAAAGCATCCAAACCTAGCTCGACGATGTAGTGTGGATCATTACGCAGTATTTCTCCGACCTCCCTAACACTGGATAGCTCCAACCCAAAAACGTTGACCGCGATCCATCCAGAGATCCAATCAACAGAAACTTGCCAATCACTGTGTTCGTAAGCGCTGTGATTTCGACAGCGAAACATCCAATGAGCACAGTCGCAACAATTTTGCCGAACGCTTTAATTACGGCGATTGATATTGATTTTTCCATCATGAGATTCCCTCTGAGTCTTTCTAGCGAACAACCAAAGCCGAGCATATCCCGATTCAACGCTGTGCGTCTGATCGCTTGGTCTGATTGTGAGCAAGAGCCACATTGTTTATCGTGCAGTTCTTCGACCTACTCGAGTCACGACTATGCAGAACACAATCAGGACACTTGTGAGCGTTCTCTTCACGGCATCCGTCACCGGCTGTGTTGCGATTCCAGATCACGCATCTGGGAAGCAACTGGTTAATCGTGTTCCGTCTTTAATCGGCAAAGATTCGGGCGCTCTTGGTGAATCTCTTGGTCAGCCACACGACACGGTCTGGGTCAATGAGACGAAACACTTAACCTGGCGCTACCCTCAGCTGTTCCTCGGAGAGTGCCGGCTTTCAACCGCAAACAAGGGTGGGAAAATCGTCGGCGTCCACTGGTCGGGGCCCTTAACAGGCTGCCACTATCTCGAATCGAAGATCAAAGAGCTGCGCCTCAACAACTAAGCAATCATGATCAACGCTCAGTTGATCATCTAGATATTCGCACCGCAGATAAGCTCATCGAGCTAAGGATTTCAATCGCCTCATCGATCGCAGCGTGATCACTATTTAAAACGAGATCAGGGGGCAGACTTGGTTCGCAAGCGTGTGCATCACAGACCTAATACGCGGGCTATCAAACAACGAAATGACGATGAGGCGAGGTGGTACCTCAACGCCGGAGGGTATCAATTAGGCTACGAGCTGCGTCAGCACTTTCCGCATGAGTTGACACTGCAGCGCGTTCAAGTATTTCGAAGGCGGCCTGACTCATGCCCATCTTTAAATAATTTTGAGCCAACTCTAACTGATGCAACCCGTTCTCTGCCTCGACGTCCGGGTCCCTGCCCCACTCGGGCTTATCTGTTACATCGGCTGAACCCGCATCAATCGATGCATCATCACCTGAACTGTAAATTTCTTTGGCTTCTTGGAGTTTTCCCGGATCCACGATTTTTGATTTCAATCGCTCAATCGCAGATTCCAACGCTTCAGACGCATCACTAGGATCTGCTGAATTTAGACTAGTTTGAGACTCTCGAACTGAGAGCTTAGCCCGCTCTGGTATCTGGGGAGACCTCACTTCCACGGGCTCACTATCTGTCGATTGCTGACCACCGAAGATCCGGAAACCAAGAATCGTCAAAATCGAAATAGTTAAAAAAATGAGGGTCCCTTTACCGAGTTCTGTACTCAGAAATTCTTCAATCTCCGCGGGCGTTGGTATCCAATCTTGCACCGATTCAAACTGCGCGAGGACTTGATTTGATTCAGGTGACGGTAACGGCGGTGATTGCGCGATCAATTGAGCTTTACTTGAAATCGATTCAACCAAAGCATCCATTGCGTCGACTTTGTTTTCTAAGTTGGTCATCTTTACCAGAACTTCTGTAACTGAGGGACTCATTACTTGACTAGCCTCGGGCAATTGCTCTTCGACAACTGTCTCTTTCACAATCGTGGACATAGCTGTTGGCTCTGCTGCAGTTGTCAGCGCACTAGCAGGTCCTGCAAGAGAGACAGGACCAGTATCATCTTCCACCATTTCGTTAACCGCTTTTAGGGTTGCCGTCGGAGCATGTTCTAAGGACGGTTCATCAGGAGTTTTTGAGATCCTTTCGACTGCGGGAGGTTGGATCCCGGTAGTCCGAGGAAAGTCTTCCTTTGGAGCCCGCATATGTTCATCAAACCGCTGTTTTGCGGTGATAGGGGATTCCTGACCCATACGTACCATATCTGGAACGGTCAAAGTTTTACCTTCCTCAAGCGCATTCACGTTGTTGTACTCAAATGCATCTGGATTCTCGTCATACAGGGCCATCATGACTTGTTCGGTTGTCAAATCTGCAGGCTGGATACGCTTCGCTAAGCGCCATAACGTCGAACCATTTCGAACAAATAAAGTATTCGGCTCTTTTGCTACAGGTTTAGAATCCTTCTGCTCCGGTCCTCTTATAGTCACTCGCACTTCAGGTGGCTTTAGCTTCGTCACTGATCTTGATTTTGAAGAGTCTTGAGCCACTATTGGTTGTGCGAATGGCTTCGGCTCAACAATCACAGATACTGGAATATAAACTGGTCCATCAGGAGTGAATACTTCGACGAGCGTGGTTAAATCTGGTTGCGTCCAAGCCGTCGCTGTTCGAATGACAAGGTCCACTTGCCCTTCATTCGAGTCCACGGAATACTTTAGTCCCGACAGAAAAGCAGGGCGATCAATACCGCGCGCTGTAAATTCAGACTCTGATGCAAGCAACGGCAATAGTTGTGCTGCAGAAGCCGAATCAAGATTTTTCACGCCGATCCGCACTTCCAGAGGCTCACCTTGATGAGACGCTGCGATTGGGGTCTCCCAGTCAAATGCCGAAACAAACATCGACCAGAGAATGATTGGAAGAACAGCTAGGCGCTTCATGACATTGTCCTCAGTGCACTGACCAGAAAGCTCTTCGCTTCCGTGCTCCGAAGATCTTCTCAAGATCCGCGTCCACAATCAAAAGAAACCGAATCATCCGACACGTGGGCGTAGACCCCCCGTTACAGATTATGGTCCACTCGGACTAAACCTGAGCGCTTCGTACTATTTTTAATGAATGCCGCGCGTTGCGTTAACGCCGATCTCCAAATACATTCCGATCTTGTTTCACACCGCCAGCACTGATTGCTTCCTTTGCCTTATCCAAAAAATCTGTCTTACTGACGTAGGTCCAACCCACAGAAACAAGGACATCATTTTTAAAGACATAGGGGGTGAAATCATCATCGGCGTTCTCGACACCAGAGGCTAACGCGGTCCGCACGAAATGGATCTCGACCTGCTCTCCGTAGCTCAAATATTGCTCCGACGGTCTTTTAAACTGCGCCGGAATCGCCTGCTGGCTACCCTGTAATGCGCGAAGCACGTACTCCTTCGCGTCTCCAATGGAGATTTGAGATGCAACCGTCCGGTAATCGGTCACGGCCTGTTGAGTCACGGTAGACGGCGCACAGCCGACAACGCTGACACAGGCAGCAACGACTACCATCAGTTGAGTCAGGTGATAATGTCGCCGGATCCCTTGATACATAAGATTTATATCGGTGCGGCCTCAGGTTTCTAAAGTGATGATAACGAGATTGACCTCCATGCAAAAATTTTTGCGATACTGACCTAACACTGATTGGCATTAATCAAAAAAGACAGCACTCATGAACCGCACTGATTTTTTCGCCGAACTCTGGCACCAATATGTTGACGTCACGCCACAAGCCAAAAGTATCCAAGCTTTATTCACGTCATATGGTGAAAACGTTACTAACGATCATGTCGCTTTCCGTACCTTTGATATTAAAGGTTTTGATCTCAACAGAGCCTCCGAACTTCTCGCGACCATTGGCTATGAGGCATTCGATCATTATACCTTTCCGGATAAGCATTTACGCGCCAAAGCATATCGCGTCCCAGGTGACTCGAGCGCGCCAAAGATATTTTTCAGTGAACTGATCCGTGCAGAGCTCAGTTACGAAGCACAATCGATTATTAACGAGATCACCAAAGACCTCAAAGGAACACTCGCTCTATCTGATCTAACCGGCGACTACCCTTTTTACAACCCGACACTTGACCAATATAAAATTCTCGCCAATGCTAGTGAATATGCAGGATGGCTGTCGACAATGGGGTATCAAGCCAATCACTTCACAGTCAATGTGAATGCACTCAGAACCCTAGAGTCAATTGAAGAAGTGATCGAACTACTTCTGGAGAACCAGTATAACCTCAATGAGGTCGGCGGCCGCATTAAAGGCACTCCAGCAGATCTCCTTATTCAAGCGTCCACGATAGCCGATCAAATTTCTTTTGAATTCTCGGACGCTATTATCTCCGATGTCCCGAGTTGTTTTTACGAGTTCGCATTTCGTTTGCCGGATTCACACGGTGAGCTGTTTCAAGGATTTGTTCCAAATAACGCCAACGCGATTTTTGAAAGTACTGATCGACGATAATTATCAAAATCCACCGGCTTTCACGATTTGAGGCCCAACTACAGGCAGGTTGGTCGAGAAAGACATCTACCTTTTTTACTCCGGGTACCGATTGTCTACTCACCTCTTCAATTGACCGAAAGGCTTCAAACCGAAAATTTTTTCGATTGTGTCCGAAAACCTTTTCGTTCCCGAATAATACAGTGAGGTGATTTGCTCTCCTAAAGTGCTTCTCTGATTCTGTGAAATCAGCATCGGTCAACAAAAAAGGGAGAGGCTTTCGATGGTGGCGGCATCGTCACCAAGCCTACCAACTCAAAAAAAGTGGCGAATAATGCTTGGAACCATCTGATCAAACCCCAGTTAATGGTAGAGAAGAGACGGCTGTGATGAACCGGTCGAATACTGGATGTCTCTTAATGGGTATCTCAATAATCTCGTGCGCTCATGAATGGGCCGAGGGCGTGATCAAAGAGCGCACAGTTCTTGAAGAAAGCAAAGCAGCCATGAAATTTCAAAACGCTTGCCCAAGTAAGGGCTGACACAATCGCGCTCACCAATGGATTTAAGGCGCTTGGAAAAATTTGTAAGGACTATCACATCTACAAAGAGTAGGTAACTATGACTTCACGTCGTAATTTCTTAAAAGTCTGTCTTGTCACTCCATTACTTGCGGCAACACCTGAGTTAACGCTTGCTAATGCCAGAGCACCTTTGACGCTCACCGCATCAAAAACGAGCAAACGCTTGGTGCCAGGCGATGAATATAAGGACGCATCTGTCTGGGCCTTTAATCAGACATTACCAGGTCCAGAGTTGCGATTTAAGAAAGGCGACACCCTATCTGTCGATTTTCTCAATCAACTGGATGAGGGATCATCGATTCACTGGCATGGTATCCGAAATATCAATGCCATGGATGGGGTCGCGGGCCTCACTCAACCCGAAGTCATGCCTGATGGCCAATTTCGATACGAATTCCCACTGAATGAATCTGGTACTTACTGGTATCACAGCCACGCCAAGACTTGGTCGCAAGTTGCCCGCGGACTCTATGGTCCATTGATTGTTGAAAGCGAATCAGATCCTGCAGTTGATCACGACCTCGTGCTGATGATTGATGATTGGCTACTTGCGAGTGACGGGAATATCGAAGAGGCATCGTTTGGATCGCTGCATGACTGGGCACATGGTGGTCGACTTGGTAACTGGCTGACAGTCAACGGGGAATCACTTCCGAAAATCGAGGTTGCGAAAAATTCACGAATCAGGCTACGTATTATTAACGTAGCCAATGCTCGAATTTTTGGATTAAACATCCCTGCGTCAGCTTTTCTAATCGCCGAGGACGGCTACCCGGTCCCTATCCAGCAGTCGCAGGATGTCGTCCTAGCACCTGCGCAACGGGCAGATTTTATAGTCGACCTAGGTGATACAGACCTGACCATCGCAGAGACCCTCAACGGTAAAAAACCCTACCCTGCGGCCATTTTGAAAGTGGTCGAACCTTACAAATCGCTTGTTACCAAGGACGTCCTAAAGCAACCGCTACTTGAAGCGCCGCCACAATCAATCGATGTGTCGATTCCGCTGCACATGCAAGGCGGCGCGATGGGTAACCTAAGTGAAGCAACCTACAATGGCCAGCTACGCCCGATTCGGGAACTCGCACAGACCTACAAAAAGGCGTGGGCTTTCAACGGTGTGATTTCAGAACATCACGACCACTTAGCGAAGATCGATATCGGCCAAACGGTTAGTATTGAGGTCTGGAATGACACACGCTGGAACCACGCCATGCATCTCCACGGCCATCACTTTTGGATACAAAATGAAGACGGGGCGTTCCTTGACGGCAAACGTGACACCTATTTGTTCCAGCGAGGTGAGAAAGCTAATTTGGTTTTTGTTGCAGATAACCCTGGGCTATGGTTATTCCATTGCCACATGCTCGAACATCACGCAGCGGGCATGGGTGCCGTGATAGAAATTTCATAATGAAATTGACTCAATGTTTATTGGGTTCCGTGAGGCATCCGAGTAGCAAGATAGACACCGGAACTGACGATAAGCAACCCCAACAGATCGGTTAACGAAAGCTCTTCACCCAGAATGAGCCAACTGAAAAAGGCCGCCATTGGTGGCACCAGATAAAGCCAAACAACCGTCTGGCTGGCAGAACTACGGGCCAGTAAGTACATCAAAATACTAAACGCGCCGAAGGATATCGCTGCGATTTGCCACCCAATGGCTAAAAGAAGAGAGGTAGACATGTCCAGCCGTATGGGCTCCACAGTCGCTAATATGATTAGGTGAAACACCGTCGCGGCCCCAGCCTGATAGAAGTTGTTAGTCGATAAAGGGACCCGGCCTGAGAATTTTTTTTGTAACAGCGTACCACTCGTTACAGCCACCAACCCCGCAAAAGCCCAAATTAACCCCACCGAGTAAGAGAAATCGCCGACACTGATGTCAACGACAAACACGGTACCCACGAAACCAAGAAATAACCCGAACCACTGCCGAGCAGTCACTACCTCAGAAAAAAGATAGCCAGCAAGTGCTCCCGTTAGCACTGGTTGTAGGCAGACAATCAACGCCACTGAGCCAGCGGGGACCCCGTTAAGGACGGCATGGAATATCCCTGTTAAATATAGTCCGTGGAACAAGACGCCGGTAACGCAGGCCTCGGAAAACCCACGCCCACTTATCCACAGTCGCTCCCCCCTAATAAAAACATAAACCAGGAAGCCCAAGGTAACGACACCAAAGCGGAGACCCAGCGCGGCCGAAGGTGAAGCGTCAACTACGATGATTTTTCCCGTAACAAAGGCCGACGACCACAGGACAACAAATAGGAGAGGCAGGATGATATTACCCGGCAAAAAAACGTCTCAGACCGAAGGCGACTGATTCTTTATCAATATGGCCCTCTCTAATCATCGGGATCAATATCTTTCGTCGGACCGGGTCTTCGACTAATGAGGTAACAAATCTGGCACTGGCCACACTGGAAATCATCCTCCATTATTCGCGCCTCAAGCTCCCCAACGTTCTCAAAATCATCAGAGTCTATCAAGCGGCAAAGGCAGACTAACACTCGCAAATTCCCTAAAAGAACATAGTTAAAGTGTGCCACACTTCAAGTAAGGTAAACGAGAGAAGCGTAATGACAACCCCAACTTTCAAAAATCTTTGGCCAACGCAATTGATGGAGATCACTTTGCCTGGTCACGATCAGGCGAACCCTGTACTGGCCGACTATATTGAGAAGCTGGATCTTCAAAAGGCTCAAATGACCACAGATTACCTGAGCGATGATTTATTTGATGACCAGCACCCGGCTATCCAATGGTTGAAACAGTCCGTTCAGCGCGCCATCGTTGATTACGCACAACATTTAGTGATCGACTACAGTCTCGACTTCGCAATTCAGGCTTGGGCCAACGTGAATCGGATGGGTGACTATCATAATTTACATAATCATCCACACGCATGGCTCAGCGGAACCTACTACATCACGATTCCGGAGCATGACACGCTTCCGTCAGGACGGGATGATCGGACCCCGAACTGCATCAGCTTTTACGATCCGAGACCACAGGCCAATATGAATGCGATCCGAGGGGACGGGCAAATTGACCCAGAACATCGGATCAAACCAACGCCCGGGCAATTATTGCTGTGGCCTGCATTCCTGCATCACTTGGTACACCCAAACCTATCCCACGAAACACGTATTTCAGTGAGCTTCAATGTCGTGCTTCGTTGGAAGGATGAGTATCTACCCGACTGACGATTAGGCGATTGCCTGAGCAACCGCTTGGCCAACCTCTTGTGTACTGGCCGAGCCTTTCATATCCGGTGTACGAGGACCTGTTTTTAGTACTTCCTCAATGGCGGTCATGATATCTGTGGCCGCAGTCGCCTCACCCAAGTGATCAAGCATCATCGCTCCACTCCAAATCATGCCAATTGGGTTTGCGATATTCTGACCGTAGATGTCAGGAGCGGAGCCGTGAACTGGCTCAAACAGTGATGGAAAGTTGCGCTCTGGATTGATGTTGGCTGATGGCGCGATGCCAATGGTTCCAGTACATGCTGGACCCAAGTCAGAGAGGATGTCGCCAAAGAGATTTGAGGCCACAACGACATCGAAGCGATCTGGGTTCATTACAAAATGTGCTGTCAGAATATCGATATGATATTTATCTGACGTGCACTCTGGATACTGTTTTGACATCTCTTCAAAACGACGATCCCAATAGGGCATCGAAATCGAGATGCCATTCGATTTTGTTGCCGATGTCACGTGCTTTTTATCGCGCGTTTTTGCGAGCTCAAATGCGTACCTCATGATCCGGTCAACGCCACGACGGCTAAACACCGATTCCTGTATTACAAATTCGTGCTCGGTGCCTTCGTTCATGATTCCACCGACGCTTGAGTACTCGCCTTCGCTGTTCTCACGAACTACGTAAAAATCGATATCGCCAACCTGCCGATTCGCCAACGGCGATGGCACCCCTGGCATCAGCTTCACAGGACGCAGACACACGTATTGTTCGAACTGGCGACGGAATTGAATCAGTGAGCCCCACAGTGAAATATGATCTAGAACTGTCTCCGGCCAACCGACAGCACCATAATAGATCGCGTCGTAATCCATCATGATCTCTTTCCAGTTGTCAGGCATCATCTGACCATATTCGAGATAGTAATCGCAGGAGGCAAAATCGAAATGATTGAAGGTCAGATTCAGTTGATGCTTCCGAGCAGCAGCATCTAACACCCGGATGCCTTCAGGCATCACTTCCTTGCCGATACCGTCACCAGCCAAAACAGCAATTCGATAAGAACTCATAAGTCACCTTATTGGAAATGGAAATGCCATGATAAATCACACCACATCGGTTCACGGATCTTATTTTGTGACGGTATCGGTCCAATCACAAAGGTTGGCAACTATGTTGAGAGCCACAGGCAAGTGATAAAAATTAGGAACACGATAACAACCGCAAACTCCAACACTTAATAAAAAGTTGTACATGAAACTCGACCAACATTTAAAGGCCAACTCTCATCGGAAAAATCGTCGCAGTCAATTTACTCCTAACCTATCGTCAAATGGTTTATTAAATCAAACGAATGACATCAATTCCTGTAAGCCGGTCTAGGCAAACAGACAAAAGATTCAATGCGTTTTACATCAGCAAGCTTTTCCCTCGCCCATTCGTCGCAGGCATCCTGTGTCGAGAAAACTGCACCATAGTCCAGTGGATAGGTCTCCGTTTTTGTAGACGCGATGGTGTCGCTCGAAGAATAAACAAAGGTAATTAATACCCAATGCACCAGCATGATCACAGCCCTCATCAACACTTCATTTCGGACTGTGGTGGAAAAATCACTAAGAATCAACTAGGTTAGTCCGATAAATCTGTGTGTGAAAAAAATACAGTAACTGATGAAAAGCTGCGGGAATCTCAATCCAGTGCAGCGATCGACAGGTGTCGCAATGCCTACTGAACTACTCGTACTTTATGCAACATGGATCGTTGGCTACGCGATTATCGCTGCGTTCCTTATGGGCGAGTACAAAGTGCTGTATCAAAAACCCTTGCTCACATTTGAACGGTTTATCGAGGACACGGATCGAATTAAAGAAGATGCGATTAATCAGATCCAAATGTGCCAGACACTCGCTTTGTTAGAGCAAATTCGCGAAAAATTCCTTGCAGAATATGGGCTTATTCCGAATCTCTACGATAAAATCGAATTACTGCCTGGTGAGTTTCATCCCGAAGCAGGCGCGTACCTAAAAAAAACGCGCCGAAGCGTGCGTGATCTCTTTCGGATGAAGCGCGAGGCTCTGATTCCGATGAGTGACGAGCAAGTCGTCGATAAGATTTTGGGATCACCCTTCCCCGAGCTTGCTGCCCTAATTCCAAGATTGAAGAAAATTGAGGGGAATATTCCGATTACTCAATTACAGGAAGGTCTCTACCACAAAGTGATCTTCTCGCAAGAAATCGTTGAGGAAGACAGCGACAAAACTGCGTCAAGCGATCAAAAATCGTAGTGTACCTCGCCGATTTACCACGTATCCAAGCTGGTGGGTGATTTAGCTCCGCAGGAAGAGCTGTATATGTATCAAGTGCCCCATAAAATAGGCGGCTTTCTGTTCTATCTGTCGCTAGGGGGTATGGTGCTGACATCTTTAAAGATGTTCATTTCGCATCCGGATCAACACGCATGATTGGTGGCCTGACGCCATTGGGACCCATTCGTGAACGTGGTTCCATCGGACTTACGTTTAGTGGTTTCACGCCCTCACAAGCAAGGCGCGCAGGTCCTGTCGAGCCGTTCCTTAGGTTAACCGAATAGGTGTATTCATGGCCCCTAATATTAGTGTTTTTGCGACACACCCAGAGGTCAGGGATGATTGAATAGGAAGAGACGCGGCTATACGGATTTGGCGGCGAACCGTCTCTCAATGAATAAACAAACAAACCACTGACCACGATACTCGATGCTGTTAGGCTACCGATGATCCATGACGCGGTATGCGAAATAGCCAAGAAATGCTCCCGTGTACCCAAAGGTGACGTAGTACAACTTAATTGAGTAGATCGGTCAACGTCCATAGGCCTTTAACCGTATGTCGGTTGCAACGATCCAATTCATTGAGATTCGATAGAGATCTGTGGCTAAAATAATGCAGCAATCATCCGATCATTACCTAGTAGGGATTGAAGGGCAGGTATGGAAAAGACGTTTTGGAATTCACTTGATGTCCCGGCAGGGGTTCGGCTAAATCACCTATTGTCTCGCGTATCAGAACCGGACAAAGACATCATTGACTTCAGTATCTCCGAACCTGCGCACAAGCCACCTTCGTTTGTCGTCGAGGAGTACAAGAAGTATTCCCCCACGATCGGCAAGGCGATTAACGGTGCCGGTGGATATGGTGGTCTACGAGAGCTCCGGGGAACTATGTATTCGTGGTTGAAGACCCGCCACGCCGTCAAGTCGAAGACCTTCACCGAAAATAACGTCATTGGAACCAACGGTGGCGCAGAGGGGATATTTTCCGCTATCCAGATACTTGCCGAGGGCGAACGCGACGGCTACATCGTGCTACCTAATCCAGCCGATCCGATCTATGAGACGGCAGGCCGTATCGCCGGACTACAGCCCATCTATTGCTCCACCATGACCTCACAGCAACCAACCTACCGGGACATCACCGAGGAGCAGTGGCCCAATGTAAAAATCGTGGTGGTGAACTCGCCAGCAGACCCCTACGGAGCCGCCCTACCAGTATTGACATGGGAGTTCTTGCTCAATCAGTCCGAAGAACACGACTTCTATATTTTGTCTGATGAACGGCTCAATTCAATCGAACGGGGTAAGCCATCGCCTGGCCTCCTCGAGATGGCCGACTCTAACGATAACCCCGACATGAATCGATGCGTTGTCGTGAATGACCTGATTTATCGGTCAAATCTTGCCGGAATGCCTTCTGGATTTTTAGCTGGTGACCGCGATTTCATCAAAAAGGCCAACATCTACCGGGCCTACCATGGGCTCTATATCCCAGTCCCGAATCAAAAAGCAGCCAAGCTCGCCTGGGAAGACGAGGATCATGTGGTTGAGAACAACAAAAAATATAGCGGGAAATTCAAAGACGCACCCAAACGCTGCAACCAGACGCTTCCTGCGAGTGATCCACTCTACGGGCACTATCTGTGGATTAGGGTTCCAGGAGATGATATTGCGTTCGCAGTGACCGCCTACGGTCGAACAGGGGTTAAGGTTATGCCTGGTCAGCTGCTAGCCAAGAAGGCAGGAAACGTGAATCCAGCGGTTGGTATGATCCGACTTGCACTGATTCATAACCCTGGCGTTTGTGCCGCCGGGCTTCTGGAGCTCTGCAAAATGGTGAACCCCAAGCATCGGAGCCAGACACAGGCCCCTAGTT
>CAJWFL010000037.1:0-15316 GCA_913031455.1 uncultured Gammaproteobacteria bacterium
CGGCGCCAACTCAATTCCAAGGTGTTGAAGTTGGCACTGGAAGAGATGTCGGATGCCCTCATCACCCAAGCCATCTAGGGGTAATATCATCGCTGCATGTGCTCGGCTCGCTAAATCAGGTAGCGTGATGAATCCATCTGCTCGAGGTGAGGTCTCAGAAATCAGAACCAGTCCATTCTCTTTTCGCTTCCACCAAGAGAATAATGCTGATTCTGATGCCGAGTGATTCAACCACCGATCGACACGATCGAGAATAACCCCACGTTGCACATCAAGATGCTCGAATAATTCAGGAACGGTTTCCGGATTGATCTCTCCACAGTCGTAGTAGTCAAACCGAAATCGCTCAGCGATCACGAGGCCTAAATGCGTTTTACCGACCCCTGGAGCGCCATACATCCAAAGCTCGTCGGAGCGACCATGAAGCGAATCATCGACATGGGATAGGATCATCTGATGTTGCTTGGTTTCGACCCAGCACTCCAACGAGTATCCTGCTGGTCGCTCGAGACTCAAGATCTCTTGGATCGGTTGTTTGTGTTGAGTCACTTCAACGAATAAACCAAAGGCGAAATAAATTGTATCGACTCGAAAGACGATACCAAGTCATCGGTAGCACCCAGTGACAAGCCGGTATTCAATACCATTGACGCCTCTGTGGACCGAATCTCTGTGGCTTCGATGGTCACCCCTTCGGATGCTTCAAGATGATCCATCAAATCCATCAAACGAATCACGTCACGATATTCGACCCTCACCGTCCATTGTCCTGCGACATTGTCTTCACGTGGTCTGAAGGATGTGAGTGACTCACGCTTCTCCACCATAGCAACTTGCAAAGGTTCCATGGTTTCCGAAATCGATCTGGCGTACTGCATTATCACTTCAATCAGCGCATATGCTCGTGCATCCGCGTCAACACCAGTAATCTCTCCAGCACGATACTCACCATTGGATTCGAATAACCAATATTTCAACATTTGCCGCTCTGGCCGATCACCAATTACCAAGATATTCGCGATACCGTATCGCGCAGAGGCATTCGTCACTGCACCAGCGAACTCACCCCAAATCTCCGCAGGAGACAGCGCCAACGTATCTTCAAGATCCATCAGGGGACGCTGCATCGGTACGCCAAAACGCTCACTTGCGGCCATCAGTCGATCGATGATCAGATTAGATTCCTGACCCACCATCAAGCGCTCGAGGCCGCGTTCCTCAGTCGCCCAAATGAGGAACTCAGGGCGCTCAGATTCCCACAGAGCAATACCTGCCGTCTCAAGACGACTTTTCAATCCATCAACATCAATATCGACGATTAATGTATCGCCATCATAGCCGTAGGAGTTGACTAACGCCTCGGACAAACTGAAAAGATCAGGTGTAGAGCTGACTATCTGTGCTTCAGGAATTCCTGTCAACCGCTCAGCGGCTCCATGAATGGTATTCACGATTGCCTCTTCGACATTAAATAACGAAGGCTCTTCTACCTCGATCCGATATTCGAGCGCCTTGACTGTCGACGAGAGCAAACATGTGATGACGAAAAAAAATCGTGCTGTCATGAAATCTCACATTGGTTCTGGTTAGTCGGCAAATGATACACTTCTGCAACCATTCACGCAGGAAGCTATAAAGTCAATGAGTCAAGATCATCAGGTAGGTCTCTCATATCGAGACGCTGGTGTTGATATTGATGCAGGAAACGCTCTCGTCGAACGCATCAAACCACACGCAAAACGAACTGCTCGCAAAGAATCTCTCGGTGCCCTTGGTGGGTTTGGAGCATTGTTCAAGATCCCCGAAGGCTATCAAAATCCAGTACTTGTCTCGGGGACAGATGGTGTCGGGACGAAATTGAAATTAGCAATCGATTATCAGCGACATCGCCAAATCGGAGAAGATCTCGTTGCAATGTGTGTCAATGACCTAATTGTCGCGAACGCCGAACCATTATTTTTTCTCGACTACTACGCAACTGGCCTGCTCGATGTCGATGTTGCCGAAACAGTAATCGCATCAATTGCTCACGGATGCGAACTCTCCGGTTGCGCTCTCGCGGGCGGAGAAACAGCGGAAATGCCGGGCATGTACCAACATGGTGACTACGATCTGGCTGGCTTTTGTGTTGGGGTAGCCGAAGAATCTCAAATTCTCAATGGCAATGGAGTCAACGTGGGCGATGTCATCATTGGACTGCCCTCCTCAGGTCCTCACAGTAATGGCTACTCGTTGATTCGAAAAATTATTGCGCATGCAGCGATCAATCCTGAAACAGAACAGGTCACTCCGGATTCGACAGTACTCGACGCAGTCATGCAACCGACTCGGATTTATGTCAAATCTGTGCTGAAAGCGATGACAACCGGTCATGTGACCGGTGCTGTTCATATCACCGGCGGTGGGTTTCAGGAGAATCTCCCACGATCTTTTGGCGATCATTTGACTGCGCATATCGATCTTGATCGCTGGACCCGTCCGGCGATTTTTAAGTGGCTTGAAGCGCAGGGTGATGTGGGTACCGAAGAGATGCTCAGGACATTTAACTGCGGGATTGGATTTGTCATGTTCTGCGCACCACAACACGTGAAAGGCGTCACCGAGGTACTCACCTCAACCGGAGAAGAACCACTCATTATCGGCGAGCTCGCCGAACGCCAGACCGATTCAGTCGTTTTTTCAGGAGCGTTCGCGTAATGCGAGTTGTTTGCCTAATCTCAGGAGATGGTAGCAATCTTCAGGCTCTCATCGACTGGCAAATCAAAGGACTTCTTGGTAATGCTGAAATCGTTGGTGTTGTCTCCAACAAAGCGCGGGCGTTTGGCCTCGAGCGCGCGAAGCGAGCCAACATTGCGACGACAGTACTGTCTCACGAGCGCTATCCCAATCGGTATCAATTTGATCGAGCACTCATGTCAGTGATTGATAACTACGAGGCCGATTTGATTGTGTTGGCCGGATTTATGCGAATTCTGACAGCTCAGTTTGTGAACCACTATGCGAATCGCTTGGTCAATGTCCATCCATCATTGCTGCCGAAATATAAAGGGCTCGACACGCATCGACGTGCGATTGAAGCAGGGAATTCAACCGCCGGTGCAACTGTTCACTGGGTTACAGAAGACCTGGATTCAGGTGGTATCATTCGCCAAGTCGAGGTACCTATCTATGCGCACGACTCTGAAGAGTCGCTAAGACAAAGAGTCCTTGAAGCCGAACACAGTTTGTACCCCGCTGTCATTCGTGACCTTTCACTGGGAGTTGTCGCATGTTGAGAGGAATTTCACTGCTCGTTTTATTGATTGCTTCACCAGCCTTTTCGCAAGGCTATGAAGCAAAATACAACATGATTTGGAGCGTAGGAATCAAACTCGAAGCTGAGGCCATTGAGACCCTAGAACAAAATGGTGATCGCTATGAGATGATCCTCGATGCGAGAGCCAGTATTGGCTCAGCAAATGAAACGACTCATTTGTTATTCACTAACGAGAACGGTTGGAAGCCCCTCGATTACAACTACACGCAGAGCGTTCTCGGACGAACGACTGGCCGGAATTTTCGATTCAACTGGAACAAACAATCGCTGACTTGGCTCCATGAGCCAGAACGTGCAGAAATGATGATTCCAGATGACGCCATCGATCCGTTAGGATTTCGTTTACAGCTCGCATATCTTTTGAAAAATGGGCGTTCTTTGCCTGAGTCGATCACCATGGTTGACGGGAACGATGTCAAAGTGCGTTCCGTGGTCGCAGGTGAGATTGAGACGCTCGATACGCCCTATGGCCGAATTGATGCACAGAAGTTTATGCTCACCGATGATAATCCAGAACCCAAGCGCCAATTTGAATTTTGGCTTGCACCATCGCTTGATTATCAACTGGTTCAACTCAAGAAACGAGATAAGAAACGGCTTTTTGCATTGACGCTCAAGGCTTTCAAAAGAGCAGGGACGCCCTAGCGACAAAGGGTACATATGCAAGCAGAGCTTCACCTGTCGATCCATGCCTTCTCCCCGGCCTCGTGGGATGCCTTAAATTCATCGGGCTACCCAGGGTTGTTGCACGGGTTTCTATCCGCGCTCGAAGACTCCAAAAGCGTTGGAGAGGGTACA
The DNA here is from genome assembly GCA_913031455.1 of uncultured Gammaproteobacteria bacterium. Lineage (GTDB taxonomy): Bacteria > Pseudomonadota > Gammaproteobacteria > Pseudomonadales > Litorivicinaceae > HIMB30. The sequence continues at coordinate 4,115 of CAJWFL010000037.1, forward strand.
GGTTGGAGACCACTTTATGCGTCTGTCACCGAGAATAGTGAATTAGTTGGTGCAATGGTTTGCTACTTAAAATCTGACTCATACGGTGAATATGTATTCGATTGGGCTTGGGCTGATGCTTACCACCGGCACGGCCTCAACTACTATCCAAAATGCGTGACCGCCGTTCCATTCACCCCGGCGACCGGCCCGCGTATTCTCATCAAAAAAAGTGCCGATCGAGAAGCAGTGACGACTCAGTTGTTGACCGTACTTAAAGAGGAACTCTTGGGACGAGTCTCGAGCTGGCACATATTATTTCCAGACGAAGAGAGCTCGCAAAATTTACAAGCGGGCGACTCGTGGCTCGAACGATCTGGTGTCCAATTTCACTGGTTTAATCAGGGATTTCAGTGCTTTGATGATCATCTTGCGACATTCAACTCAAAGCGGCGAAAAGAAGCCAGAAGAGAGCGGCGGCGTGTTGCTGAGCAAGGCATCACTTTCGAAAGGTTGAGTGGCAGGGACATGACTGATGAGGCGATTGATACACTTTTTCAGTGTTATCAGATGACCTATCGGCTCCGTGGAAGCCTTGGCTATTTGACTCGTGAGTTTTTTGAACATGCGATTGAACGGATCCCCGATGCGATCCGGGTCGCCTTCGCGATCAGGCAGAATCAACGGATCGCAATGTCATTTTGCCTTCGTGATGCGACGACCCTTTACGGCCGCTACTGGGGTGCTCTACACGAGGTCGATTGTCTGCACTTTGAGGCCTGTTTTCACCAATGGATTGAGGATGCGATCGAGCAAGGGATCGCTCGCTTTGATCCCGGAGCTCAGGGTGAGCATAAAATTGCACGCGGTTTTAGACCGATCAAAACACGAAGCTTGCATTGGATCGAAAATCAGGAATTCGCCGGAGCGATCGAACAGTTCTTGCGTAAAGAACAGATGCATATCGATCACTATTTTCGCGCATGCGATGAACACACGCCGTTTAGATTATCCGACGAATCTCTTCACATTTAGGAACTTCCAGCGGATCGGCCCTTTAACAAACATTCTTGCCTTCCATCCTGCAACACGGAGTCAGCAACCAAACCACTTCGCAAACCAAGGACGAGATTAGATGCCTGTTGCTCGATCGTTCGAATCGCCACCGATAGGGTGAGATCTCCATCAGGTTCGATCAACCCGGTACTCCTTGCCGCGAGCGAACAACCGAATTCACTCGAAAACCCCCGGTCCAAACAAGCTACTGGAGGCATTCCACTCCTGAAGGCCGAAGCCCGGTATACTTCATCTTTTCCAAGTCATTATAGATGGATGCGATATGCGGACCTCCCAACTGTTACTGCCAACATTAAAAGAAGATCCCGTTGACACGGTGGTAATCAGCCATAAATTAATGTTGCGTGCAGGCATGATTCGACAACTCGCTTCAGGTCTTTACACATGGTTACCACTCGGCTTACGAGTTCTCAAGAAAGTTGAACAGATTGTTCGCGAAGAGATGGACCGTGCAGGGGCACAAGAGATTCTGATGTCTGGCGTTCAACCTGCCGAGCTATGGCAGGAGTCTGGTCGCTGGGCCCAATTTGGTCCTGAACTCCTGCGTCTACAAGATCGACACGAACGGGACGTCTGCTTGGGGCCGACGCATGAGGAAGTGGTCACGGATATTATCCGTCGTGAAGTCAGCTCCTATAAACAATTACCGCTCAATCTATACCAGGTTCAGACCAAGTTTCGTGACGAAGTTCGTCCACGGTTTGGGGTGATGCGCTCGAGAGAGTTCATCATGAAGGATGCCTATTCATTCGATATCAATGAAGATGGGATGCGGCAAAGCTACCTTGCGATGTATGACGCCTACTGTCGGATTTTTGATCGGTTCGGGCTCGACTATCGAGCGGTACTCGCGGATTCAGGTGCGATCGGTGGCAGTGGATCACAGGAATTCCATGTCCTTGCGGATTCTGGTGAGGACGACATCGTTTTTTCCAATAGGTCTGACTACGCAGCCAACATTGAAAAAGCGGAATGCGTTGCCTCAGGCACCCGCCAAGCGCCTGGCGAAGCGATGCGTAAAGCCGAGACACCGACGCAAAAAACAATCGAAGCACTCGTCAAAGACTTTGATCTGGCAATCGAGAAAACAGTTAAAACACTCATCGTCCGTGCGTCTGATCTTTGTGAATCGGACTTCATTGCCCTCATCATTCGCGGCGACCACACATTGAATGAGGTCAAAGCGGAAAATCATGCGATGGTTGCAAGCCCACTTGCATTTGCAACAGAAAGCGAAATCAGGTCCATCATGGGCGCGGGACCTGGTTCACTGGGTCCCGTTAACTGTCCAATCCCGATCATTGCTGACCACCAAGCTGCGGTCTGCTCTGATTTTGGGGCCGGCGCAAATCAAGATGGATGGCACTATTTCGGTATCAATTGGGACCGTGATTGTGATGAGCCCGAAGTCGCGGATTTACGGAATGCCATTGAAGGGGACCCGACACCGGATGGATCGGGGACCTATCTGATCCGTCGAGGGATCGAGGTTGGCCATGTATTCCAGCTTGGGCAGAAATATTCTGCGGCAATGAATGCAACGGTCCTCGATGAACACGGTAAACAGTCGACCCTGTATATGGGTTGCTACGGGATCGGAGTGACGCGCATTGTTGCTGCGGCAATTGAGCAGCGTCATGATGAACGAGGAATCTGCTGGCCATCCTCATTAGCACCGTTTGACGTTTGCATTGTGCCGATTGGCGGTATTAAAAACCCATCAGTCGACACTGAAGCCCTTCGCATCCAGCAAGAGCTTCAGGATTGCGGATTGGATGTGTTACTCGATGATCGGAATATGGGGCCTGGCCCTCGCTTTGCCGACATGGATCTCATCGGGATCCCAGTCCGCATTGTGGTGAGTAACAAAACACTTGAAGAGTCAGAAGTTGAACTCAAACAAAGAACCGATCAGGAGGCTTCGCGTATACCTCTGGATCAAGTTGTTGATATTGTGATGGCGATTGAATGACACAGATTTTAGTTCTTTTTTACAGCCGGACTGGTCACGTTGCCTCACTGGCAGAGGCGATCGCTACTGGCATTGAAGACGCGGGTTGTGAGGCAAAACTGCGAACCGTTCCAGCGTTCTCGCCTAGCTATGCAGAACCGAGCGGCGATCAGTTTGAGAATGAGGATGGGTATCTCTTTGCGACCAAAGACGATTTGAGAGACTGTCATGGTCTGGCACTGGGTTCACCTTCCCGATTTGGTACGATGGCAGCTCCACTTAAAGGGTTTTTAGAGACCACCTCTGACCTCTGGCTGTCTGGTGAAATGATTGATAAGCCTGCCGGTGTTTTCGCATCGGCATCGTCATTGCACGGTGGTCATGAAGCGGTCCTTCAATCCATGCTGACTCCACTGTTACATCATGGGATGGTGGTTATGGGTTGCCCGTATTCCGATCCTGGTTTGGCCGCGATAGAAGGTGGCGGAACGCCCTATGGCCCCACTCATTTGGATGCCAACGCACTCCGCCAACATGAACGCGAAATGGCGGTTCGTCTGGGACAACGCCTTGCTAAATGGAGTCGATATGACTGACGCTAACACCTATCGCCATCGGAAATTAATGTTCTTCGGGTGGTTAAAAATCTCTTTAATCGGCTTGATCGCGCTGCGTATTTCTGGGCTTTGGTTGCTCACACCGCCGGCAACAGTCACGGGAGCGGTTGGCGTGACCCTCATCTTGATCGCGTTCGTTTGGCCAGTTCTCAATCAACATATCAAAGGGAGTTTGTGGTTGAGCTTCGTCTCATGTTTGTTTTTTACCACAGGCGTTTTAAATGCAATGACAGAGGGTCGAGAGCTGTTCGGTATTGTGGAATCGATCTTGGCGGCCACTATTTTCGTCAGCGCAATGATGTTCGCGAGAAATGCGTATCGTGAACTCGAGGCTATCGAAGAATCGTCAGAGCAATTGACCACATAAGCAGACCGATTCCAATATCCAAAATCGTCCATGCTTTGGGATTTTCGAAAGTAGGTCTAAGTAGCCTTGCGCCGTATCCTAGTACCAGAAACCACACCCAACTCGCCGAAACTGCTCCAATGGCAAACGATAATTGATCTTCAGGTCCATATTGCGCGCCTAGGCCACCGATAAACACAAGCGTATCCAAATAAACATGAGGGTTCAGTAATGTCACCCCAAGGATTGTCCAGAACGCCGGCCAGAAGGATTCGACAACACGGCCCTCAATACCGAGAGCTTGATTCTTAAGAGCGGTCCTGAAACACATCAGGCCAAAACCAAACAAAAAGATTGCCCCGCCAAACCGCGTCACCCACTCAAATGGTGGCCACAGTTTGACGATCGCGCCCATGCCGTAAACTCCCGATACCATCAAGACAGTGTCACATAGGATGCATACAAAAATAGTCACCGCAACCTGACGACCAGCAATCCCCTGTCTCAACACGTGTGCGTTCTGTGCCCCAATCGCGGCGATTAACCCCATCGCAATCGCGAAACCGGAGGCAGTCACAAACAGGTTCAAAATTCTCCTTAATGACCAAAAAATAAAATTTAGTCACTGATAATACCATCAGACTCTGTTGCGAACGCTGTCACCTGACCATCAATATCACGGGACCTATGCAGCACTGATTTAACTCTTTGCCTGATTGCAGATTGATGTCATCGCAGAGGGGATCGAAAACAATAATCAATACCAGTGGCTCAAAAGCCACGGCGTTCATCAGGGCCAAGGCTACTATCTTGGGCCACCTCGTATTCAGGCGATTTTTTTATGCCGTGCCGAGAGTACGGTGTCAAACAAATCGACCCGCCTGACCAGAAAATGCAGCCGGTGATGCGCCCCCATCGCGCCCCAAAGCAGAAGCCGGTCACCCTCTTCCAACTGCAATCCATCACCGGGAAAAGGTACCTGATCTCCATTTAATCGAATTAACAGCAGACAAATCAATGGCATACTTGGGTGATCAAGACCAGGATCAACCAGTAAATCGCCGAGCTTTGGGGTCATCACGGTTTGTAGAAATGGAATGACCCCAGGAGCCTCATTGCCATCCAGGGTCAAATCGAAATGCGCTAATTCGGGACGATCTCCAGTAAGCCGCGCATTCAGCTTTTCAATAATTCCATCAACCAAGCCCTCAGGCATGGTCTCGAGTTGTCCCAAAAATTGATGCAGTAATGGTGTCGTCAATCGTGCATACATCTCTTGCGCAATGATGCGGCCCTCACGTAGCACACAATCAAAATGCCCTTGGCCAAAAACAGGTTCACTGGTTGCCTTATTCCTGCGCGCTACAGTGATCAATGTTGGATTTTCTGATTGAGCCGTTAACAAAATCGATAAATTATCACCGTCATCGTCAGTGCCGGCGACAATACCAACCGCTTCACTGATTCGTGCCTCTCGCAAGGTTTGCGCCTCAGTTCCCACGCCTTCAATCCAAGGCCAATCACCCTGTATTCCTGGAGATCTCGAACTCATCAGATAAAAGGGGATTTGCTCACGGACAAAAGCTTCGACCATAGTTTCGGCCATCCGTCCAGTCGCACAAAGAATCCAATGACCAGCTACTGGCACTTCAACCACTTCGATTTGATTGAGATCTGGATCAACCAATTCATGGTAGAGCGCATATGCGTTCGGCCGACGGATGAATTGTGTCACGCTTCGTGCTGCAACCCGAAAAGGATCAACCACAACCTCTGTATCAAAACTCCGCAAATTGCGCGTATTCGCATCTGTTGCCGAGCGCGCATACACAGCAACTCGTGGTGCAAGGATGCGCGTGTTGGTCGCGACAGTCAGGTTGACTTGATCGTGGTCTGTTAAAGCGAGAACACCACGACATAATGCGCGCTGGACTCCTGCATCAACCAACGTCTGTGGCTCTGCGACATCGCCGACAAGAATCGTAAGCTCGTAGCTCAAGTCAGACAGTCTGGCTGCATCTGCTCGCGCGGCGTCTTCTTCAATCATCACACAGCGACTGCCTGACTGATCCAAAAAGCGAATCAATTGACTACCCGCCCCTCCATAGCCACAAACAATCCAATAAGGATCCCTCACACCATGAATTCGTGAAACCGATCGTTGATAAGAGCGTGACCGTCGAAAAGCAGGATCCGAAAGCACTGCCAGAACAGAACCGATCGCATAAAGCCAGGCGATCACAGTCGAGTACATCACAAATAACATCCACAGTTTCTGGCTTGGAGTAAACGGATATGGGGTTTCTCCAAACCCAATTGTGGTTGCTGTGTAGCTCACCAAATAAAAGGCGTCTAGAAATGAGAGGTGATAGGCAACACCCTCAGGCGTCGCTCCCGGGATGAGGATTAGACCGAGAACACTGATCGAGTAGGTAACAATCAGCGTGATAAGTGGTGTACGCAGCTCCAGCAGTAACAACCACATCGCTGCACCACGAATTCGCGATCGACGTCGCATGTTGAACTTCATTAACGTTTTAATTGGATGGTCTCTGCGATTAACAAAATGACGCTGGTGATATTCGCGAGCATCGCGCCGCCCGCCAGTGAAACAATGCTAGCCATGACACTGACAGAGATCTCACCAGTGACTTGCGCCGCATATCCCCACATCACCGCGGCCAAAATCAACTGAAGATCAGCGACTAAACTGGTGGCCAATAACACAGCACCCAAATGCGAACGATCGCCAATTTTAAGAACCGTCGCAATCAACGATACGACCAGCGCAAAGAACAATTCGTAAAGATTATGATGCAGCGGGTTATCGATTTCCCCAACGAAGAAACCAAAATTCAGCGTCAGAGCAAGGACAATAAAAAACGCGAAACAAACTCGCTGAGTATTCATGGGTAACTCCAAACGATCAGGGGCACGTGCCCCCTTTCGTTAATAGTTACTGATTATGCGACAGGATGCGAGACTGAGTTGAGTTTCGCTTCAGTCTCTGTTGGCAATAAATCCGCGATCGCATCGCGTTCACTAACCAATTCATCATTGGTTGCGTCCATTTTGCCACGCGAGAAATCACTGACCTCGATACCCCGAACGACTTTGTAATCACCGCCTTCACAGACCACTGGGTATGAATAAATGACTCCAGGAGCAATCCCGTAGGAACCATCTGCAGGAACTGCCATCGACACCACTTGACCATTGGTTCCAAGAATCCAGTCACGCATGTGATCAATGGCGGCCTGTGCGGCAGATGCAGCTGATGAGGCGCCACGCGCATCAATGATTGCCGCGCCACGTTTGGCGACGGTTGGAATGTAATCATTTTCATACCATGCACGGTCAACCTGATCTAACACGGCCTGTCCTTTCACCGTTGCACGGTGCAAATCTGGATACTGGGTTGGCGAGTGGTTACCCCAGATATAGGTATGATCCACGTCAGTTGGCTTAACCCCGAGGTGGTTTGCCAAAATACCAACAGCACGATTGTGATCAAGACGGGTCATCGCTGTGAATTGACGCGGATCCAGGCTTGGCGCGTTCCGGGTTGCTATCAAAGCATTGGTATTTGCTGGATTACCAACAACCAATACACGCACATCCTTCGATGCGTGGTCATTCAGAGCTTTACCCTGGACAGAGAAGATCTTTGCATTCTCTTTCAACAGATCGGCACGTTCCATACCAGGTCCACGTGGACGAGCACCAATCAAAAAGACAACGTCAGCATCCTTAAAACCGTCTTCTGGATTGTCATGCGTCGTAATGCCAGCCACCAATGGGAATGCACAGTCGATCAACTCCATGACAACACCGTTAAGTGCAGTCATGGCTGGTGGAATCTCCACCAACTGAAGGATAACTGGCTGATCTTTACCGAGCAGCTCTCCTGCTGCAATTTTAAAGAGAATTGTGTAGCTAATCGCACCAGCAGCACCAGTGACAGAAATGCTTACAGGTTGTTTCATTCCTTGCTCCTTGTCGGGGAATCGGAGTTCAAACGTAATGCCATCCATTGTCCGATGGCCCGAAGTTGTTCAGGTACCACGCTATGTGGCATGGCAAACGCCTGAAACGAGACCGGATAACCAAGCACAGACAACGAGTCACGTGCTTGCTCTCCAAGTACATAAGGGACCACGGGATCAAGCGTCCCGTGGTGAATTTCGATCGGTAAAGTGTCTGGCTTTCGACCGGGGGACAACGTTGAATCTTGATCGCCAACCCAGTAAGTTGACAACGCCAGAACACCAGCCAACGGTTCCTTTGACCGAACTCCAGCGTAAAGCGCAACAGCACCTCCTTGGCTGAAACCGACCAGAATAATCCTATTGGGATCAATCCCAACGTCAATTTGCGCCTGAACGATCGCATCAACACGATCAGCGGACTGAGCAATACCGGGTACATCGATCGTTCGATGAATATCCATATGTTCAATGTCATACCAAGCTGGCATCACCATCCGGCCATTCACAGTGACAGGTATCTGCGGTGCATGGGGGAAAATAAAGCGTGTTGCCTGACTGTCCAAAGCTAAAAGCGGTAATGCGGGCTCAAAATCATGACCGCTCGCACCAAGCCCATGCAGCCATATCACGGCACTGTCAGCAGGTTGTGTTGGTTCTACGACGACTGCGTCAAACATGAAACATCCAATGTCTTAAGGAACGCGAAGCCTAATCGCGCTACTCTATGCACGCAATGACAATCTGGCTAAACGCATGATTTCAATTTTACGTCTTTTTTTTCTCGCAGTCGCAACATTTTTGGGTGGATTACTTATAACCTTCGTCTCACCTCTGAAACTGTTCCCCCCTACAGAAAAACTGAGTTATCAGCTTTCTGCGGGTATCGCAGGGGTTTGGGCTGACTTTATGCGCTGGCTTTTAACGACTGTAAAAACAGAGTATGTCATCACAGGTGACAAGCTCGACCCGAAGGGCACCTATCTCATTTTGGCGAATCATCAAAGCTGGATCGACATTATGATGGTGATGGTTGTTTTAGGTAAGGGAACAACACTGCCTCGCTTTTTCATGAAGTGGGAACTCGTCTATATGCCAGTCATCAACATCTGCGCTTGGGCACTCGACTTTCCAATCATGCGCCGTTACACCCAAGAAGATATTAAAGATCGTCCTGAGATTAAAAACCGCGATTTTGATTATGCCCACGAGGTACTTTCGAGGAATCCGGATCAAGCGTGCGTTGTTGTGAATTACGCCGAAGGAACTCGGTTCACACCAGCAAAGCACAAAAAGAATCGCTCGCCGTATAAGCATTTACTTAAACCAAAAGTCGGCGGACCACAGCTCGCGCTTGATTGTTTACGCAATCGACTCGACGGAATCATCGACATCACGCTGGCATACCCAGGAGCCAAACTGGGTGTGTGGCAACTGTTAGCGGGGCAAGTACCCAAAGTCATGATTCATGTGGAAACAATTGAGCTACCTGAGGGGCTCGAGAAAACCCCGGAAACCTTATCGGAGCTGAAAGCATTCCGGGGTTGGATGAATTCAATCTGGGCCAAAAAAGACGCCAAAATTGAACAAATGATTAACGGTACACCGGCAAGCGATCACACATCACTTTGACCTGGTTGCGGACACGTGCTTTCACTGCTTCATCGTCGAGGTTATCCAAGACGTCACAAATTAAACCCGCCAAGTCACGGCAATCGCTCTCGATGAATCCGCGGGTTGTCACAGCAGGGGTGCCAATCCGAATTCCCGACGTCACAAATGGAGACTGAGGATCATTCGGAACAGCATTTTTATTGACTGTGATATGTGATTCCCCGAGTGCTGCGTCGGCAGCTTTCCCTGTGATGCCCTGAGCAACTAAATCAACCAACATGAGGTGGTTGTCTGTCCCTCCAGACACAATTTTAAACCCGCGCCCGATGAAAACCGATGCCATCACTTGTGCATTCTTGACCACCTGCTCTTGGTAGGTTTTGAATCCAGGCTCCATTGCCTCTTTAAAAGCGACTGCTTTCGCTGCGATCGCATGCATCAACGGTCCACCTTGCATACCCGGAAAGACTGCTGAGTTCAGTTTCTTGTGCAAAGTCTCATCGTCTTGGCCGGATAAAATCAGTCCAGATCGTGGGCCACGAAGCGTTTTGTGAGTTGTTGTGGTCACCACATGCGCATGTGGGATTGGCGATGGATACACCCCAGCTGCAACGAGACCAGCAATATGCGCCATATCAACCAAGAAATATGCGCCCACATTATCAGCAATTTCCCGCATCTTTCCCCAGTCAACGACCCGGGAATAGGCAGAAAACCCACCCAAAATCAGTTTCGGCTGATGCTCCTCAGCGAGGTCAGACAGTTGGTTGTAGTCCAAGTAACCATCTGCATCGATCCCATACTGCACCGCATTATAGACTTTACCTGAGAAGTTCACTGACGCACCGTGGGTTAAGTGCCCACCATCGGCTAAGGACATTCCAAGTACCGTATCACCCGCCGACATCAATGCCAGATAAGCGGCTGCATTTGCTTGCGAACCCGCGTGTGGCTGGACATTTGCGTATGCAGCACCAAAAAGCGCCTTCGCTCGATCGATTGCAAGTTGCTCGACAACGTCCACATACTCGCAGCCACCGTAATAGCGTTTCCCTGGATAGCCTTCAGCATATTTATTCGTTTGATCCGAACCTTGGGCCTCGAGTACTCGGGGGCTCGCATAATTCTCGGAAGCAATCAATTCAATATGATCTTCCTGGCGCTTCGTTTCGGCCGCCATGGCCATCGCGAGATCTGGATCATACATATTGATTGTCGATGTGCTTGCGTACATGCTGGCGCTCCTTCGTGAACGTCTGTCAATTAACTAGTCAGCTGGTGAGTCTAAGCAACCTGCGTTGACTTTTCATCCATAAATTGCACAGCCGATTTGCGCTTTGTTTAACCAATGAGCCAACATCCGATTGTTGACTCCTATTAATGTGGGCCACTCCAATTGATTTGACAAATCTCAGCGCTGCGTCCCTCAAAGTCCCACACACGACCAAAGGCCCTGACACGTCCCTTTGTCGCCTGGGCCACTGTGATGTCAGGACCCATCCAATAACTGGTGTTATTGACCGTCACATCTTTCGAGGTATCAGGGCCTGAAATTGGTTTCACTCCGCCGACGATTTTCTTGTCTACCGTGAGCAACCGCTCGTCATCTTTGCGTTCAAAGCGACTGCGGCC
>CAJWFL010000038.1:0-14626 GCA_913031455.1 uncultured Gammaproteobacteria bacterium
CGATCGTCGATCTCTTGCTCTTTCTCAGGAACCAACAAGTCATCCCGAGAAATATCCATCAAAAGAAGTGTCGCTGTGACGACATAGATCGATGAGTACGTGCCCACTGCCACACCAATTGCCAGTGCAAGTGCGAAGTTATGAATCAGCTCGCCACCTAAGAACAGTAACGCTAACAATACAAGTAGAGTCGTCATCGATGTCGCTAAAGTCCGGCTCAGCGTTTGATTGATTGAGTCGTTCATGACCTTCAGTGGATCGTTGGTGCGCATGATCCGGAAATTTTCGCGAATCCTGTCTGACACAACGATTGAATCGTTCAGTGAATAACCAATCACTGCGAGAACAGCAGCCAACACTGTCAGGTCAAAGTCGAGCCCAAACAATGCGAAGATGCCCAAAACAATCAACACATCGTGAATCAACGCAACCACCGCACCCACAGAGAACTTAAACTGGAAACGGAACGCGACGTAGAGCATCACAACGCCAAGTGCGAGCAATAAGCCGAGTCCACCTTGCTCTCTCAGTTCTTCACCAACTGCTGAGCCGACGAATTCAGACCGCAACAGTTCGACCTCAAACCCAGCCGCCTGAAGTGCAGCAAAGACGTCATCTCCCGCTTTGGGCGCATTGTCTTGCGCAAGACGAATCAACACATCGGTCGGCGCACCAAACGCCTGCACAACGGCATCAGGGGATCCCGCAATCACCAGAGTTTCCCGAACTGTCTCGAGGGCAGGCTCTGTTGCAAATTCAACCTCTACGAGTGAACCACCGGTGAAATCAAGACCAAAGCTCAAGCCAATCAACGTAAGTAGCGCGACCGATCCCATGACAGCTCCGATTGATATCCAGCCCGCTATTTTGCGAGCCACCATGAAATTAATCGAAGGCGTTTTCATGCGCATGACTACAGAGCCCACTTCGGTAAATGACCGTGACTAAAGAGGCCCTCAACCGTTAAGCGAGTCACCAAGGTCGCCGTAAATAGTGAGGTGCAGATACCAATAGCCAGCGTGATCGCAAAACCTTTCACCGGGCCAGAGCCAATTCCCGCAAGGATAATGGCAACAAGCAAAGTGGTGATGTTCGAATCAAGAATTGTGACAAATGCGCGCTCAAAACCAACGCGAATCGCTTGTGGGTCGGCGAGACCTCGCATCCGCTCCTCACGAATACGCGAGAAAATCAGGACGTTGGCATCGACTGCCATCCCCACAGTCAAGACGATACCCGCGATACCGGGAAGCGTGAGCACGGCCTGGAAGAGACTCATAATCGCGATCAGCAAGACGAGATTCACTGCAAGCGCAAGATTCGCGATGACACCGAACCCTTTATAGAACGCGATCATGAAACACATCACCAAGACAAAGCCAATGATGACCGAGTTCAAGCCCCGCTCAATATTTTCGGCGCCGAGGCTCGGACCGATCGTTCGCTCTTCCACGAAGTAAATTGGTGCTGCGAGTGCACCCGCCCGCAACAGCAAAGCTAACTCAGATGATTCTCGCGCATTATCAAGACCCGTAATCCGGAATTGATTGCCGAGGACTGCCTGGATCGTTGCTAACGAAATGATGCCCTGCTCTTTGTAACGGATTTGTGTGATCTCACCCGTTTGACGATCGATCTCGTTACGTGTTCGCGACTCAATAAAAATCACGGCCATCCGACGACCGACAGATGTTTTGGTTACATCAGCCATCCGGCGACCACCGGACGCATCCAGGTTGATATTGACCTGAGGCATGCCGTTTTCATCAAAACTTGAACGCGCATCACTCACAGAATTACCTGTTGTGATGATATCGCGCTCAAGTTGAGCGACCCGGTCATTCGCACGGAACTTGAATTGTTGTGTCTCGCGCACTGGTGTATCAGGGAGTGCTTCAAGCCTGAACTCAAGATTCGCTGTCGCACCCAACACTCGCTTTGCGGTCGCGGTATCCTGCACACCTGGTAGCTCGACAACAATGCGGTTTCGACCCTGACGCTGAACAAGCGGCTCAGACACACCAAGTTCGTTCACACGGTTCCGAAGCGTGGTTAAGTTTTGGCTGACTGCATAGTCTTCGATGTTTGCCTGCTCATCCTCCGCCAGCAGAAGACTGATAAAGGCAGCGCCATCACGATCTGCTTCACGATACGCAAATGCGCCTGAGTATTCGTTGCGAATACGCTCAACTCCCTGTGCACGCGTTTCAGCATTTAAGAAACGGATCTCGATTTCACCGCCCGGCTTCACATCTACCGAACGGAAACGAATTCGTTCTTGACGTAACATCTGCTTAATTTCAGAAGCATAGGCATCGAGCCGCTGTGACACCGCAGCTTCAAGATCCACTTCCATCAAGAAGTGCACGCCACCACGAAGATCAAGACCCAACTTCAGTGGATTCGCGCCAATTGACTGTAGCCACTCAGGCGTCGTTGGTGCGAGGTTTAAAGCGACAATAAAATCAGAACCGAGCGCTGTTTGAATCACACTCTTTGCCTTGATTTGGGTTTCAACCGAATTAAAGCGAATCAGCGCTTGAGAACCGTCGAAATCACGAGCAATCGTCGCAATCTCTGCTTCTCTCAGTCCATCCTCGGCCCGAATGACATCGAGCTCGCTAAGAAGCTCTGTAGACCGGCTTGACGTAATTTGTACAGCCGGATCATCCGGAAAACCATTTGGTAAGCCGTATAGCGTACCGAGGACAAGGGAGACGATCACAACGATCGTCTTCCAAGGTGAGAAGCGTTGAATCACAGCCTATCCAATTATGCGTTTGAGTCTTTCAAAGTACCCTTTGGGAGCAATACGGCAACCGCTGGCTTTTGCACCAACACTTCAACGCCGTTTGCGATTTCAACAGTGATCACATCGTCTGTCACTCTGGTGATACGACCCATTAAACCGCCACCTGTTGCGATCTCATCACCTTTGGCTAGGTTATCGATCAGGTTCTTGTGCTCTTTTGCACGCTTCTGCTGTGGACGCCACAGTAAGAAGTAAAAGATGGCAATGAAGCCAACCAACATCAGAATTTGAAACATTGGATCCGGGCCAGCTGGCGCCGTGTTCGCATATGCGCTTGAAATCATATCAACATCATCCAGTGAAGTTTTGAAAGTCGCGTAAAATTACAGGGTGCGAGACTCTTAGGCAACCTTGATCAGCTCTAAGAGGCCGTAAAACAGTTGAATTCATAAGGCCAAGCCAAATTGACCAACCACAATGATTCATAAGATGGGCTCGAGTCACTGTGAAAAATCTTTCTATCCTGTTCGCCTAGCTTCTTGTCAAACGACGAATTATCAGAATAGTCACGACACTGAGTAAAGTTACTCAATCGACTGAGTAAATTGTAATTAACGAACGAAAAGACCAGGCAGAAACAGCTCAAGTGGCTGTTATCTATTATTTTTTCTAACCGAACCCCAAGCGACTGAGCAAAGACAGCTTAAGAAATCATTTCAATGTTCGGTGGAGTCATCCTACGTTTTGCATAAAACTCAGTAACAAACTGATCCAATTGCCGCATCTCAATTGCACCTCTCAATCCTTCCATCACACGCTGGTAGTGCCGGAGGTTATGAATCGTCTTGAGTGTTGCGCCAAGGATCTCGCCGCATTTGTCGAGATGATGGAGATAGGCTCGACTGTAGTTCTGGCAGGTATAGCAATCGCAGGTCTCGTCAATCGGACCTTCATAGGTTCGATTCGCCGCATTCCGCAGTTTCAATACGCCGGCATCAGTAAATAGATGGCTGTTACGCGCATTTCGGGTTGGCATCACGCAGTCGAACATATCCACACCGCGTCGCACACCTTCAACGAGATCCTCTGGTTTACCGACACCCATGACGTAGCGTGGCTGATTGTCAGGTAACAAGGGCGCCGTGTGACGCATGACTTTGAACATCTCATCTTTTGGCTCACCCACTGACAAGCCACCAATGGCATAGCCATCAAAGCCCATATCAACCAGCACTTCGAGAC
The DNA here is from genome assembly GCA_913031455.1 of uncultured Gammaproteobacteria bacterium. Classification (GTDB taxonomy): domain Bacteria; phylum Pseudomonadota; class Gammaproteobacteria; order Pseudomonadales; family Litorivicinaceae; genus HIMB30. The sequence goes on from CAJWFL010000038.1 coordinate 3,995, forward strand.
TTTGATCTCGCTGATCTAAAAACATCGAACCCTGGACGATTCCAAAAAGAGCGGACGGTGATTCACCATGCGCGATTAGTGAACGCTTGGCCCAACGAAGACTCAACTCCATCGATTTCTTCGAGTCCTCGTAAGAGACTGGGTAAGGCGTACATTCATCAAAGATCATGACAATGTCAGACCCAAGTTGGCTCTGGACATCCATGGAGCACTCAGGATCTAACCAAACTTCCGACCCGTCGACGGGACTTCTGAATTTCACACCTTCTTCAGTGATCTTCCGCATCTTTCCGAGACTGAATACCTGAAAACCACCTGAATCCGTCAAAATTGGCCGGTCCCAGTGAATCATCTGATGCAGTCCACCAAGCTTCGCTACTTGTTCGGCACCCGGGCGCAACATCAAATGGAACGTATTCCCTAAGAGAATCTCAGCGCCACTGTCTTTAACTTGATCTGTTGTAACGCCCTTCACAGTGCCATAGGTACCGACAGGCATAAACGCGGGTGTTTGAATTGTCCCACGTGGGAATGTCATTTCACCGCGACGCGCGAGCCCATCGGTCGCTTTCACTGTGAAACTCATATGGCATTCAGGACGCATGGCTAGCCTCTGGATCTCGCGTGATTAAACAGGCATCACCGTAACTAAAGAATCGATACCGTTCACGAACCGCTTCCTGATAAGCAGTCATTAAGCGATCAAACCCACCAAACGCGGAGACCAACATCAAAAGTGTCGATTCAGGTAAATGGAAGTTGGTAAATAGAACGTCAACAACATTGAATTGATAGCCAGGCATAATAAATATCGAGGTTTCATCAGAGCCCGCGCGAATTTGACCACCATTAGCTACTGCTGAGCCTTCCAAGCATCGCATCGTAGTCGTTCCAATCGCAATCACGCGGCGCCCTTCTGCTCTCGCCGATTGAATGATCTCTACAACATCATCTGAAATGTTGTACCACTCACCATGCATTTTATGTTCACTCAGATCGTCAACGCGGACAGGGTTAAATGTGCCGGCTCCAACATGGAGGGTCACCTCACACCAGGTCGCACCTTGCGCTTTGATTGCTTCGATTAATGATTCGTCCATGTGAAGGCCAGCAGTGGGCGCTGCAACTGCCCCTGTATCTTTCGCAAATACCGTCTGATACCACTGCTTATCCGCGTCGGTATCCTCTCGTTTGATATACGGCGGCAACGGGATGTGTCCATGCGCCTCAGCCATATCCAATATACGGATTGCAGGGTCAGATTCGAGCAAAAATAAATCACCATCTCGACCCGTAATCGTCAGTTCAAACCCGCCATCCATCGATACCACAGCACCTTCTTTGGGTGACTTCGATGCTTTAACGAAGGCGCGTACCTGATTATCCGACAACAGCCTCTCGATCATGACCTCAATTCGACCGCCAGATGCTTTTGCACCAAATAGCCGAGCCGGAAATACGCGCGTATTATTTGCGACGACAACATCACCTGGCTGGATCTTCGAAGGTAGATCAGAGACATGCTTGTGCATGATCGGTTGCGACGGATCAATTACCATCAGTCGACTGTCTGTGCGATTCTCCAAAGGCGCACTCGCAATCAACTCTTCCGGTAATTGGTATGTAAAATCCTGTCTTTTCAAAAGCAACCTCATATCCAAAGGCCCGGAGTCTAGGGAGTTTGAAAAAATTGGCAAGGCGTTAGGATCTGACAAAATCTCACAACGTCTGATGGTCGTGTTGATCCGCACGCTTCAGTGCTTGAATGTAATCCGAACGAGTCGACAAAAGATCCGGAGAAACGGCAGACGAGTGATTACGTCTTTGTGATTATTTGCCCCCGATTGATCACCGATAAGTGATACTGAAATGCTCTCAACAATGGATATGTTTGACCACTATTAGCTTGGATTTGGATCTGCGAAACCAAAAGCAGATGACAACGAGGTCCTCTTTGTTTAAAATTTTTCCCCGTTGCCGAAGTGGTGGAACTGGTAGACACGACGGATTCAAAATCCGTTGCCTTTGCGGGCTTGGGGGTTCGAGTCCCCCCTTCGGTACCACAATCAAAACAGCCAAAAGATGACGCCTGTGTCAAAAGTCAGCTGCTACATCATCGCCTTCAACGAAGCAAAAAAAAGAAATCCGTCCTGCGATCGAAAGCATCATCAAATGGACTGACGAAGTGATCCTCTGCGACTCGTACTCACCCGACGAGACTGCAGAGATTGCTGAGGAACTTGGTGCTCACGTTGTCCAAACCGATTTCAGCGGTTTCGGCAAACTGCGAAATGAAGCCATTGCATCCTGTCAGCATGAGTGGATTTTCTAGTTAGATTCCGATGAAGGTTGTACGCCCGAGGCGCGTGATGAAATCCTTTCTATCGTCAGAAAAAATGACCCAAACGGTCCCGTCGCGTATTTCATGCCGCGCAAAAATTATCTGCTTGGACGGTGGGTTCAGCATTCTGGCTGGAATCCTGATTACCGGCAGCCCCAATTGTTTCGACAAGGGCGCTTGAGCTACACGCTTGAAGAAGTCCACGAAGGGTTTATCTGTGACGGTCCAATTGGACACCTCACACAGTCGATTTGGCAGTTCCCGTTAGAGAATCTCGAGCAGATGCTTCATAAAGCACAGCGTTACTCAACAGTCGGTGCTCAGAAACTACTACTGCGGAATAACAAAACCGGCGGCATGGGGCTAGCCCTCCTTCACGGTCTATCCATGTTTTTGAAGATATACCTGTTAAAGAGCGGATGGCGAGATGGTCGTACTGGATTTGCGATTTCGATTGGCGGATTTATCGGTGCGTTTTATAAATATGCGAAACTAGTTGAACTGTAAAACGATTGGACGGAACCAACCATGCCTAAAGTCGGTAAGCCAGACCCATGATCAAACACGCGGCACTTGCAACAGCGGTTGCGACCGCCGGGTTATTGTATACAGCGCTAACCCATGAACCCGATTTAGCTGTATTTGATCAAAAAGAACTTGAATCCCTCATCGAGTCACAACGACCGGCGTTGCTCGTGAATACATCGATCGAGGACCGACGGCAGCAATTCGCGCGATTGATGATGGATTACGCCGAGCAAGAAAATGAGCGGTTGCGCGCCGTACGTGCATTTATTCCTGGCATCATCGAGCGGCAAACAAAACAGGTGGATCGGGATCCAGCCCTTGCTCTGTTAATCGAGCATTTCGAGCTCGACCCAAATACCTCGCTCGATCATCTCGAGGCAGAGCTCTATTTTCGCGTGGATGGCTTGCCGCCTGCGCTGGTTGCAACACAAGCAGCCATTGAGTCAGCCTGGGGTCAGTCCCGGTTCGCACTCGAAGGCAATAATTACTTCGGTCATCATTGCTATGCACCGGGCTGCGGAATCAAACCGAAAGGCAACACCAACAAAAATTTAGAAGTTCGGCGGTTTGATACAGTGGGTGATTCAGTCGCTGCCTATTACCAGAATATCAATACTCACAAGGCCTACCGAAAACTTCGACAGGTGCGACTGGATCTCCGAACTCAAAACGAACCCCTGACGACCAAGGCGCTGATTCCAACACTCAGCCGGTACTCTGAACTGGGGAAGCAATATTTAAAAATTTTACGCTCAGTGTTTCGCTCGGATTACATTCAACTCGCACAACAGGTCGAACCGCATGCAAGTCAGTAGTGCACCCATATGGAAGAGACTGCTCGCATTGCTTTATGACGGGCTTGTGGTGACCGCCCTTATTCTGATCTCCGGACTGGTTTCGTCTGTCCTTGCCCAAGGTGAGGCGCCAGCCTGGCTGACACAAATGCTCATTGTGTTGTCTGTTGGTGGTTATTTTTGGTGGTCTTGGTCACGTGGTGGTCAAACCGCTGGCATGCGCGCGTGGCGCCTTCGTCTGGTTGGATTAGATGGCGAGGCCGTTACCAACGATGTGGCCTTTAAGCGATTGGCATGGTGTTCCGTAACGCTCGCGCCAACGGGTGTCATGCTATTCACTGGGTGGTTGTCACCAATCGGCCAGACAGTCTACGACCGTCTCTCAAATACTCGAGTTGTTGCTGAACCGAAGCCCCAGAAATCAACGCAACAATCTGGGCGTTAACAGAAGCGGGATCAAAAGCGGAAGAATAATCGCAAGTGACGGGTGACCGCCTGCGAGAAATACTGCAGGAGATGCCATATCCATGGCGTATTTAAAAAGGAGACCCAACAAAATTGCCAAGAATACGCGCGTCGACATCCCAAGCGAGCGCATCGATCCAAAGGCCGTGGCCGATGCGAGGAGTGCGAGCGCCACTAAAGTTACAGGGAGTAACAGTCGTTGCCAAAACAGTTGGCTATGCGCACGCGCGTTCAGTCCCTCAGCACTTAAATAGCTGGCGGCATCCCAAAGCTCGCTCAATGACAATGCATCTGGGTTTTGTACCAACCATCGCACCTGCCGCTCGGTCAGTTTGGTTGCTTGGCTCAGGTTGTTGGTTTGTTGGCGAATTTGATTGCTCTCAAATGCCAACAGACGAGCTTTTGAGAGTGTGACTTGATTCGCATCAAATCGTACGTTGGATGATGCGATCAACCGCTCCATTGCATTACGAGAATCTGCCATTTCAATCTGCTTCCATAACCGCACCGAACCATCTGGGGCACCCTCAATAAACACATAGCGTCCAGATTCCCGCGTCCAGACCGAGTCTTTCACGCCACCAGAGACATTGGCATCCTTCAACGCCTGACTCAACCGTTCAGCTTCAGGCATTCCGAATTGAGCAACGATTATCGAACCGACCAAAATGGGGGAAAGCACAAACATGACCTTCAGGAAAATCCGCCGAATGCTGAGGCCGGCCGCTCGCAGAATCGTGAGCTCACTCGATTGCGCCAGACCACCAAGCCCTGCCGCGACAGCAATCAATACCATCAGCGGCAAATCCAAATACAGTCGTCTCGGCATGCCAAAGATCGAGACAAGCGCTATTTCGTCTGCGGTGTAGTTTGTGTGCGGCAATTTCGCTTCATCAAGCACCCGAAACACCAGTTCAAGCCCAAAGAACACCAAAAAGACAATCGCAAATGCGACCCAGATCGCGCGTGCGATTAACCAGGTTGAACGATTCATCGCCAACCCCTCCTGCGAGCAAAGGACCCGAGTCCAATGACCAGACTGGCCGCGCCAATCAATATCAGGTGCACCCAAAAAAGACCCGGCCAGGGAGACCACTGACCCAAGGTCACAGCTTTTTCTGCAAACGAAAGTGCCGTGATGTAGCCAAACTGAATCAAGATGACCGGGATCACCCAGATAAATCGGCTTTGCCGCGGCGATCCACGTCCCATCAAAAATGCCCAGGGCAACATGAAGAGGCACACGATTGGCAACGAAATACGCCATGATGCGATGGCTAGCTCAGGCGCCTTCCCCGATGCGATAAGGGCCTCGGTGGACTGGGTATCCAGCGAATCGGGCCGGTTCTCAGTCTCTGGATTGAGACGAATCAAATATCGATCGAACTTGGAAATTTCCCAATCGAGCGACGTCTCTGTACCGATATGGCGATAGCCATTAAACAGAACGAGATATTTCTCACCTGAATTCAGCTCCTGGCGCGCTGTTTTACCGGTCAAGAACACTTCAGTGTTTTTTTGTTCTGATGGTTTGACAATAAAAACGTCAATCAAAGACTCACGATCATCAGAAATTGATTCTGCATAAATCAGACGACCGGATTTGTCGGTTTGGAAACGACCAGGAACCACCGTATCAAAGACCGTCAGGTTTTCTTTAGCGACAACTTGGCGGTCGAGCTCGCGCGCCACCCCGGGTGACAGTACCATCGACAACCAACCAACAATCAGCGCGATGAATAGTGCAGGAACTAAAACGATCGCGAACAGACGACCATTGGAATAGCCTGCAGTACGGAGAATTGTGAGCCCTGATTCTTGGTTCATCCGTCCCATGACCAAAAGCACTGAGAGCGTCAGTGCGAGCGGCAGAATCAGCTCTAGGGATGACGGAATGCGCCAAAGAATCATAGTGAGCATCAGTTCAACAGAGAGTTCTCCGTTGGCTGCTTTCTCCAAGAACTGGATAAATCGACCACTCAACACTACTAATAGAAGAATGAGGGAAACACCCGCGGTGGTTTCCAGAATCTCGCGACTAAAGTACCTCAGAATGATCAAATGCCCTACACTTCCATGCTTAACCAAAATTAAAGGATCCACCCATGGAGATTAGCCTGACTTCAAATTCTCCCACTGATGTCAAAACCGAATGTTTGGTCGTCGGTGTTCCTGAAGGTGACAGTGTAGAGGGAACCAGCGCGGAACTCGACACGCTGATCTCAGATTTAATCGATTCTGGCGACTTTAAAGCAAGATCTGGATCACAAATGACGTTGCGAAACCCGCAAGGTCTGAGTGCCAAGCGACTGGTACTACTCGGCGTCGGCAAAGCAGACTCCTTCGATGCGCTTGCACAGAACGATGTCTTTGTTGGACTCGGCAAAACGCTTAAAGGCCTTCCGATTACAGAGGCGACGCTTGATATCGCATCGCTGACGCGAGGTGATCAAGGTGCGCAGGAGCGGTTAGGCTATGGTCTTATTTGGGCGGCCTATGAGTACACCACAACCAAACCAAAACCCGCCGACGATGACGCAAAAGTGTTAGCAGCGCTGACACTCATTGGCTCAGACAGCGATCAAATACATGTCACCACTGGGATGACGATCGGTCAAGGCGCAAATGTCACTCGTGAACTCGGCAATCTTCCCGGTAATACCTGTACGCCCCGCTATCTCGCAGATCAGGCAGTGCATTTGGCTGACCGGTTCAGCAAACTCTCGTGCGAAGTGTTCGACGAAGACGCGCTCGAGGAGATCGGAATGCATTGCATGCTGTCTGTGTCACGCGGTAGCGATGAGCCTGCACGCTTCATCGTTCTGAATTATCAGGGAGCGAAGGACGCAGACGCCAAACCCAAAGTTTTGGTCGGTAAGGGCGTGACCTTCGACACAGGTGGTATCAGTCTTAAGCCAAGTGCCGCCATGGATGAAATGAAATTCGACATGTGTGGCGCGGCAACTGTTATGGGTTGTATGCAAAGCATTTGTGAAATGGGCCTTGAAGCCAACGTGATCGGAGTGATTGCGGCTGTTGAAAATATGCCATCGGGTCGAGCAACGAAGCCTGGCGACGTGGTCAAAACGCTCGCCGGCAAAACAGTCGAGATCCTAAACACCGACGCTGAAGGTCGGCTGGTCTTATGTGATGCCTTGACCTATGTTGAACGATTGAATCCAGAGGCTGTTGTCGATATCGCAACCCTGACCGGGGCATGTTTGATCGCGCTGGGTCGTCACAACACTGGACTTTTAAGTACCGATGACCAATTAGCAGATGAGCTTTACCGCATCGGTCGTGAGACCGGTGATCCGTGTTGGAGATTGCCAATCGAAGCGCCGTATCAAAAATTGTTGGACTCCAATTTTGCAGACATGGCTAATATCGGTGGTCGTGACGCAGGAACCATTACCGCAGCCTGTTTCTTATCACGATTCACTGACAAGTACCGTTGGGCGCACTTGGATATCGCGGGTACCGCGTGGTTCAGTGGTGGCAAAGCAAAAGGCGCATCTGGGCGGCCAGTCCCGCTATTGGTGAACTGGCTCAGGGCGTGACCAAGGTTTCCTATTACATTTTAGGTGAGGATTCACTGGAGGCGAGAGCACGCTTTGCTGTGAAGTTTGTGCGACAATCTTTTCGTAAAGGTTTGGATGTGCACTGCCACGTGTCCTCCGAATCTGAGGCTCAAGCTTTGGATCAGCTTCTGTGGGACGATGACGAGAGTTTTATTCCGCATGAAATCGATCATGGCAACTCACCGACAGCTCCAGTTGGTATCGGATGGCAGGACCCTCCCGATCGACACGGTGTCTTGGTGAATTTAGGTGGCTCGCTACCGTCATGGTTCTCGCACTTTGACCACTTAGTGGAAATTGTTGTGCAAGATTCAGCGGTGCTTGAAAGCACACGTGCCAACTGGAAACAATTGAAATTTAACGGGTATCCGATCACACAACACGATTTGCGTTCATGACTGACACTTTAGACAAAATATACGATCCTTCGACCATTGAAACGCGTTGGTATGAATTCTGGGAAACTAACGGCCACTTCGCACCATCGGGTGAAGGCGCACCCTACTCCATCATGATTCCACCTCCGAATGTCACTGGCTCATTGCATATGGGCCATGCATTCCAAGACACCATTATGGATGCATTGATCCGGTATCACCGGATGCTTGGTCACGACACACTTTGGCAAGTCGGAACAGACCATGCTGGGATTGCAACGCAAATGTTGGTCGAGCGTCAGTTATTAGCCTCAGATATTTCACGTCATGATTTAGGTCGCGAAAAATTTTTAGAAAAGGTGTGGGAGTGGAAACACACCTCAGGCGGAATTATTACAAAACAGTTACGCCGGATGGGTGCCTCTGTTGATTGGTCCCGCGAACGCTTCACCATGGATGATGGATGCTCACGTGCTGTCCAAGAAGTGTTTATCCGGATGTTTGATGAAGGTTTGATCTATCGTGGTCAGCGCCTCGTCAACTGGGACCCAGTCCTTCACACAGCCATTTCTGATTTAGAAGTGGTCAGTGAGGAAGAGCAAGGCTCACTCTGGCACTTCAGATATCCGCTGGCGGATGGCTCAGGGCATTTAGTGGTTGCGACCACCCGACCAGAAACGATGCTTGGCGATACGGCTGTTGCTGTGCACCCAGACGATGAGCGCTACAGCCACTTGATCAGCAAAACCATCGCATTACCGCTCACCGATCGCGAAATCCCAATCATTGCAGACGACTACGTGGATCCAAAATTCGGAACCGGTTGCGTCAAGATTACCCCTGCGCATGACTTTAACGACTATGCGATGGGTGAGCGTCATCAGTTACTGACGATTAATATCTTAACCAAGGATGCCACATTGAATGATACCGTTCCTGACGCGTACTGCGGAATGGATCGCTTTGAGGCGCGTGATCAGATTGTTGCTGACTTGGATGCGCTTGGGCTTGTGGAAAAAATCGATCCACACACACTGAAAGTGCCACGAGGTGATCGCTCGGGGGTGATTGTCGAACCACTGTTGACCGATCAGTGGTTCGTGGCTGTCGAAACACTGACAAAGCCTGCCATCGAGGCCGTAGAGAATGGTTCGATTCAGTTTGTACCCAAGCAATGGGAAAACACCTACTTTGCGTGGATGCGTGATTTGAAAGACTGGTGTATCTCACGACAGCTTTGGTGGGGCCATCGGATTCCAGCGTTTTATGATGATGCGGGTACTATTTACGTGGCTGAAGACGAGGCGGCGGCTCGGGCTAAATACAATCTCAACTCAGATGTGCAACTCACGCAAGACGATGACGTCCTTGATACCTGGTTCTCATCGGCGCTGTGGACGTTTTCAACACTTGGGTGGCCAAACGATACCGAGGCTTTAAAGCGCTATCACCCGACCAGTGTTCTGGTCACAGGCTTTGACATCATTTTCTTCTGGGTTGCCCGGATGATCATGATGACCCTGAAGTTCACCGGTGATGTTCCATTTAAGACAGTCTATGTGCATGGTCTGGTGCGTGACGCCGAAGGCCAGAAAATGTCGAAGTCCAAGGGCAACGTCTTGGATCCAATCGATCTGATTGATGGGATTTCCCTGGATGACCTGTTAGAGAAGCGGACAGGCTCACTGATACAACCGCAGATGCGTGAGACCATCGCCAAGGCAACGAAACGACAATTCCCAGATGGCTTGCAAAGCTACGGAACAGATGCGCTCCGCTACACGTTTTGCTCGCTCGCATCGACAGGCCGAGATATTAATTTCGATGTTGGTCGGATCGAGGGCTACAGAAACTTCTGTAACAAGCTCTGGAACGCAACACGGTTTGTGATGATGAAAATCGACGGTCACACCTTAGGCGATCTCGAGGTCGCACACATGACTGTGTTTGACCGTTGGATCCGGTCGAGCCTGCAAGCAACCGAGGCCAAAGTCGCGCAAGGGATCGACAGTTATCGACTCGATTTAGCAAGCCAAGCGATCTATGAATTCGTCTGGAACGAGTACTGTGACTGGTATTTGGAGCTGACAAAGCCAATCTTGGCCGATGGCGGGGCAAGTGCTGAAATACAGGCTGCAACCCGACGGACATTAGTTGGGGTGCTGGAAACGATCCTACGTCTTGCGCATCCGTTGATGCCATACATCACCGAAGAGCTCTGGCAACAAGTCGCACCCCTCATTGGTCGTGGCGGGGATACCATCTCAAAAGCGCCCTATCCGGTGAGTGATGCATCCAAACAAGATGCTGAGGCGGAAAGTGATGTCGACTGGATGAAATCAGTGATCGTCGCCGTTCGAACCATCCGTGGTGAAATGAATCTGTCGCCCGGTAAAGAGATTCCGATGATACTCGCCGGTGGCAGTGGCGATGATCGCGATCGTCTCGCTCGACTCGAGTCACTGATTGTGCCGCTTGCCAAACTCTCAGATGTTGAATTCTTGGGTGCAGCTGATCCGATACCAGCCTCATCAACTCAACTGATT
>CAJWFL010000039.1:0-14508 GCA_913031455.1 uncultured Gammaproteobacteria bacterium
CCACCAGCAGGATTTGCGCGCGAAGAAAGCGCCTAAGTTAGACCGACCCGTCGTCAGAAGGTGTCTTTGAGAAGCGAGAATAGACCATGCGTCATTTGAAAAGTGGAAGAAAACTGAATCGTACAAGCAGCCATCGTAAGGCTATGTTCTCGAACATGACAGCTTCGTTGATTGAGCATGAGGTCATCAAGACGACATTGTCAAAAGCGAAGGAACTCCGTCGTGTTGCAGAGCCCTTGATTACATTGGCGAAGAATGACTCAGTAGCAAACCGTCGCCTAGCATTTAGCCGGTTACGTAACGATTCAGCTGTTGGTAAATTGTTCGCTGAGCTCGGTCCCCGTTATCAGAAACGTCCTGGCGGATACATGCGTATTTTGAAGTGCGGATTTCGTGCTGGTGATGCAGCCCCAATGGCGATTGTCGAGCTTGTCGACCGTCCTGAAATCGCCGCTGTCGCGGAGTGATCCCAGACTTGAGAGCCGGCGTTAGTCGCTGTGCGGCTCAACAATATATAGAAAGAGCACTTAGGCGCTCTTTTTTCGTTCCAGGAGAGGTTTGAGAAATCGTCCCGTATGCGAGCTGGGTGATTGAGCCACTTCCTCAGGGGTCCCTTCAGCAATAATGTGCCCACCTCCAGAGCCACCTTCAGGACCTAAATCGATAATCCAGTCTGCGGTTTTGATGACGTCAAGGTTGTGTTCAATTACGACGACCGTGTTGCCATGATCACGAAGTCGGTGCAGGACAGCGAGTAGTTGCTTGATATCTTCGAAATGAAGTCCTGTTGTCGGTTCATCCAGGATATACAGTGTCCGACCGGTATCTCGCTTCGACAGTTCGCGAGCGAGTTTAACGCGCTGTGCTTCGCCACCTGATAATGTGGTCGCGGACTGTCCGAGCTTCAGGTATGACAGTCCAACATCAACTAGCGTTTGTAATTTGCGAGCAAGCGTTGGAATGGCATCAAAAAACTCCCGAGCATCTTCAACTGTCATTTCGAGAATGTCGTGAATTGATTTGCCCTTATAGAGAATATCGAGGGTTTCACGGTTATATCGAAGACCTTTACAGGTATCACATGGAACATAAATATCTGGGAGAAAGTGCATCTCGACTTTAATTAGCCCATCACCCTGGCAAGTTTCACAGCGGCCGCCTTTGACGTTAAAAGAGAAACGGCCCGGGCTGTAACCCCGGGAGCGTGCCTCTTGAGTTTCGGCAAAGATTTCACGAATTGGCGTAAACAGCCCGGTATAAGTCGCCGGGTTGGAGCGTGGTGTTCGTCCAATTGGACTTTGATCGATATCGACGACTTTGTCGAGTTCATGAATCCCATGGCAATGTTCAAACGGGGCCGATTTCAGCGTATTGGCTTTGTTCAATATCTTTGCGGTGTGTGGGTACAGGGTGCGATTGATTAATGTCGATTTTCCAGAGCCAGAGACTCCCGTGACGCAGGTTAATAGGCCTAACGGAAGATTTAATGTGACACGCTGTAGATTATTTCCGGTGCATCCTTCAATCGTCAAATGATGAATTCCTTTCGTATGACGCTTGACTGGTATCACAATTTCCTTACGGCCGGACAGGTACTGCCCCGTCACTGACTGCTGATTCTTGATCACCTCTTGAGGTGTTCCAGCAGCAACGATCTCTCCACCATGGACCCCAGCGCCAGGACCAATATCAACGAGGTAGTCAGCGCTTCTCATTGCGTCTTCATCGTGTTCAACCACAATGACCGTGTTACCCAGATCTCTCAAGTGAAACAGTGTGTTCAGCAGACGCTCATTGTCTCGCTGATGAAGTCCAATCGATGGCTCGTCAAGGATATACATGACTCCAACGAGTCCGGCACCAATTTGACTGGCTAGCCGAATACGTTGTGCTTCTCCACCGGATAGTGTCTCAGCGCTTCGATCCAGTGATAAATAATCAAGCCCGACATTGACCAAAAAGCCAAGGCGAGCCTGTATCTCTTTCAGAATCTTGTCCGCAATTTCTTGACGTCTTCCCGGAAGGTTCAGGGAATCAAAAAATGTATAGCACTCACCGATGGGTAGTTTGACTAGTTCTGGTAGTCGAGTCTCATCAATAAATACATTACGCGCAGCAATATTGAGGCGAGAGCCTCCGCAATCAGGGCAAGGAGCGTGTGTCATGAGTTTTGCGAGCTCGTCGCGTTGCGATTGGCTGTCTGTTTCTTTGTAACGACGCTCGAGATTATGAATCACACCCTCAAATGGGTGATTCTTAGTCACTTCACGGCCACGGTCCGATACGTAGCTGAAATCAATCGATTCAGAATCGGAGCCGTAAAGGACTTTGTGTTGGTGATATTCAGAAAAATCTTGCCATTCGGTGTCGACGCTGAATCCGTAGTGTCGTGCGATGCACTTGAGCAAGTGATAATAGTACATGCTTCGCCGATCCCATCCTTTGATTGCGCCTGACGACAAGGAGAGTTCAGGATCGACGATCAATCGATCAGGATCAAAATATTGGTGCACGCCCAAACCGTCGCAGGTCTGACAGGCTCCGAATGGACTATTGAATGAAAAGATTCGTGGTTCTAGTTCAGGTATCGAGTATCCACAGACTGAGCAGGCAAACTTCGACGAAAACATCAAAGGCTCGAAAGCGTCGTCCATTGACTGGATGATTATTTGACCGTCGGACAAGGTCAGACCTGTTTCGATGGATTCGGCTAAACGAAGACGTTGTGACTCGTCCACCTTTAACCGGTCAACCACGGCATCGATCGAGTGTTTTTTCTTTTTATCGAGTGTGGGAGCTTCATCTAAATCGACGACTAGTCCGTCTACCCGAACGCGAATAAATCCTTGAGATTTGAGCGCTTGGAAAATGTGAAGATGCTCTCCTTTACGGTCACTAATCATTGGTGCAAGCACTAAGATTTTCGAACCTTCGGGAAGAGCGAGTACCTGATCAACCATTTGGCTGACTGTTTGTGCCTCAAGACTTAAATCATGATCTGGACAACGAGGTTCACCAGCTCTCGCGTAGAGCAGTCTTAGATAATCGTAGATTTCAGTGATCGTTCCGACTGTCGAGCGGGGATTATGGCTCGTTGATTTCTGTTCAATTGAAATCGCTGGAGAAAGGCCTTCGATATGGTCAACGTCGGGCTTTTCCATCATCGATAAGAACTGTCTTGCATATGCAGACAGCGATTCAACATAGCGTCGTTGGCCTTCAGCATAAAGTGTATCAAAGGCAAGTGAAGACTTACCTGAACCAGACAGACCGGTGATTACAATCAGTTGGTCGCGCGGGAGATCCAGATGAATATTCTTTAAGTTGTGGGTTCGTGCCCCACGAATTTGTATCGAGTCCACAGCGGTCCGTCTTTAATTTGTGACAAAAGAGCCAGTGTACCTTTTGATAGGGTTTTAATGTATCGATTCAATGCGAAAAATCGGAACACTCGCACAGATAGGTTCGGTGGTCGCTGACAGATAGGTGTCCATGCTACATTACGATCTAGTAATGGTACTTTTCACATAGGAAGAATTCATGGCGCGTTCGGTCAACAAAGTCACATTGATTGGAAATCTCGGTAACGATCCGGAAATGAAAGCACTGCCGTCAGGCAGCCAGGTTGCGAACTTGAGCATCGCAACGACCGACTCTTGGCGCGATCGTAACAATGGTGAAATGCAGGAACGTACCGAGTGGCATCGAGTGGTTTGTTTTGACCGCTTGGCTGAGATTTGTGGGCAGTATCTGCGTAAAGGATCACGCATTTATATCGAGGGCAGTCTGCGAACTCGTTCGTGGGAGCAGGATGGTCAAAAGCGGTATGCAACAGAGATTGTTGGTCGTGAGATGATGATGCTAGACGGTCGAGGTGACAGTGACATGGGCAAGCAGGCTCCGATGCAGTCGCGCCCTCATAGTGCTCCAGCTCCTCAGCAACAGGCTGCTCCGCAACCTGTGAGTCAGCCAATGCCTGATCCAAATATCGATGACGAAATCCCATTTTAAGGTCGCGAGCTTCGACGATGAGTCCGATCATCGTTTTCCTCGGGCTCGCGTTTTAGTCGTTGGTGAGGATACCAGTCTTGCCACAGCATTCTTAGAGACAGATGCAAGCGGCGGACAGCAACGAATTAGTCTGCCGACCTCAATGAACTTAGCTGATGACCGAGAGATTTTTGAAGCGATTCGAATGCGTCGACCTGATTTCGTTATGAATTGTATGGTCGAGTCAGGTGTCGATCGTGCGGAAAGTGATCCGATAGAATGCCGACAAATTAACCACGATTTACCCGTTAGCCTAGCAATCGCTTGTCGTGAGTTTGACGCAACGCTGATTCAACTGTCGACCGACTATATTTTCGATGGTCAAAAAGATATTGCCTATTTCGAAGATGATGCCCCCAATCCACTGAATCTTTTCGGTCAAACTCGTCTCGAGGCAGAGCGTGATATTGAGAATTTGTTGGACCAGCACATCATTTTGCGTGTGTCTCATCTCTTTGCTCCCAGCGGTAATAGTTTTGTGACCAATCTTTTGGACCGCGCACGGATTGAGTCAGAGTTACCAATGATTCAGGATGAGCGGGGTTGCCCGACGTCTATTTATGATATCGGCCGAGTGATTAGTGCTGTGATTGATCAATTGCATGCGGGTGCAGGTGCTTACGGTGTCTATCATGTCGGATGCCAGGGTGATGCATCTTGGATGGAACTCGGCGAATGTATCATTGCACAAGCGCGTCAATTTGAAGACTTGGCTGTTGAGGAAATCGTTGGAATATCGGGACAGTCTATTAATGGCCGTGCAGAGCGGCCTCGCCGATTGGTATTGTCGACACGTAAGCTTCTCTATACCTTCGGCATCAAACCCAGATCATGGAGGCAAGAGTTGGCGGAAACAGTTGAACGCCACTATGCAAGAGAAGGAGCGATATATGCGGCAGTTTGATTCAGGTTCTGTGGTCCGTCAGCGGATGTTGCGGCTGAAAAAGCGAAAAACTGTCTTGCGACGTCAACAGAGCTTACGCGAAAAAATGCTGCAAGCTAAGCATGCGCTTGAGGATCAGTCAGTTGATATCCAGGAACCATCTGTTGGAACTGGGTCAGCCACAGGGCAAGATCGGTAAATCGGGTTCGCCATTCACCAGAGAAACGAAAATCGAGATAGCCTAAAGTAACAACTAAGCCTACTTGATCAATCGTCGGTGTGGCAACGATCTCAGTGAGGTTGTCCGTAAACCACTGGAGGCCACCAAGTACCTTTTCATTTTGACGTGTTAGCCAGTCTGTATTGATTTGTGATTCTGCTCGAAACCGACGCTCGTAAACCATCAAAAGCGCCGCTTCAGTGATTCCATCAGCCAGTGCTGCCCGGCTTAATAAATGAACACGCAGGTGTTTCGGTAAGAGCTCAAAGCGTCCTGATTGTTTGATCAAGTATTCACAGATCACTTTAGAATCAACAATAAGCTGTCCGGAATCGAGTTCGAGCGCCGGTATCTGGTTCAGTGGATTTGGATTCAGCGCTACGCTTTGAGGGTCGTTTCCGTCGATATTCACCACCTCAATCTGATCAAGCAGCCCTGTCAGATGAGCTGTGATTTTTACTTTTCGACCAAATGGAGAGGGCGCTGATGAATAGAGCTTCATCAGCTGCGTTTCTGGAAGGTCATGCACGCATTCGTTCCGCCAAATCCAAATGAATTCGACAAGATGGTATTGATCGGTTGATCGACGCGCTGAACAGCAATCGCCATTCCTTCAGCGCCCGGGTCAAGCGTTTCAATATTAGCTGATGCGGCAATAAAATCATGTTGCAACATTAATATTGAATAGATCGCTTCTTGAACTCCGGCTGCCCCAAGTGAGTGACCGGATAGTGATTTGGTCGAGCCAATGATCGGTGCATTTTGACCAAACACAGTTTTGATTGCGTTGAGCTCGACGATATCGCCAGCAGGCGTGGATGTGCCGTGAGCATTGATGTAGTCGATAGGGCCCTCAACGCCTTCAGTCGCGAGTTGCATGCAGCGAACCGCACCTTCGCCTGACGGAGCGACCATGTCTGCGCCATCACTGGTCGCGCCATAGCCCACGATTTCAGCATAAATTTTAGCACCCCGTGCTTTTGCATGTTCATATTCTTCGAGGACCAGTGCGCCACCACCTCCGGCGATTACGAAGCCATCGCGATTTACATCATATGCACGTGATGCTTTGTCAGGGGTTTCGTTATATTTCGAGGAAAGAGCGCCCATCGCGTCGAATAGACATGACAGGGTCCAATGTTCTTCCTCACCACCACCTGCGAAAACAATATCTTGTTTTCCAAGCTGGATTTGCTCCATGGCGTTACCCATGCAATGCAAGCTCGTTGAGCATGCAGATGACATCGAGTAATTAATCCCTTTGATTTGGAATGCTGTCGAGAGATTCGCTGAGACTGTCGAGCCCATCGTTTGCGTGACCCGATAAGGACCAACGCGTTTCACGCCACGCTCTCTTAGGATATTTGCTGCTTCGACTTGGCTCTGTGATGATGCACCACCTGAACCCATCACCAGACCAGTTCTCGGATTGCTCACATCGGATGCTTCGAGACCGGCATCATTGATTGCTTGCTGCAATGATAGATAGGCATATGCAGCGGCATTACCCATAAAGCGTAGCAATTTACGATCGATGTGTTCAGAGAGATCAAGATCGATCGATCCTGAAACGTGACTACGCATGCCCAGCTCGGTGTATGTCGGATTTGATGATATGCCCGAGTGACCTTGCCTTAGGCTTTCAGTGACTGATGCTGCATTGAGTCCCAAGCAAGATGTAATGCCCAGACCGGTGATCACTACTCTACGCATACCGACTCCTTTCTTGTCGTGCGTTTGATTAAAATCCGTCGGTCGACGTAAATAAACCGACCTTCAGGTCGGTGGCATGATAGATCGCGCGACCGTCAATGCGCACGACCCCATCCCCTAATCCCATTACTATTGATCGGGCAATAACACGTTTCAAGTCGATTTCGTATGTCACTTTGGTGGATGTGGGCAAAATTTGTCCGGTAAATTTCACTTCGCCGACACCGAGTGCGCGTCCTTTCCCAGGATGTCCGCTCCATCCTAAGAAAAATCCAACCAGTTGCCACATCGCATCGAGACCGAGACATCCCGGCATCACAGGGTCACCGGGGAAGTGGCAATCGAAAAACCAAAGGCTCGGATCGATATCGAGTTCAGCGAGCATATGCCCTTTGCCGAATTGTCCGCCGTCTTCGGTGATTGTCAGGATGCGATCCATCATGAGCATATTAGGCGCTGGAAGCTTCGCATTGCCCTCGCCAAATAATTCACCGTGGGCGCAGGCGAGTAGTTCGTCTCGGTTGTACTGGTTTTGCATTAATCCTCGTAGCCTCGGGGGCAGCATTGACTCAAACCGCGAGTGTACCAGATACAGCGCCTGAGTCTGAATGAAGTGCATATTTTGCATGGACCAGATCGACTTACGCCTTAATGAGCATACGTTTTTCAGGTACTTCTGGTAGGCTTCGGCACGATCTCAATAGCAGAGGATGATGCGATGACAGTGATTCGTCAGGATGATTTGATCGAGAGTGTCGCAGATGCACTTCAGTTTATCTCCTATTACCACCCCGTGGATTTTATTCAGGCGGTGAATCAAGCCTATGAGCGTGAGGAGTCACTGGCCGCTAAAGATGCGCTGGCGCAAATCTTGATTAATTCGAGGATGTCTGCGACTGGCCGACGCCCGCTTTGCCAGGACACTGGGATCGTGACGGTGTTCGTCAAAATCGGAATGGAGGTGTCTTGGGAAGGCTCCACCATGTCGGTTTCTGACATGATCAATGAGGGTGTGCGTCGGGCATATACTCACCCTGATAATGTTCTACGGGCCTCGATTCTCGAAGATCCAGATGGTGCTCGGAAGAACTCCAAGGATAATACGCCAGCTGTCATTCACTATGACATTGTCGAGGGTGATACCGTCGATGTTCAGGTTGCAGCCAAAGGCGGTGGTTCCGAGAACAAATCGAAGATGGTGATGTTAAATCCGTCGGATTCTATTGTGGATTGGGTAATTAAAACAGTACCGACAATGGGTGCAGGCTGGTGTCCTCCAGGGATGCTCGGTATCGGGGTTGGTGGTACCGCTGAAAAAGCCGCTGTGATGGCTAAAGAATCGTTAATGGATCCAATTAATATTCACGAATTGCAAGATCGAGGTCCACAAACACGGGCTGAAGAGTTAAGACTCGAGATTTTTGAGGCAGTCAATAATTTGGGCATTGGCGCTCAGGGACTTGGTGGCTTAACGACAGTGTTAGATGTCAAGGTGAAAGACTACCCGACGCATGCAGCATCAAAACCTGTTGCGATGATTCCGAATTGCGCAGCAACACGTCATGCTCATTTCGTTCTGGATGGATCGGGCCCAGCGCTCCAAAAGGCTCCGTCATTGTCTGATTGGCCGGAAATTACCTGGGATGTCGGCCTAAGTGCCCGCCGAGTGCATTTAGATACGTTGACGCATGACGAGGTCAGATCATGGCAATCGGGTGAAACCCTATTATTGAATGGTGTGATGTTGACCGGTCGTGATGCCGCGCATAAACGAATTGTAGATATGCTGAATCAAGGTGAGGAATTACCTGTCAATCTCAAGGGTAAAGTTATCTACTATGTCGGACCTGTAGATCCTGTTCGAGACGAAGTTGTTGGACCAGCAGGCCCGACAACATCGACGCGAATGGATAAGTTCACGGATCAAGTACTCGAGCAAACCGGCCTGTTTGCCATGGTTGGTAAAGCCGAGCGTGGTCCAATTGCGATCGAAGCAATTAAAAAGCACCAAGCCGCTTATTTGATGGCTGTCGGGGGTGCTGCGTATCTGGTTGCTCAAGCGATCAAGTCGTCACGGATCATCGCATTTGATGACCTGGGGATGGAAGCGATTCATGAGTTTGTTGTTGAGGACATGCCGGTGACAGTTGCAGTAGATTCACAAGGCACTAGCGTGCATCAGACTGGTCCTCAGAAATGGGCGCAAAAAATCTTGGCGAAGAACCTTGGCTGATTGCGTGAGCTCATTTGGCTTTGTCCTTGGCTGTCATTTCAAGACAGAGATTGCCATGGTATACTAGGCTAAATTCAACTCAACCGCGTAGAGAGGTGATGATGGAGCGCGCCCCTCAAGGTTGGAGTCGGGAACTCAAGAATGGAGTGTACGTATTGACTCGAACCTTTCAATTTGATGATTTTACTCAAGCAATGGTGTTTGCCTCGCGTGTTGGCGAGGCGGCGGATGCAGCAGACCACCATCCGGAAATTACGGTGAGTTGGGGCCGGGTTCGCGTTGACTGGTGGTCGCACGATGCAAAAGACGTCACCGCACGCGATATCTTGCTGGCAGAAACGACGACACGGCTATATTTGTAACCAATGAAAATCTCGTTCGATCGAGATTCTGTGAACAGACTGGTCGACGGCTTTGCTGCTGAGTGACTTGCGTGGTCGCGCGAGCCTCCGCAGTCGAAATGTTAGGCGTGCACGTCGATCAGGATGCGTCCGGAGACTTCATTATTGATCAGCCTCTCGGCTGTATCGAGTACCTGCTCTATGCCGATTGTGCGTGTGCTTGCTTCTAACTGATCGGTGGTAACGTTCTCTGACAGTAATTGCCAGGCGCGATCCCTGATTTCAGATGGTGCATGAACAGAATCAACACCTTGCAAGCGGATATTTCTCAAAATAAAAGGGAACACTGTCGTTGAGAACTTGAATCCACCGGCGTTGCCGGTCGCCGCAATCACGCCGTTATACATGATTTGTGGAATGAAAGTCGCAAGCACTTGGCCGCCAACTGTGTCGATCGCCCCGGCAAAACGAGTACTTTCCAGTGGCTTTGGGTCACGAGCGAAGTCTGTCCGATTAAGGATCTCAGCTGCGCCGAGCGCTTTCAATCTCGCGTGCTCTGATTCTCGACCTGTGATTGCGTGGACTTCATATCCGAGTGTCGATAGTACGGTCGTTGCGATGCCACCAACGCCTCCCCCAGCACCAGAGACAGCGATTGGACCATCAGCGGGTTTCAAGCCTGAATCGAGGAGTGCGAGGACACAAAGCATTCCAGTCAGTCCACCTGTACCGAATTGCATCGCTTGACGACTGTCCAGCGCCTTCGGTGTTTTGACCAAGTATGACCCAGGGACTCTGACTTGTTCCGACATGCCCCCGGTGTGTGTCTCACCGACTCCATGACCTGTGAGAATGACATGTTCGCCGTCTCGGAAATTTGGATCGCTTGACTCAAGTACGGTACCGGCTGCGTCAATGCCTGGAATCATCGGAAAGTCGCGGATGATTTTACCCTGTCCTGTCACAGCGAGTGCGTCTTTGTAATTGAGAGAGCTGAATTCATTTGCAATCAAAACATTGCCCGTTGACAGATCGTCTGTGGTCAATCGTTCGATGGCAATGTCTGGAGCGGAAGTGTCGGTTTTGTGGAGGCGCAACGCGCGGAAGTCTGTCATGGGGGATTTCCTTGTTTTAACCCCATAATGGTAATGTGTTTCACGCAAAAAAAAAGAGGAACCGAAGTTCCTCTCTTTACTCGAGAAGCAAAGCAATTAGTGCTTAGTTGCTGTCTCGATCGCGCCCTTAACGATGGTAGTCGCTTCGTCACGGCTCTTTACAAGCGTTTCCTGTGACGCTTTAGCCGCGTCGATTAGGCGACCTTGCAGACCTTGGAGGTAAGACTTCTGTGATTCAACAACAGCAGCCATATCTTTTTCAGTTGATAGTGCTTTAGCTTGCTCCATCGCACCTTCAACCAGTTCCTTAACGAGTGCAGTTTGCTGTTCAGCTAATGCTTCAACAGTCGCTTTGTTGACTTCGAATAGGTCAGTCATCGGCTTCATTGCAACTTCGTATGACTTCACGTCAAACGCTTGCTTCATATTTGCCTGCATATCTTCGATCATTTTTGCGTACATAGTCATTTCCCTTTCAATGGTTTTGTGCGTCGCACAAGATTTGACGGTAAAATAACATGTTGCAGTGCAGTGTCAACAGTTTTTTGTGCGTTGCATCAATAAAGTTATTCGTCTTTAGTTGAAGGCTTTCGACCGAGTATCGTTTGAGACATTGATTCCCACAGTTTCATGTTGTCTTCAGTCATTTTCTGGAAAACGCCAATCGGCGAGTTTGCACCAATGACAGATCGCACTTGATCTTGCATTGCTTCTTGTTGATTCAAGAAAAATGAAATCGATTGCTCGAGAAAGTGGGCCATGTTGGTTTGCATACCTGATCCGTAGAAACGAATCAGATGTTGGAGCACTTCGTTAGTCAATACATGTTCGCCGGAATCGTTTTCTTGCTCCATGATGATCTGCAATAAAATCGAGCGCGTGAGATCTTCACCTGATTTAGAGTCAACCACACGAAAGCGTTCATGCCCAAGGACTAAATCCCTGACGTTATCAATGGTAACGTAACAGCTCTGAGACGTATCATAGAGACGGCGGTTGGGATATTTTTTCAGTGTGCGCATGGGAATGCCTGCTTTCGTGAATTATTATTACAAACCATACTCACAAATTGATGCGAGCGCAAAAAGTTTGAGAGGCTTTGTTTGCAGGGATTACAGGGCTTAGACCCATCACAACGTGAATGGATTCAAGCATGGCTTTCTCGGCTCACTGCCGAGAGCCAGTTACTCAATTTCTTTAAACCGACTGGCATCAATGAACTTGGTCATTTTTTGATTTCGCTATCGGTTGAAGATCCCGACCGTTTCCGTGTTTTCGCAACGGATTTGTTGCCTAAGCTGATTCAAGCGCTCCTCGATACTGAGTCCGATGACTTATCCTGGGCCGAATTATTCGATGAGGTCACAGTATCTTTTCCTGAGGTTGAGGGCTTTGACCGCTCGCAAATCCTTTGGTTGATCCGACAGGTGCAAGCGACTGATGAATTAATTGCCAAATTGAGGGCAACCATCGAATCAGGACAAATCAATCTAGAGCAAGGTCTCGATAATTGGCGTCAAGATATCCTTGCCGGGGCGATACTTCCTGATACGATTCGACCTGACGCGTTTTCTCTCGGGCAAAATCTGGCGGCAACTCCCGGCGATGTGGTGTTTGAGAATCAGTTGTTCCAGTTGATTCAATATCGGCCCCGTACAGGTACCGTGCACGAAAACCCCGTGCTATTGATTCCAGCCTTTGTCAATCGTTTCTATATCCTTGATCTGTCGGGTGAGTATTCGATGGTGCGCTGGCTGGTCGATCAGGGCCATACCGTTTTCTTGATCAGTTGGATCAATCCAACCGAAATGCTTGCGCCTTATGAGATGACGCATTACGTCTTAGATGGGGCGCTCGCTGCACTTGAACAGATCGACCGCATGTTACCTCAAGTGAAGACACAGGTGATGGGATATTGCGCAGGTGGGATCATTGCGACAATCCTCGCTGCTTGGTTGGAAGCACGTGGAGAGCATCGCATCGCATCACTGTCTTTGTTGACTACTTTGCTTGATTATCAAGAACCGGGACCGTTGGGACATTTGGTCTCTAAAAACAGCATCGATGCGATTCGTCAGCCACTCACGAATTTGGGTTATTTGCCGGCTGAACTCATGCTGAGAACCTTTGCGAGCTTGCGTCCTCATGATCTGTTGTTCGGTCGGGTATTGAATTCCTATGTCTTGGGTCAGCGTGAAAAGCCATTTCCGCTGTTGCATTGGTTAGGCGATGGAACACGGACGCCCGCATCATTGGTGTTGTGGATTCTAGAGGAGTTGTACCTGAACAATCGTTTGATCAGTGGGACTCCAATAGAGCTCGCCGGCCAGTCAATTGATATCGCATCCATCAACTGCCCCATCTTTCTTTTTGGCGCAGAGAGCGATGATATTAGTCCATGGCAAAGTGTCATGATGGCAGCCAAACAGTTTTCAAATACACCGATCTGTGTGCTTGGTGAGGGTGGCCATAATGCCGGCGTCATTACGCCACCAGCCAATAATCGTCATGACCATTATATTTTAAGTGCAGCGAGCCCATCGAATAAACAAACAGCTGAAAAGCGCAAAGGCAGTTGGTGGGTGTCGTGGAATCAGTTTCTCCTACGTCAAGCAGGGGCCGAGGTACCGCCACCCCAACCGGGTAGCGGACTGCGACCTGTGATTGAAGTTGCCCCTGGGCGGTATGTTAAACAGCCTTAGTTTGGTCTTTTTGCGACACTTCTATACACTTCGCGCGCATTGACCACTGATCGAGAATCACTGTGAATCAAATTGAACGGGAAGGTGCGGTCCGCCGTACATTTGCAATCATCTCCCACCCCGATGCGGGTAAAACCACGATGACGGAGAAGTTGTTGTTATTCGGAAATGCCATTTCTGTCGCCGGAACGGTCAAGGCGCGCAAAGCGGCGCGCCATGCGACGTCAGATTGGATGCAGATGGAGCAGGAGCGAGGGATCTCGGTGACAACCTCAGTGATGCAGTTTCCCTACAAGGATCGAGTGGTCAATCTGTTGGATACGCCTGGTCACGAGGACTTTTCTGAAGATACCTATCGAACATTGACCGCGGTCGATTCAGCGCTGATGGTACTTGATGGTGCGAAGGGTGTTGAGGACCGCACCATTAAGTTAATGCAAGTATGCCGTCTGCGGACCACACCGATCGTTTCTTTCGTCAATAAGTTGGACCGTGATATTCGTGATCCGATTGAATTAATGGATGAAGTTGAAGACGTCTTAAAAATTCAAGCGACTCCTGTGACCTGGCCGATTGGAATGGGCCCGCATTTTAGGGGTATCTATCATCTGAGGACTGATACGATTCATGTCTATGTTAAAGGGCAAGGTGATCGAATCCCTGACGATGTGAAGATCCACGGACTGAATTCGGACGAGGCGCGTGAATTGCTCGGATCTGAGTGGCAAGACTTCGCAGATCAGGTTGAACTTGTTCGTGAAGCCACTCCCGAATTTGAGACCGAACGATTCCTGGTGGGTGAATTAACCCCAGTATTTTTTGGCACAGCCATGGGGAACTTCGGGGTTCGTGAGATGTTAGATGACTTTGTTGAGCACGCCCCAAAGCCAATTGTTCGCGAGACAGAAACACGAGCTGTTGATCCTTCCGAACAAAAATTTTCAGGCTTTGTGTTTAAGATTCAGGCCAATATGGATCCTAAGCATCGAGACCGAATTGCGTTTCTGCGTGTTTGCTCTGGTGCCTACAAGAAAGGAATGAAGATTAAGCACACCCGAATTGGCAAAGATGTGCGTATTTCGGATGCGGTGACATTTTTGGCGGGCGATCGTGCTTCTGCTGAAGAGGCTTACCCAGGAGATATCTTGGGTCTTCATAATCATGGCACGATTCAGATAGGTGATACATTTACTGAAGGTGAAGATTTACAGTTTACTGGAATTCCGCACTTCGCCCCAGAATTATTTCGTC